>JADZEF010000043.1 GCA_020850695.1 Planctomycetaceae bacterium | reverse complement strand
CAAGTTTCAGGAGGGTTCCAGCAAACCTGAATGACCAGAAAGGGGTGGCTGGGGTCGAGGCTTTGCGAGCCCCCAGCGAACTCCGCGTCGAAAGCTGGGGGCTCCCTTCGGTCGACCCCAGCCACCCATCATGACCCTTCAGAAACTTCTGAAATGGACCACTTGGCCTCATGCGGAACATGAGGGCTACTCTTCCGACAATCCCGTCTTTAGCGACTGAACCGCATAAGATGAGCACCAACCGTCGTGCGATGCGGGTGTTCAGTCGGCTTTCCGCCGCAACCCGGCCATTTCCCGCGCCTGCCTGAACCCGCGGACGGATTCCTGCGTTAGGCTGTTGAAATCACCCGTCTGAAACTCTCGTTCCCGCCACTCGGCGGGTCGCACTCGCGAACCTCTCGATTCCCCGAAGGAAGCCTGTATGGCGAAACAACGGGTCTTCAATCCGGACGAACGTCCCCGCAACGGACGCTGGTTCTTCACCGCGCTGGCGGGCGGCGTCATCGCCGTGACGGCCGCCTGGACGATGTATACCCAGTGCCGCATCGACGTCCCCACGGGTTCGATGGCGATCCTCACCAAGAAGAGCGGCAAGGACCTTCCCAACGATCAGGAGGTCGCTCCCGGGACGAAGGAGAACGCCGAATACAAAGGGGTGCAGTCCTGGTTCCTCACCGAAGGACGCTACTTCTACAACCCCTTCGACTGGAGCTGGACTGTCCTCCCGCAGGAAGTGATCCGCGACGGCGAAGTGGGCGTGCGGGTGAGCCTGGTTGGAGACGAACTCCCCTACGGAGAGTTCCTCGCCCACGTCGATGCCAACGGCGAACCGACGTCCAAAGGCATCGTCCCCGGCGTGCTGCGTCCCGGCCGATACGCCATCCATCCGTACCTCTTCAAGCTCGAACGCAAAGCCCCGGTGACGATCCCCGGCGGCTTCAAGGGGGTCGTGACGAACCTCGCCGGCCCGCTCGCTCCCGACCCCAACAAGCTGTTGGTGCCCAAGGGCTACCGCGGCGTGCAGGAAGAGACGCTCGATTCGGGGACGTATTACATCAACCCCTACGAGCAGCGGATCGGCCTGGTCGATTGCCGCAGCCAGCGCTACAACCTGGCCGAAAATCGCGATATGGGTTTCCCCTCGAAGGATGGATTCTGGGTGAGCCTCGACGGCGTGATCGAGTTCCGCATTCACTCGGAGAAGGCGGCTGAGGTTTACGTCACGTACAACGAGTTCAAGCAAGGGGACAAGGGGGTCATTGATCCGTTCGACCCCATCGACGAAGAGATCATCCGCAAGGTGATCATGCCCAACGCCCGCAGCTTCTGCCGGCTGCGAGGCTCGAACGAACTGGGTCGCGAGTTCATCCAGGGCGAGACCCGCAGCATCTTCCAGGAAGAGTTTCAAAAGGAGATGCGGCAGGCATGCGAGCCGATGGGAGTCGACATCATCCAGGCGTTGATCACACGGATCCGCCCGCCCGAAAAAATTGCGTCACCTGTCCGTGACCGTGAAATCGCCAAGCAGCAGGAGAAGCAATACCAGCAGCAGATCCTGCAGCAGGCGTCCGAGCAGAAGCTCGCCATCGAACGCGAGATGATCAAGCAGAAGGAAGCTTTGGTGAAGTCTCAGCAGGCGGTGGTGAAGCTGACGACCGCCGCAATCCAGGAGCAGGAAGTGGCCGTCACCAAGGCGGAAGAGAAGAAGGCGGTTGCCCAGTTCAAGCTGGATGCGGCGAAGGACGAGGCGGCGGCGATCGTCTCGAAGGGGAAGGCCGAGGCGGACGTCGTGCGGTTCCAGAATGAGGCCGATGCGGCGGGTTGGAAGACGGCGGTCGAAGCCTTCAACGGCGACGGCGGGCAGTTCGCCCGGTTCGTGATGCTGCAGAAGCTGGCGCCGTCGTACAAGCGGATCATGGCCAACACGGCCGACAGCCCGATCATGCGGGTGTTCGAGGGGTTTGAGGGGACGAAGGGCAGGAGTCAGGAGACAGGAGTCAGGAGTCAGGAGACGAGGGCGGCCAGCGCGACGGCACCGAAGTGAGGCCGACCGTTCGCGTCGGGTGGCCGGGTCTGACCGAAGGGAAGGCCCGGTCCTCACGCGAGCTCCGGGCCTCGCAAAGATTCAGGCCCGGGCACTCTCGAGGTTGAAACTGACTCCATCAATCCGCTTACTCATCGGATTCCAACCATGACGACCAACTCTCCCATTCCCCGCAACGGCGCCTTCATTGCGATCGCCTGCGGGATGCTCGCCGGGTTTCTGTGGTTCTGCTACGAGTGGACGTGGAACCGGATCTACGTCGATGAAGGCTACAGCCTGCAGCTCCGCTACAAGGGGCCGCCGCTTCCGCTCCTGCCGGGATCGCGACCTCCGGCTGCCTCGGGGAGCTTTGCAAAGGTCGAAGACTCAGGCGAACCGGCCGAGATTGGCGTGCTCGAGCAGATGGTCGGCCCCGGGCGTCACTTCTACAACCCGCTGTGGTGGGAACGGACGCTGGTGAAGGACCTGATCATCGAACCGGGCGAAGTCGGCATCGTCACGAGCAAGATGGGCGCCCCTCTCTCGTCCGGTCAGTTCCTCGTCGACGGCGACATCGGCTCGACGAAGCACCAGGGAATTCTGCGCAAGCCGCTTCCCCCGGGACGCTACCGCATCAACTCGTATGGCTACGAAGTGAAGGTGGTCAAGGAAGAGGCAACCGATTCCGGCGGCGGGCAGATCAAGCATGGCGGGTGGGTCAATGTGCCGTCGGGCTATGTCGGCGTCGTCACTAACCTGACCGACAACCTGGCAACTCAGGGGACGTCGGGTATTCAGGACAAGGTCCTTCAACCGGGGCTTTATCTCATCAACCCGCGCGAGCAGCAGGTCGACGTGGTGAAGGTCGGATACCGCGAGAACAGCGTCACCGCGAACCTCGTGCTGGACAAAGCGGGGGACGTGGCCCTCGACGCCAGCGGGGAGCCGATGATCGCCGACGACAACAGCGGCATCGCGTTTCCGTCGAAGGACGGGTTCACGATTCACATGGACTTCACCGCTATCTGGGGCATCATGCCGGATCAGGCGCCCAACGTCATCCGCCGCTTCGGCAACATCGCTTCGGTCGAACAGAAGGTGGTGCTCCCGCAGATCGAAAGCATCTGCCGCAACGAAGGTTCGAAGCTGGGGGCGGTCGATCTGCTGGTCGGCGACTCCCGGCAGGTATTCCAGCTGAAGGCGTCGGAGAACTTCAAGAAGGTGCTGGAGGAGAAGGAAGTGAGCCTGCTGTACGGGCTGGTGCGACACATTTACATCCCGCAGGAAGTGCGGCTGCCGATCCAGGACTCGTACATCGCGGAAGAGTTGAAACTGACCCGCGAGCAGGAGCAGATTACGACCAAGACGCAGGGCACGCTCGCGGAGGAAAAGGAAAAGGTCAAGCTGGAGACCGAGCGGACGCGGGTCGAGACCGAGAAGCTCGTTGCGAAGCAGATGGCCGAGGGGCAGAAGGAAGCGGAGCAGACGAAGGCCGAGACGACTCAACTGGTGGCCAAGATCGACAAGGAGACGGCCGAGCTCGACGCGCAGGCGTCGGTGACGCTGGGGGAAGCAAAGGCGAGCTCGAAGAAGCTGCTCGAGCAGGCGAAGTCCGAGAAGTTCAAAATGGCGGTCGATGCCTTCGGCTCGGGTGAAGCGTACAACCAGTGGATCTTCGCGACGGGCCTGCCCGAAACGGTCGAACTGAACCTGTTGTATGCGGGCCAGGGAACATTCTGGACCGACCTGAAAGGCTTCAGCGAGACGATGATGGGGAAGATGGCGCGGGACGCGTCACCGGGCGAAGCGCCGACGAAAAGGTAGCACGGGCACTCCTGCCCGTGAGTGACATTGTCCTGCGGCGCCTGGCCATTCGGATCCCTGATCCCTGCAGAGCACAGACGGCGTCTCAGGATTGTCGTCGAAGAAGGTCTTCTCGACCTGAAAGGAGGTGCGTCTTGCGAGATGATCAAGAAGACGATGAGGATTTCAATGAGGAACCCAGGAAGGCAGGAAAAAGGCAAGGAAAGTGACAGCGCGAAGCTCCCGTATTGGAAGCTTCATCCGCGCATGTGCAGCCATCCCCACCGCTCCCCGAATCGCAGCGGCAGAACTACAATCAAGTTCGTCAGGATGTCTTCCCTCATGGATCGGAGCAACGGCAGCATGCGGACGGCCTTCTTTCTGGTCAACTTCGGGGTCGCGACGCTGCTGGGAGGCCTCTCCGTCTTCACGATCGTCAACGCGCTGCGCACGCCGGCGTCCAGCGCATTCGCCGTGCTTGGCGGCCTCTTCGTCGTCCTCGCCTTCACGTGGTGGGCGATTGCCGAGTGGCTTGGGTTCCTGCGCGATCGGGTCGATCAGGAGCGTCAAGCCGGGCTGTGCTGCCTCTTTCTGGGAGCCATGCTGCTGTTCGCCGCCGTCTCGAGCGGGGTGAACGGACCGTTCGAGGGAGTTGATCCGTCTCTCTTCTGGGGCATCACGGCCGGACTGGGCGTGGCCGCCTTGTGGTTCGTCGCATGCGGGATGCTGCGCAAACGCTGGACCGATGCCTTGCTGATATTTGAGGCAGAGCAACTTGCGGAGTCGCGCCGCTCGCTAGCCGACACCGACGATGCGTGAGGCGGTCCATGACTGGGAGATGGGCATTGAGTTCAGCCCGGAGCCGGTTCAGGAACTCACAACTGGCGACAGATCGCGGCGGCGGTGTAGTCATCCGATGACGCGGGATCGGAACGCGACGGCCGATGGCAGGATTCTCCCAAATGGAGTGAGAACCCCCATCTCGAAGCAGCCGGCAACCCACGGCCCTGAGGTGCTTCAGCAGTCGCTGCCTGGATGATAAGGTGAATGGGCTCTTCCAGGCCAGACGATGGGTCCGTTCGTGAAGGATCGGGAATGGGAAGCGCCTCTCCCGTCAGAAGTGCCGTTTCTGCCATATCGACGAGCGCCCCCTGAAACATTCTTCGCGCATCCTCAAGCGTTCCAGCGCATGACATCACTCCCGGAAAGTCCAGCACTTCCGCATGCACGCCGCCACTGATGAACTAATACATCGCTCGATAGGTCAGCATCGGAAATCGATCAGCATCCAGGATGTGCAGAGTCGGGTTGCGGTTGGCGTAGACGAGTCGTGCGATCGGTCAGCACATTGATTCTATTCGACGTAGACGAACTCATTGAGGCACAGAAGCACCTGGCACAAATCGACGAGAGCCAGTTCTGCCGGATTCGCCTTCCCCGCGTTCGCATTCGCCGCCCGCTGCTTCTCCAGGTACGCGAGCGCATCGGCCTGCTCGTTTTCGGTTGGCGTGCGCGACAAAGCCGTCAGATATGCGGTCCGTACCGCCTCGACCGGCGACTTCGCTCCGAGTGACGCGAGCCGAAGGGCAAAGCGTCGCGCGTGTTCCCGCACCTGCGGATTGTTGAGCAGCATGAGCGCCTGCGGGGCGATGGTCGTGGAAGGCCGATCCCCGACGCCCGACAGCGGCTCGGGCTGATCGAACACCTGCATCATCGAGATCATCTGGCTCCGCTTCATCGTGAAGTAAATGCTGCGGCGAAGCATCCCTTCGTCGAGCGTCCCCGGCCCCAGCATCCGCTCGTCAAGCCGCCCGCTCACCGCCAGCAGCGCATCACGGATGACCTCACCTTCCAGCCGGCGGAACTCCTGCCGCCAGAAGAGACGGTTGTCGGGGTCGATGCTGGAACGGGATTCGTCGGAGCGAGAACTCTGCTGCCACGCCGCGCTCAGCATGATGAGCTTATGGAGGCGTTTGAGGCTCCAGGCGGTCGAGGAGACGGTTGAGGGGGAATGGTCGACGGTTGATGGCGAAGTCCCTGAGGGGCGCGTGACGTCGCCCAGGATCAGTTCGCTTGCCAGCCAATCGAGAAGCTCCGGATGGGTGGGGGGCTCGCCCCGGGTGCCAAAGTCGCTCGGAGTGCTGACGATGCCCCGGCCGAAGTGATGCTGCCAGAGACGGTTCACCGCAACGCGGGCCGTCAGCGACCCGGCGCCGTTCTCGGTGTCGGTCAGCCAGCGGGCCATGCCGGTGCGGCGGAACGACTGCTTCGCTCCTTCGGGCGGGGTCGCCTTCCATCGTGAGGCGGATTGCGGCGTTGCCATCATCACCTGCAGGAACCCGGCGGGCGCCGCTCCCTGCTTCTGCTGCGTGTCGCCGCGCCGCAGGAAGAACGTCTCCGGGAAGAAATCTCCCCCCTGCGTGTGGAGCCGCACAGCGGGCAACCCCTCGCTTGAGATCAGCACTTTCTGCAGATTGGGCTTCGGCGCCTTGGCCAGGTGATCCTGCACGACGCGGTCGAGCTTCTGCCATTCGGCGTCGTTGTGGCGATACCACGCAAGCAGCTCAGCCGTCTGCGCGGCGTTCCGCTTGTCCGGCAGCGTGCCCAGCGCCGTCACGATGTTCGCCGGCACCGTGCTCCCTTCCAGCGTGACAGGCTTTGGACCGGTCGTCAGCGAGAGCCGCGGCCGACCGATGTTGTGGCCGCCATTCCCTTCGAACTTCAGCGTAAAGGTCAAAATCGTCCCGCCATCGAAGCCGAACGTCTCGGCCGCTTCGAACGACGCTGCATGATCCTTCCCGAACTGCGGATCGACGGCCCAGCCCGAGGACTTGTTGTCATCAATCGCCGCCTTGATCGGCAGGCCGGTCTGCTCGAACGTCGCCAGCGGATTCTGGAGCCGGACTGCGACGGGCGTTCCCTGTCCGTTCTTCGGCGCGGCCGTCAGTCGCACATCGGTCAAGTCGAAGTTGCCGTTCGATGCCCGCCCCGGCCCCCCTTTGACGAATGAAGGATGGCTGAGCGCCTCGAGCCGGAAACCCGTGATGTGGGCCCGGTCGGTGTGGGCGACGAGCGTGTACGTATCGAATTGGGGATTGGCACCCGTCGCGAGGAGCGAGCCGTCGTCCTGCCTGGTGAGGGTTGCCCCGCCGGCCGACTTGAACTCGACGAGATCGAGCAGAATCCACTTCGGCTGCTCCGCGGCGGTTCGGGTCGCTTCCCAGGCCTTGAGGCGGGCGGGGAGCTGCTCCTTTTCGAACCGTTCGCGAGCCGCGACGAGCGGGGCGTGCTCGACATCGAAAGCCGATTTCGCCTTGCGGTAGGTTTCGGGGTCGAAGTCGAGTTCGACCTCGGTGCGGACGGTGGTGGTGAAGGTGGAGAGGAGCCGGTAGTAGTCGGCCTGCGGGATGGGATCGAACTTGTGGTCGTGGCAGCGGGCGCATCCAACCGTCAGGCCGAGCATGGCGGTGCCGGTCGTCGCCAGCATGTCGTCCATCTCGTCGTAGCGATGTTTTTCGACCTCGTTCGCCGTGATCTGCGTGCTGTGGACGCCGGCCGCGAGAAAGCCGGTCGCCATCAAGGCGAGATTGTCTTTGGGCTCGAGCTCATCCCCGGCCAGCTGCCACTGCAGAAACTTGTCATACGGGAGATCGTCATTCAGGGCGCGGATGACGAAATCGCGGTAGTGGAACGCGGTGGGGCGGTCGTAGTCGTGCTCGAAGCCGTGGCTCTCGGCGAACCGCGCCAGATCGAGCCAGTGCCGAGCCCAGCGTTCGCCGTAGTGGGGACTCGCCAGCATCCGGTCGACCAGCCGCTCGAAGGCATCGGGGGCTTCATCCCGCACGAAGGCTTCGACGTCTTCCGGAGTCGGCGGCAGTCCCAGCAGCGTGAAGCTTGCGCGGCGAATCAGCGTGCGGCGATCGGCGGGCGGATTCGGCGCGAGCCCTTCGGCCTCCATCCGATGGAGAAGGAACCGGTCGATCGGCGTGCGCGGCCATTCCGCATTTTGAACCGCCGGAACGGTCGCGCGCTTTAACGGCTGAAACGCCCAATGTTCGCGAGCCCGTGCGGACACCAGTTTCTCGGTCCAGGGCCTGGCGTCCGGTTTCTCCTTGCCGGCGACCAGCGGCTCGTCATAGGGGGCTTCGTTGTCGATCCACGCCGCCAGATGACGGATCTCGGCCTCGGGCAGCTTCTCTTCCTCATACGGCATCCGCGGCTGCTGCGCGTGCGTGATCAGTTTGTAGAGCAAGCTCTTCTTCGACTGTCCGAGGACGACCGCCTTCCCGGAATCCCCGCCTTTCAGCAATCCCTCGCGCGAGGCCAGGTCGAAGCCCCCTTCGATCGAATCGCGTCCGTGGCAGGCGACGCACCGGTCGTTCAGAATCCGCCGCACATGCTTGCGGAAGAGGTCCAGTCCGACAGCCGCCCGCTTCGCGTGGTCGGGCGATACCGCATCGGCTCCGCGGACCTTTGAAACTCGCGCGGACAAACCCAGCAGCGCGATGACAATGACCAACTGACAATGCAGCCGAGGCATGGAAAGGTCCATTCATACCAACCGACGGTCGAAGGGAAGTCTCGTCGCATTCGACCGCGCGAAGACTCCTTCAGATAAGTTGTCCCTTTCCGGGACGGGACACAACCTCGAACTCCGCACAGCGGTGCCGCTTGCCGTCCATCACACGGCCGCCAGTGCGAGGGGGGAGCCGCGCGACACGATCACTCGATGACTGGCAGCACGATGTGCGTCGGGTGCTTCGAGTCATGGAGTACGCGTTGCTTCGCGATGACCGGTTTCGTCGCCAGGCCGACGTTGTCTTCGCCGGTGTTGAGGTTGGGGAGGAAGTACGGGAAGAAGCTGCTCGAGATTTCGATGCGAAGGCGGTGGCCGGCCGGGAAGCGGTTGGCGGTGCCCCGCCAGAAGTCGATGGTGTATTCGAGCGGGGATTCGGGTTCGATCGTCGACAGCTGAGCCGGGTTGAAGCGGCCTTCGTTTTTCGGGTCGCGATATCGGGCCCGCATCACGCCGTCGCAGAGGAGAGCGGTGGTGCCGTCCGGGGCGACGTCGACCAGGCGAACCATCCAGTCGGTGTCGCGGGCGGAAGTGGCAGCGAAGAGCTTCGCCGAGACCGGGCCGATCACCGTGAGGTCCTTCTCGAGCGGGGCCGACGTATAGACGAGGACGTCGTCGCGTGAGGCGCCTTCGCGGGTGTCGACCGCACCGTCCTCGGTGTGGCCCCCCTTCCAGGCCGAGGGCGTGGGATGGCTCGGATCGTAGGTGTAGGTGTCGGACTTTTCTTCGGCAGGAGACACCTGGCTGAGCGCGCCGTCGCCATTGAGTGTGTTGGCGCGGCCGCCACTGTGCAGAAAGAACTTCGTCCACTTCGTTTCGGGGAGCGGCCAGTCCTTCGCCGCACGCCACTTGTTCTCTCCCATCACGAACAGCGACACGGGGGCATCGTCCTCGAGGTGGTTGGCCTCTTCCTTGAGGTGCCGGTCGAAGAAGCGGCAGGCGTAACCTTCCCAGTCAAGGACGTTGTCGGGGCCGTAGTCGACCGCGCCGACCTTCTGCGTGTTGATGCCGTGGGCCCACGCGCCGATGATCAGCCGCGGCTGCTTCGCTTCGGGCGAGCCGCCGTGCTTGCGCATGCCGATGTAGTTCATCGGCGTGCCGGGATGATTGGCATCGAACCAGCCCGAGACGTTGAGCGTGGGAGCCTTGACCTTTGCATAAAGCTCGGGCCGCTGATAGCCGCTCGCGTGCCAGTACTCGTCGGTCGAGCGGTTCTGGGTGATCCACTTCCGGAAGAACGCATCATCGGCGACGCCGCGGCGTTCGAGGAGCGTGAGGTAGGGGTGGATCATGTAGTCCTTGGCACGGTTTGCGCCGAAGCCGGCGTAGGGGCCGTCCCCCTTGAGCTGTCCGGTGCGGCCCGCCATCGAGCCGGCCCAGTCCATTGAGAAGCAGACAAGCACGCCGTTCTGATAAGGGCAGTTGTAGAAGGCGTCGGGCGGGGCGACTTCAGGCACCATCGCCTTGAGCGAGGGGGGCGAGGTCACGGCGGCCCACCACTGCATCGACCCGGAGTACGAAGCGCCGATCGTGCCGACCCGGCCGCTGCACCAGGGTTGTGCCGCAAACCACTCGATGAGGTCGTAGCCGTCGGTTTTGTGCTTGGGGTTATAGGGGTCGAACTCGCCGTCGGAATCGAAGCGGCCACGGGTGTCGGCCAGGACGACCGCATAGCCCCGCTTGGCGTACCAGTGGGCGCGGGCCATGATGCCGGCCGTGTTGTTACTGTAGGCCGTCAGCATCAGGATGCCGGGGAACTTGCCTTCGGCCTCGGGGCGATAGACGTCGACGCTGAGTCGGACGCCGTCCCGCATCGGGACGCGGATGCCTCGAACGCCGGAGACGGTGTATTTCTCGGCCGAATAGGTTCCCGCATCGGGCTTCTGAGCGAGTGAGAGTTGCGGGGTGAGGAGCAGCGCGGCCAGGAGGACCAGGAATGTTGCTGACAAAGGACGGTGGCGCGGACGGCTGTGAAGAAAGAGGTCGACGCGATCGGTGTTCGCAGCTTGCGGGGACATCGTGGGGGGACTCGCGATAAGGTCGGAAGCGAAGTGAGGGCCATCATACTGTGAGAGAGTGTCGACGGCGTGTCCGCCAGCGCGCTCCCGCCCCGCAACCAGGAGCGGTCAGCCGTCAATTGACCATTTGCGTCGCCGCAGCCGGTTGCGGTGGCCCGTGTGGGGCCTGTCCCACGATAGAGCGATTGACAGCACCCGCCCGTCCGGCGAACCTGAGTGTCGGATCGCTGCTCCCGGATCTTCCGAGGCCGCCATGTTGACGTTGTTCCCTTCGTCGCTGTGGAAACAGTCGCTGTCGCGGCGACAGGCGCTGAAGATGTCGGCCCTCGCCGGCGGGGCGGCGCTCCCGCACGCGGTCGCCCAAGCCGCTGAAGAGCACGGCATCGAACGCGAGCGGGCCACCGCCAAACGCTGCATCTTTCTCTTTTTGTGCGGGGGGCCGTCGCAGCCCGACCTCTGGGACCTGAAGCTCGACGCCCCGTCCGGCGTCCGCACCATCTTCTCTCCGGTCCAGACAAACGTTCCCGGCACCCTCTTTTCGGAACTGATTCCCGACGTCGCCCGCCACGCGGACAAGCTCGCGCTCATCCGCTCGATGACGCACTCGAATAACGACCACAACGGCGCGATCGCCCATTCGCTCCACGGCCAACTTCCCGCTCGCCCGGGCGAAGTCTACGTCGCCCGCGACGACCATCCCGGCCTGGGCGCCATTCTGCACCGCACCCTGGGCGCGTCGGGCGCGCTCCCTCCATGGGTCGTCCTGCCTCGTCCCTTCACCACAGTCAGTCCTCCCTACAAGGGTCAGTCGGGCGGATTCCTCGGGCCGAAGTACGACCCGATCGCCTTCGACAAAGAAAAGAAAGGCTCGCTCAGCGACGCTCCACTCCGCTTCGACGCCATGACGCTTGTCGACGGCATTTCCCGCGATCGCCTCTCGCGCCGGCAGCAGCTGCGGCGATCGATCGACGCCCATCCCGAGTCGGCCCGCGGCTGGCAGAACGTCTACACCCAGGCCGACGAACTTCTCACCTCCGAATCCATACGAAAGGCCTTCGACCTCGAACAGGAACCGGCCGCACTCCGCGACCGCTATGGCCGCAACGAATACGGCCAGAGCCTGCTGATGGCGCGGCGGCTGGTCGAGTCGGGGGTGCGGATGGTCAATGTCTTCTGGACGTTCTTCGACGCCAAGGGCTGTCAGTTCAACCTTTGGGATAACCACGGCGTGGCGAGCGACGTGTGCGGGGTGGATGGACAGCTTACCGGCATCCAGCAGCTGACCCACGCTTACTGCACGCCGTCGTTCAACAAGAGTTTTCCCGCGCTGCTCAGCGACCTTGAGGAACGGGGACTTCTAGACGACACGCTGGTCGTTGTCTCGGGCGAGTTCGGCCGCACGCCGAAGATCAACCCCACGTCGGGCCGCGACCACTGGGCTCACTGTTACACGCAACTCCTCGCCGGGGGCGGCATCCGCGGCGGCGCGATCTACGGGGCCAGCGACAGCCAGGGAGCCTACGTGAAGGATCTGCCCGTCACGCCGGATGACTTCGCTGCCACGGTGCTCCATGCCTTCGGCGTGACGCCGGAAGCCGCCGTCCCCGAGTTGACCGGCCGCCCTGTCCGCGTCACGACGGGTACCCCGGTGACGGCGATTTTTGGCTGATGGTCGTCATTCATTCCGCGATGACGGGCGAGAAGGACGACCCTGTTGTGACTGAGCGAGGCGCGACCTATGATCGCGCCATGTCGCAGACCGTCACCGTTCATTTCCTGCCTGCCGCGTTCGAGCCACCCGTATTGCAGGGCTCGGTGGCGATTGTGCTCGACGTGCTGCGGGCGACGACGACGATCGTGCAGGCGCTCGCGGCCGGGGCAACCCGCGTCATCGCGACCGAAACGATCGACGAAGCCCGCCGGCGGTTCGCCGACTTGCCGGGTGGGACGGCACTCCTGGGGGGCGAGCGCGGTGGGGTGCGTATCGAAGGGTTTTCCCTTGGCAACTCGCCGCTCGAATACACGTCCGACGTCGTGGCCGGGAAGACGATCTGCCTGACGACGACGAACGGGACGCGCGCGCTGGCCCGCTGCCGTCACGCGCGGCATGTGCTCGTCGGAGCGTTCTCGAACTTGAGGGCTGTTGTTGCCGCGGTGGGAAGCTCGGGGCTGCCCTGTCATATCGTGTGTGCGGGGACCGACGGACACGTCACGGCCGAGGACGTGTTGTGCGCGGGGGCGATCGCCAGCGAGCTCGAGAAGGGGTATGCGGACGCGCTTATCCTCGATGATAGTGCCCGCGTCGCGAGCGCCTTCTGGCAGACCGTGACGCCCGGGCCGGCGCTCCGCGAAGCCATGCGAGGAAGCCGCGGCGGCGTGAACCTGGTCGAGCTTGGCTACGACCGCGACATCGACCGGTGCGCCGAGATCGATTGCTGCGACCTGGTCCCGGAGTTCTCCGGCGACGACAGCGTCATTGTGCCGATGGTCATGAAAGTCCATCAGTCGCCTCGCGCGTAGTGTCCCGCCTGCGGGGCAGCGAATAGAATGCCCGTGACACGATGCCATCCGCACGCAAGGTCGCCACCGTTTCCGCATGAAGCACGTTCTGCTGGTTCTGATGACGGGGGTCGCGCTCTCGGCGCTCTTCTTCGACCCGTTGTGGCGCGGCGGGGGGTTCGTCGGCGGGGATGTCTATTCGTATTACTTCCCGCAGAAGACGCACTACGCCGACTGCCTGTCCCGCGGCGAGATGCCGTGGTGGAACCCCTTCGTGGCGCACGGCTATCCCGTCGTGGGAGAGAGCCAGACGGGGGTGTTCTATCCGCCGAACGTCGTGCTGTATCGCCTGCTCGACGTCAACACCGCGTATCACGTCAATCATCTTCTGCACTACGTGCTGGCGTATGCATTCACGGTGTTGCTGGCGCGACGGCTCGGATTGAGCGCCTTGGCGGCTGCGCTGGCGGGAGTGGTGTACGTCTACGGCTGGTTTCCCGCACGCTCGTGCTGGGAGTGGGCCATCGTCGGGGGCGCCTGGCTGCCGCTGGCGGTGTGGATGGCCGACCGCCTGATGGCGACGGGGGCCGTGAAGGATGCAGTGGGGCTTGCGGCGGTTCTGGCGTGGCAGATGCTTCCCGGCCACGAGCACATCGCCTTCCTGACGCAGCTCGTCGTGGCGGGGTGGATCCTCTTCCGGTGGGTCGATCGCGCGCCGGCAATGTCGGAGAGCGCATCACTCCCGTCGACGTCGCGGCGACTGCTGCTCGCCGGAGTCGCGCTGGCGGGCGGGTTTCTACTTGCTGCCGTGCAGCTGGCCCCGATGGTGGAGCTGCTTCGCCGCAGTCAGCGGGCGGAATTGGGGGAGACGCACAATCCGTCGCGCGGCCTGCTTCCCTGGCAGAACATGACAATGCTGGCGGGCTGGGTGCGAACGGCGGACGAGGGAGAACCGGGAGACGGTGTGAGTGGGTCGTGGCAGCCGTGGTGTTCGCCGCTGGTCGATCACAACGACGTCCTTCAGAAGAACTCTCCGAAGGCTCCGACGAACAAGACGGAAGCGGGCTTGTATTTCGGGGTGGTTCCCATGGGGCTGGCGCTGCTGGGAGGTGTGGCAGCCGTTCGCCGGCGACGACGGGTGTGGCTCGCGTGGATGGCCTTCGGTCTGCTGAGCACGCTCTACGCGACCGGCGTTCTTGTCCCGTGGATGCAGCGGCTGCCGGGATTCGGCTGGTTTCATGGCCCCGGGCGCTATGGATTGATCACGACGCTGGCTGCCGCACTGCTCGCAGGATTTGGTCTCGACGCTCTGGCTGTCGTGGGGGACGGAACTCGACGTTCAGCGGGTGAAACGACCACGTCGCCGCGCGGCGGCTGGATGACACTCGGATTCGTCGGGCTCTGGATGGCCTTCGCCTTTCTGACCCTGTCGGCAGTTTCGGCGGCGGTCGAGCAATCATCGCAATTGACGAAAACTTCTTCGCCGCTGGTATTGTTCGGGCTCTCGATCGGCGATGGGACGATCCTGATCGCGATTGCAGGAGCGGTTGTCGGGACGATCGTCGGACTCGGTTTGATGGGCCGCGACGCGACATCCGCACCGGGACATCGACGGAGTGGTTCGGGTGTGCTCAGTGCGGTCGTGATCCTGACGACGCTCGTCGATCTCTGGATGGCGAGCCGGCTGCTCACCTACAGCCCGATGGTGTCCGACCCGCCCATCCGCCATGTCGCCGAGAGTCCGGTGCTGGAACGACTTCACCACGATCCCGTGGTGCCGGAACACGCCGTGCGGCTGCAGGCGCCGGGAGGGAACCTGCCGTCGATTCTGCGGGTGCCGTCGACGCCGGCGTATTTCACCTTCGGACCGCAGGAGTACGCGCGACAGGATCATCTGCCCGAGTTGACTGCGGGTGTGCCGGACCCCGCGAAAGTCGCTGCCGCGAGAGCCGCATGGCAGCGTGCGGGAATTACGCACGTGCTGAGCTTCCTGCGGCTCGATCCCGCGTGGGGGCTCGAACCGGTCTGGATGGGACGCGATCCCTTCCTGAATCCCGCATGGGGCATGTTTCGCGAGTCGCTCTTCCTGTATCGCGTCGCGAATGCGGCGGGGCGCGTGCAGTGGAAGGAGAATGCACCGACAGCGGACACTCGACCGGCGGAGGACGCGTCGGCTGGCACGCTGCGGATCACACGCGCTTCGGCGAACCGCATCGAGATCGAGGCCGAATCGACCGCCGGCGGACGAGTCGTGCTGACCGACCTGATGTATCCCGGATGGCGCGTCACCATCGATGGAGCCGCCGCGGATGCGATCGCGGACGAGTCGCAGTTTCGCGTGGTCGATGTTCCCGCGGGGAAGCACGTCATCGCGTGGACCTTCCATCCCGCGAGCGTATACTGGGGCGGCGCGGTCAGCCTGTTCGCCGCTTTGGCGATGGGCGGATGGGCGTGGCGGGCCGGACGCATGAAGCCCGCTCCGCCGCCAGCGGCTGAAACCACTGCAGGTCCAACGCCCAATTCCTGACCCGCTTCGTTCTGGCGACCCACCCTCCACTCCCAACGACCCGCTGCCCCCATGAAAGCCGCCGTCATCCGACAGACCGGGACGCCCGACGTCATCGAGTATGCCGAGCTTCCGAAGCCGACGCCCGGACCGACCGAAGTGCTGGTGAAGGTGGGGGCGGTGGCCGTCAATCCGATCGACACGTACATCCGCGGCGGAATGATCGCGGCGAAATTGAACTTTCCCTACATCATCGGGTGCGATCTGGCGGGGACGGTGGAAGCGTGTGGTCCGGCGGTGAAGCGGTACAAGGTGGGCGACCGCGTCTGGGGGAGCAACCAGGGGTTGATGGGCCGCCAGGGATCGTTCGCGGAGTATGCGGCGGTCGACGAGAAGTGGCTTTATCCCACACCCGAGGGGGAAAGCGATGAGGAAGCGGCGGCCGGAGCGCTCGTCGGCATCACTGCCCACCAGGGGCTGGTGCTGCACGGCGGCCTCAAGGCGGGGGAAGTTGCCTACATCAGCGGCGGCAGCGGGGGAGTAGGGACTTCCGTGATCCAAGTCGCGAAAGCGCTGGGCGCCCGGGTCATCACGACCGCAGGAAATCCCGAGAAGCAGGAATTGTGCAGGAAGCTCGGCGCTGATCTGGTGCTCGACTACCGTGCTCCGAACGTCGATGACGAAATCAAGAAGTATTGCGAGACGGCCGGAGTGAAAGGGGTCGGCGTCTGGTTCGAGACGCAGCGCGATCCGAATCCCGAGCGGATCATCCCGCTGATGGCGCCGCGCGGCCGGATCATCGTGATGGCGGGGCGCGAAGCCCGTCCGGAATTCCCGATCGGGCCGTTCTATGTGAAGGACCTGCGGCTGATCGGCTTCGCGATGTTCAACGCGACGCCGGAAGAGCAGCGCGATTGCGGCCTGGGGTTGAACGAGATGTATCAGGCGGGCAAGTGGCGTCCGGTGGTGGGAAAGGTGTTCCCGCTGTCCGAGGCGGCCGCCGCCCATCGACTGCAGGAAGAGAACACGCTGCAGAAGAAGGGGACGTCGATGGGGAAGATCGTGCTGAAGCCGTAATGTCCGACTTTCGAGAAGCGAAAGACGGCCGTCGATTCTGTTACGATGCCCGGCATGACGCTCGCCTCACCCTTGCATGATCTGCCGCTCGAAATCCATCCCGTCCTGCCGCAGCGGCGCGATGTCCGCATCGGCTGCATCGGGGCGGGGTTCATCATGGCCGACTGCCACCTCGTCGCCTACAAGGCGGCGGGGCTGAATCCCGTGGCGATCGCGTCGCGGCACTTCGAACGGGCGCAAAGTGTCGCCGCGCGACACGGCCTTCCGACGGTCCATCGCACGGTGGATGAGCTGCTGGCCGATCCGAACGTCGAAGTGCTCGACATCGCCGTGCCGCCCGATGTGCAGTTGGAGATCGTGCGCGAGGCGGTGCGTCACGCGGGGCACATCCGGGGAATCCTCGCCCAGAAGCCGCTCGGCGTTGACCTGGCCGAAGCGCGTGAAATCGTGAGGCTATGCCGTGAGGCGGGCATTACGCTCGCCGTCAATCAGAACATGCGGTACGACCAGTCGATCCGCGGGTGCCGGTCGCTGCTGCGAAGCGGGCGGCTGGGCGAGCCGGTGTTCGCATCGATCGACATGCGGGCGGTCCCGCACTGGATGCCGTGGCAGGAGCGGCTCGGCTGGGTGACGCTGCGGATCATGAGCATCCATCACCTCGATGCGTTCCGCTTCCTCTTCGGCGACCCGGAGCGGGTTTTCGCGAGTATCCGCCCGGATCCCCGCACTGCCCGCAAGTTCGCCCACGAGGACGGGCTGGCGTTATACATTCTCGTGTACGCGAACGGATTGCGGGCGGCGTCCTGGGATGACGTGTGGGCGGGGCCGGCGCTGGAAGGAGCGGGAAAGGACATCGGCATCCGGTGGCGCGTCGAGGGGACGGAGGGCATGGCCCGCGGAACGATCGGCTGGCCCGACTATCCGAACCCGACACCCAGCACGCTCGACTACACGACGATCCACGATGCGGGTGTGTGGCACCAGCCGCGATGGAAGGAAGTCTGGTTTCCGGATGCGTTCCTGGGGACGATGGCCCAGTTGCTCTGTGCGCTGGAAGAAGGCCGCGAGCCGGAGATCAGCGGGGACGACAACCTACAGACGATGGCGCTGGTGGAAGCGTGTTACGTGTCTGCCCGCGAGCACCGTGCGGTCTCGCCGCGGGAATTGCTCGATCGGATGTAGCACGGGCACTCATGCCCGTGCGAAACGATGCCTCTCATATTTTTCACGGGCAGGAGTGCCCGTGCTACGGCTTGAGTTCCGATGCTGCAAGTGCTGTTCGAGGACAATCATTGCCTGGCGGTGGCGAAGCCGGCGCGGTTGCTCGTCGCAGGGGACGAGACCGGCGACGAGACACTGCTCGATCGAGCGAAAGCCTACCTCAAACAGAAATATGCCAAGCCGGGTGACGTTTACCTGGGGCTCGTCCATCGGCTCGATCGACCCGTCTCGGGCGTCGTCCTCTTCGCCCGCACCAGCAAGGCTGCGGGGCGACTCAGCGAACAATTCCGGATGGGGACGGCGCACAAGGTCTATCATGCGCTGGTTGAATCAACGCCTTCACCACCGGAAGGCGAGTTGCACGACTGGTTGCTGAAAGACGAGAAGCTCAACATCAGCAGACGCGTTCCGGGCAGCACACCCGGAGCGAAGGAGTGCGTGCTGCGGTATCGCGTGCTCGAACCGCGCCGACCGGACGGAATGAGCCTCTTGGAAGTCACCCCGCTCACGGGACGCAGCCATCAGATTCGCGTGCAGCTGAGCGGCCAGGGCTGGCCGATCCAGGGAGATGCGAAGTACGGTGCGCGGCGTCCCTTCGACGAGGGGGCCATCGCGCTTCACGCGTACGAACTGACGTTCGAGCACCCCGTGCGATGCGCGCCGGTGGTGGTGCGGTGCGCGGCGCCGTGGGATGAGGATTGAGGGATGGAGTGACGGAGAGATGGAGGGAAAAGGCCAATCTCTCCATCCCTCTGTCGCTCCGTCTCTCCATCCTCCCCTCATCCCGACTGCGGCAGGTCCATGAGGCGGCCGAAGCGATCAAGGACGTCGAACTTCACCGGGAGGAATTCGGGCTGGTCGATCTCGCCTGAGTCGACGAGCTGGAACGCGGCGTCGCGGGCTTCGACGAGGAGTTCGCGGTCGCGGACGATGTTCGCGACTTTGAGCGGGAGGTCGCCGTGCTGCCTGGTTCCCAGGACGTCGCCGGGGCCGCGGATTTCGAAGTCGGCCTCGGCGATCTCGAAGCCGTCCGTCGTCGATTCGAGGACGTGTAGGCGTTTGACCGCTTCCGCACTATCCGCCTCGGAGAAAAGGAAGCAGTATCCCTGGAACTTCCCGCGGCCAACCCGCCCGCGAAGCTGGTGGAGCTGCGATAGTCCGAATCGCTCGGCCTGCATGATGGCCATCAGCGTGGCGTTGGGGACGTCGACGCCGACTTCGATCACGGTCGTCGAGACGAGGACCTGAGTCTCGCCCGAGCGGAACGATTCCATCACTTCGGACTTCTGGACGCGGTCCATCTGCCCGTGGATGAGGGCCACGCGGAAGTCTCGCAGCTCGTCCGTAGAGAGCCGGCGATAGACCTGCTCGGCGCTTGGGGCGACATATTCGGCCGAGTCCTCGACCTTCTCTTCGATCCGCGGGCAGACGACGTACGCCTGCCGTCCTGCGCGCAACTGCTTGCGGATGAAGTCCCACGCCCGGGTGCGGGCGGCGGTCCCGGTGATGCGGCCGGTGACGATCTTCTGCCGGCCCGGAGGAAGGTCCTTGATGATCGTGATGTCGAGGTCGCCGAACTGCGTGAGGCAGAGGCTGCGCGGGATGGGCGTGGCCGTCATGACAAGGACGTGCGGGGAAACCGCCGCCTCGGTCATCGAGAAGTGGGCCCGCTGCTCGACGCCGAACTTGTGCTGCTCATCGATGACCGCAAGCCCGAGTTTCGCGAACTTCACTCCCTGCTGAATGACCGCCTGCGTGCCGACGACGAGACTGACCTCACCTCTAGCGATCTCGTCGAGCGTCTTGCGGCGCTGGGCGGCGGTCAGGCTGCCGGTGAGCAGGCGTCGGTTGACGCGGCTTTCGCGCAGGGCCGCATCGATCATCTCCCAGTGCTGGTTGGCGAGGACTTCGGTCGGGGCCATCATCACCGTCTGCCAGCCGGCGGCCACCGCGACCAGCATTCCGTAGACGGCCACGGCCGTCTTGCCGGCGCCGACGTCCGCCTGCAGTAGGCGGTGCATCGCCTTGCCCGACGCCAGGTCGGCGGTGATCTCACGGACCGCCTGGTTCTGACCGTCAGTCAACGTGAAGGGGAACAGGCGCCGGATGCGGGCGTCGATCTTGGCGGTCGTCGGCAGCTTCGGAGCGTCCTCCTGGGTCTTCCACATGCGGCGACGGACCGCCAGCGCGATCTGGAAGTCAAGCAGGTCGTCAAACAGCAGTCGCCGCCGCCCGGCGTTGTACTCGTCCATCGACTTCGGCAGGTGAAGCTGCCGCAGCGCTTCGCCGATTTGTGGGAGCGCATTCGCGGCGCGGAACGATTCGGGAAGCCGCTCGGGCACCGCCCCCGCACACCGCTCGACCGCATCGCGGATGATGCGGCGGATCTCCCACATCCTGAGACCTTCGGTCAATCCATAACGGCAGAGGATGCCGCCGGTCGCGTTAGGGTCGTCTTCGTCGAGGTACTGCACCCGCGGATGGGAGAACTCCCACCGTCCCGCATGCTTCTTGGGCTTGCCCGAGAAAAGGACGATCTGCCCGGGGCGGAATTTCTGCAGGATCCACGACTGGTTGAACCACAGCCCGCGGACAAACTGCCCATCACTATTGAGCAGCACCGCCGACAGCGACCGTCCCCCCGCAATCTGCCGCCCATCCATCTCGACCACTTCGCCGCGGACCGTGTGGACCTTGTCCGACGTCAGTTTCTGGACCTCGCACACGTCGGTGAGGTCGAGGACGTCGCGCGGAAGATACCAGAGCAGGTCGCGGACGGTCGTCAGTTCGAGCCGCGCGAGAAGAGCGGCGCGCTCCGGGCCGGCCCCCTTCAGAAACTGAACGGGCTCGGAGAGGACGTCGGCGGTGACGGGGGATGTGAGATCGATGCCCAATGCTCAGTCCGTGAGTGATTTCGTTCGAGATCGGTCCGAGCGACCCGAAGCGAGTAGTGAATATTTTATCAGTCCGCGGGTTGGGAGTGCCAGTGGCGGATCGGCCCGAAGCGTTCGAGTGCAACAGAGAAAGGCCGTACCCGCGTCACGCGGGTACGGCCTTTTCTCGTCTCCGATGCACAGTCCTCAGGCCTCATCGTGAGGCAAGCTGCCGGCGGAGGACGTTGATTCCCGCGTCGACGTCCGGATCGGCCGCGTCGCCCGGCTCGGAGCCGCCGCGATACGCCGCCTTGCGGCCGCCGGTCGTTTCGGTCTGGTCGATCACCACGTCGGGTCGCACGCCGATCTTGCCGAGCGTGTGGCCGTGCGGGGAGTAGAACTTGGCGGTCGTCAGACGCAGTCCGGTTTGCTCGCGGAGCGGGAAGATGCTCTGCACCGACCACTTGCCGAAGGTCTGCCGTCCGACGATCGTCCCGCGGCGATGATCCTTCAGGGCACCCGCGACGATCTCGCTGGCGCTGGCGCTGTCGCCGTCGACCAGCAGCACGAGCGGGATGTTGTATTTGGCGGTCCGATGAGCCGAGTAGGTCCAGTTCTGGTCGGACGAGCGTCCCTTCGTCGCGACGAGCACGCCGTCGTTGACGAACCGGTCGAGGACTTCGACAGCGGCCGTCAGCAGGCCTCCCGGGTTGCCCCGCACGTCCCAGATCAGGGCCTTCATTCCCTGGCCCTTCAGCTTCACCAGGGCTTCGTCGAGTTCCTGGGCCGACGTCTTCTGGAAGCCGGTCATCTGGATGTAAGCGATGCCGTTCGTCTCATCGACGATCTTCGCCACCGGAATGCTCTTCACGTGCACGGCCCGCCGCACGAACATCCCTTCGAGCGGGCTTTCGGCTTCCTCGCGTTCGACCCGCAGCTTGACGCGGCTGTTGGCCGGGCCGCGGAGCAGCTTGGCCGCTTCGTCGGTGGTCATGGTGCGGCAGTCCGAGCCGTCGATCATCACGATGAAGTCCCCCTTCCGCAGCCCGCCTTCCGCGGCAGGGCTTTCCGGAAGAACGTTGGCCAGGAGCATCCCCTTTCCGGCTTCGCTCTTCATTTCGATGCCGAGGCCGACGAACTCTCCTTCGATGTTGCCATAGAGGTCGTCGAGACGGTCGGGCGTGAGGAAGCAGCTGTAGTCGTCGAGGGCGTTGCATCCGCCGAAGACATATTCCATCACCACGGCCCCGGGGCGAAGGCTGAGCCTCGAGCCGGCGATGTCGCAGATTTCGGAGACGGTCGTGCGGGCCGCGGCGTCGTTGGCGAGCGGCTTGTTCCAATAGCGGTCGCGGAGGATGGCCCGGACCTGGCCGATCTGATCGCGATCGGCGTTGGGAAGGTTCCTTGCCAGGAAGCGATCGTTCGCGAGGGCGAGGTAGAGGCTCTCGGTGCCGTGAGCCACGAAGGACGTGGCGCTGACCGAGTCGACGTAGTTGGAGCGGACCTGCTGGAGCAGGTCGTCGAAGGTGCTGAGGGCCTCGGGCTTCGACTTCGACAGGAGCTGTCGATCGAAGCTGCCGTCGGCGTAGCGGCGTTCGATGGAGAAGTGGACCTTCGAACGACGCAGACCATATTGCAGGTCTTTGCTGTCGGGCCACTGCTTGAGGGAGCTCTCGTAGACTTCAATGGCTTCGAGCCATTGGCGCGAGCGCTCGAACTCGACACCCGATGCGACGGCCGAAGCGGCGTCGGCGGGCTTTTCCTTGGCATCGGCCTGCGCCAGCCAGGCGGACTGGAGCAGCGCGAAGAGTGTCAGCCAGACAATAATTCCGACCCGCGCCCGCAGTGCGAGCGTGCATGGAAGCCGCATTGTCGATTTCCCCTCAGTAGTTGCATATCTGCGGCAGGCGAGAACGGGTCCGGCTCAGGCACAGCGGGGCTCGTTCTGTGCTGCAATCGGGCGACGTGTCGCGTTTGGACAGCGGCCGGACTGTAGTTAGTTTGAATATAGGCCGCGATATTTCGGGGGTCAAACGGCATCGTTCCGTTATGGACGGAAGCTTCACCGCAAAAGGCACTTACGGAGAGGTTTGCGCCGCATTGCAACGGTTGGGCGAACCTTGCCGATGGGGCAGGCCGCGCAATCGATCGAAGTGTCCGGAGGGTTGCGAGGGGGATGCGGGAAATCGACGAGGAACTTCAGTGGATTCGGCGGCGCCCCGCTCGTTTTGAGAAAAGTGGCGGAAATGAGGGGAGCAAGCGGGATGATCGCAGTGAGTCTCGCAACCGTCGCGGAATGCACAGGCCGTTCGGCGCAAACGGAACGGCGCCTTATAAGTGTGTCAACGGAAAGCCGCGCATTTCGTTCTTGACTTGCCCCCCCCTGCCCATAGACTGAAGTAGGCTGTTGCTGGTGGAGTTACGGTAACTTCCGGCAATAGCGGGCCAGTTTCAGTCCATTTCTGGCCTGCCAATCAGGGGGTTTGAGACGAGTATGCCCGCCGCCAACAACAAGCTTTCCGCAGTCCATTTCTCGCTGATGTTCTTCGTGATCGCCTTCCTGATCATGGGAGCGTTCGCCTACACCAGCACGACCGAGAAGGACCGGCTGTTCGCCGACAACGCGCGGATCACGTCGGAAAACCAGACGCACCAGAACACGGCCCGCAAGCACGACGACGAGATCCAGGCTCTCAAGAAGGCCATTGGAGCGGAACTGCCGGAAGTGGGTGACGCCGGTTCCGTCGATGCGAACACAACCCTTGGCCGGACGAATACGGAGCTGCAGCGGTTGGGCGGCACGATGGCGTCGAACAATCTGATCGAAGGGCTCACGAAGCTCCGCAGCGCGCTCGATCAGATGACGCAGGAGCGAAATCAGCTCCAGGCGGAGGTCAACAAGCAGAAGGAAGAGCTGCTCGCGCTCAACGACCGGTACAAGCTGCTCGTCGACGCCGCCCAAAAGAAGGCGACCGACGCCGAAGGGAACCTCCGGACGAACATCTCCGATAAGGAAGAGCAACTGACCGCGAAGGAAAAGAAAATCGAGGAAACGGTCGCCGACCGTAACCGCATCGACACCGAGTTCCGCACCTACCGCGACCAGGCCGAGAAGGAAATCGGCGAGCTGAAAAACGACAAAAAGAAGCTCGTCGCAATCAACGACCTGCTCCGCGAGCGCGTCAACGAGGCGACCCGCGAGAGCTTCGACCGGCCGAACGGCGAGCTGCGTTACGTCGATTACAACAGCAAGCTGGTGTGGGTCACGCTGGGCGAGGCGGACGGCCTGCCTGTCGGTACGACCTTCAGCGTCTATACCCGCGGCCAGAACGGCCTCGGCCGCGGTCCGGAAGACGTGAAGGGTTCGATCGAGATCACCAAGATTCTCGAAGCTCACCTCTCGGAAGCGCGTATCATCAAGGACGACCCGGCCCAGCCGATGGCTCCTGGCGATCCGGTCTTTACGCCGATCTGGGCCGCCGGGCGCAAGCTGTCGATCGCCCTCCTGGGCTTCATCGACATCGACCAGGACGGCCACAACGATCGCGACCGCCTGCATGAATTCCTGAATAACGCCAACTGTCTGCTCGACCTCGAAGTCAACGACAAAGGCGAAGTGCTGGGGAACGGCCTGACCTCGAACACCAAGTACCTCGTCCGGGCCCCGATTCCTGACGAAACCAAGGTCGCCCACAATGACAAAGAAGCGGCCCGCAAGATCGCCCAGGAAACCAAGAAGGTCGAAGAGCAGGCCCGTCTTCTCGGCATTCGGACCATCACGCTGAACGACTTCCTGAGCAAGATGGGCTACGTCCCGCAGCAGCGGACATTCCGCCCCGGCGAAAAGGTTCCGTTCGCCCTGAAGAACGGTTCGAAGAGCGCCGCTTCGGGTGAAACGCTCGGCAACCGCGAAGCGGCGGGCACCGTTTCGGGAATCTACAAGGACACGAAGCGGGTTGGCCCGGCAGCGACCTCGAGCGGCCAGACGAGCAAGGCCTACAAGTCGGGCGGCCCGACCAAGTGAGATCGGCCACAGCCGGTTTCACTCCGCCTCGAGACTGAACCAGAAGCCCTTCCGACCTTCGCGGCCGGGAGGGCTTCTTCGTTGAATCCGGCGTCACGACGCAGCGAAGTGATCCGGAAGTCATCCGAAGGGATCGTGGCCCACGTCGCGGACAAACGTTGCGGGTCCGAGCGACGCCAACGCGTTGCGAAGCGGGAGCGGGTGACCGTTGGGGCTTCCGGGTGCGTCGGATTGACATCCGCCCTTATTGATTCGCACATCCCGCCTTGCACAGCGCGGACTTCCAGGCGGCAAACCCCGTCGGTCAAGCGTTCCGCAGCAAATGAAGGAAGCGACGCGTTCGCGGGAGTGATCTCCGCGAAGCGTCGCTCGATATTCATGAGGACTGCTGAGGCGCAGAATCTGCGCCGATCAGAGCCGGGACAGGAGGTGTCGCCAGATCCAGGGTTTGGACCGGCGGTCAACCCTGCTTGGCGTAGCCCAGGCTGGTGATGACCTGGTGCAGCTCTTCGAAGGTGATGAAGCGGCGGCGGTGCATCAGCTTGTAGCGGTCGACCGCTTCGGCGAGTTCGGCCACTTCCGGACGGAGTCCGGCGTGCGAGTTGCCGAACTGGCGGCGCTCGCCTCCCCCTTCACGGTTTCCACCGCTCTGGCGGCGATCCTGAAATCCGACGGGCTTCTGCTCTGCGACGGCTTGCATTGTCATCCCTCACCAACCGGTCGGCCTGTTGCGGCGAATGCTCGCATGGCCCTGTGGAAACCATACGTCGTATTCTGAAGAGGGCAAATCGGGGCGGCGAATTCCGTCGATTTTCGAGAACATGGTCGCGCAACGCGCACGCCACGACGCCTGCAACGAAGAAGTGCGACGACCGGCGACAGAAGTCGAAGGAAGGGAATTGTCATTGGTCGTTGGTCGTTGGTCAGTGATCATTGGGGGAAATAGCCAATGACCAACGATCAATGACCAACGACCAATCTCTTCCCGGTTCCCCTGAGCCAGCTCACCCTCCCAGCGCCTTGACGGCCGCTGCGCCCTGTCATTTCGGCGCCCGTGCCTTTCCTTTGCGTTGCATCTCTGCGATTCTTCGCGTCTTGTCCTCAGAGGCTTTTTTCGCCTCGCTAGGCGACTTGCGCTTTCCCGCGTTTAATGGATCAGTCGGTCAGTCTCGAACGTCCGAAGCCGCTCCACTCAGAATCCACCGTCATGGGCAGCAAGATCGCAATTCTCGGCAGCGGCGCCATGGGGACCGCCTGCTCGGTCCTCCTGTCCGAACATTCGGGACAGGATGTCGCCCTCTGGGGCTGGAACGACCAGCACATCCGCGAACTGATGGCGCATCGCGAAAATCGCCGGCTGCTTCCCGGCGTCCGCGTGCCGGACCGCGTGATGCTCACGTCAGACGTCTCGGAAGCGGTGCGGGATGCCGAGTTGATTGTCGCCGCGATTCCGACCAAGTTCCTGCGGTCGGCGCTCCATCATGTCGCCGCCCACATCCCGCCGGACCGTCCGATCGTCAGCGTCATCAAAGGCCTTGAAGTCGATACCTTCCTGCGTCCCAGCGAAATCATCGCGGATGTTCTCGGAAGTCGCGCCGTGGCGGCGATGTGCGGCCCCAGTCATGCGGAAGAGATCGCCCGCCGGCTTCCCGCCAGCGTGGTGGCCGCCAGCGGCGATCTGACGCTCGCCCGGCGGGTGCAGGAAGTCTTCAGCACCGATCGCTTCCGCGTTTATACGAATCCCGACATCATCGGAGTCGAGCTGGCGGGCGCTCTCAAGAACGTCATTGCCATTGCGGCCGGAATTTCCGACGGACTGGGTTATGGGGACAACGCGAAGTCGGCGCTCCTCACCCGCGGGATCGTCGAGATGACCCGCTTCGGCACGGCACTCGGGGCCGAAGCGTCCACGTTTCCCGGCCTCGCCGGAATGGGGGACCTCATCACCACGTGCTTCAGCCGGCACAGCCGCAACCGTCTGGTCGGCGAGCGGCTGGGCAAGGGAGAGACCCTCGAGCAGATTCTCCGCACCATGGATGCAGTCGCCGAAGGGGTGACAACGGCCCAGAGTGTCCACGATCTGGCCGAAGACCGCGACATCGAGATGCCCATCACCCAGCAGGTTTTCGAAGTCCTGTTCGACGGAAAGAATCCAGCGGAAGCGACGAGCTCGCTGATGCTCCGCCCGCCGCGTGGGGAGTGAGGAGGACGGAGAGATTGAGGGATAGAGTGATTGAGGGAGGCCAGCAGATCCTGCCTTCTCTCTCCATCCCTCAATCTCTCCATCACTCGATCCCCCCAACCCGCACGCGCAATCCCATGTTGATCTATTGAACTCAGCGTGCCGACCTATATAATGACAGAATCCTGCCTGGACTGACCGTCCGCTTCGGCGGATGCGTTCCTACCGACCTGCACCTGCTTGGTGGAGCCTCCCATGCTCGATCTCCTCACGGGCCACACGCGCGATTGCGAAGGGGTTTCCCGCCGCAGCTTCCTCAAGGTCGGCGCCCTTGCAGGGTTGGGAGCTTCGCTCCCGATGGCCTTTGCCGCTAAACAGGCCGCCGCCGCTCAAGGCAAGTCGTCGAACGACATGAAGTGCATCCTGATCTGGGCCCAGGGGGGGACCAGCCATCACGACACCTTCGATCCGAAGCCGGACGCCCCACTCAACGTCAAAGGCGAATACAGCGTCATCGACACCGCCATCCCAGGCGTCAAATTCACCGAAATCGTCCCGCAGATGGCTCGCGAGCTGAACCGCTTCGCGATCCTCCGCGGCTGGAACCCCGAGAACGGCAGCCACGGCACCGCCGACGCGTGGGTCATGTCGGGCCGCCGCTTCAACCCGGCCGTCACCTACCCCACCTATGGCTCGGTCGTCGCCCAGCAGCACGGCTTCAAGACGGCCATGCCCCCGTTCATGCAGCTCGGCAGTGCGGTCGACCACCGCTTCGGCGGCGGCGTGGCCGGCATCCTGGGCCTCGAGCACAACCCGTTTGAAATGCTGGCCGATCCCAGCGCCCCGGTGTTCAACGTTCGCGACATCACCCCGCCGCAAGGCGTGTCGATGGACCGCGTCAGCCGCCGCAAGCAGATGCTCGCACGGGTCGATCAGCTCCAGCGGGCGACCGAAATCCAGCCCGACGCCTACAACGCCCTCGATGAGCACTTCAAGGCGGCCCTCAACATGATCACGGCCCCCGAGACTCGGCGGGCCTTCGAGATCGACAAGGAAGACCCGCGGCTTCGTGACCGCTACGGCCGCAACCGCTTCGGCCAGAGCCTGCTCCTCTCGCGGCGGCTCATCGAATCGGGCGTCCGTTTCGTCACCGTCACCGATGGCGGCTGGGACACCCACGCCAACAATTTCAATGCGCTGAAAAAGAACCTCATCCCGCGGTTCGACCAGGGGATCCCGCAACTCCTCGCCGACCTCGAAGAGCGCGGCCTCCTCGAGTCGACCCTCGTCCTGTGGCTTACCGACTTCGGCCGCACGCCGAAGATCAACTCGGCCAGCGGCCGCGACCACTGGGCCAGCGCGGGCTTCGCCATGATGGCCGGCGCCGGCATCCCCGGCGGCTCGGTCCTCGGCGAGACCGACGAGGAAGGGGGACGTCCGGTGAAGAACGAGTACTTCTCGCACAACATCGCCGCGACGGTTTACCAGAAGATGGGCCTCCCGCTCGACCTCGTGGCCCACGCCCCGGACGGCCGCCCCGTCCGTCTGATTGAAGGCGAACCGATCCGCGAATGGGCGTGATCGTCGGAGTGTCTCGACATAGCACGGGCACTCATGCCCGTGTGAAACCGGTAGTAACGAATCACTCAGTCCGCGCATTCGAACGGCGAAGTGCGTTCGCATGCGGCTCGCGGCAGCAAGCAAATTGACGCACGGGCATGAGTGCCCGTGCTACGTCGCTGCCTCCCGCGTCATTCCTCGTCCCCGTCCGGCCGGTGCGGCTCGAGTGTCGTGCGGCGTGATTGCACGGCCCGCTTCACCGCCTCTCCGGCCAGTTGGAACAGTTGCTCCTGGCTGCGGATGGCGCTCTTCTTCTTTGACGTGACCCGCTTGTAGCTGCCGTCCGGCTGCAGGCGCCGCCCCTTGACCGTGTCGTTGAGGCACAGGTCGAGCACGCCGAGCAGTCGGTCGCGGGCGGCGGCGTCTTCCACCGGCACCAGCAGCTCGACGCGGCGGTCGAGGTTCCGCGGCATCCAGTCGGCGCTCGAGATGTAAACCCGCTCGTCTCCCCCGTGGTAGAAGTACAGAATGCGGCTGTGCTCGAGGAAGCGGTCGACGATGCTCACGACCGTGATGTTCTCGCTCAGCCCCTGCACGCCCGGACGCAGGCAGCAGATGCCGCGGACGTTGAGGCTGATCTTCACCCCCGCCTGAGACGCCGCATAGAGCGCGTCGATCACTTCGGGGTCGGCCAGCGAGTTGAGCTTGGCCATGATGCGGGCCTTCTGCCCGTGCCGCTTCCGCTGCGTCTCCCCTTCGATCAGTTCGAGAATCCGCTCGCGAAGCCCCAGCGGAGCGATGTCGATCTTGCGGAATTTCTGCGGCTGCGAGTACCCGGTCACCGCGTTGAAGAACGCGGTGGCGTCGGCCCCGAGATCTTCATTCGCCGTGAGCAGGCTGGCATCGGTGTAGAGGCGGGCCGTCTGCTCGTTGTAGTTGCCGGTGCCGAAGTGGACGTACCGCTGGATACCGTGCGGCTCGCGGCGGACGACAATGCAGACTTTGGCGTGCGTCTTCAGTCCCTTCACGCCGTAGATGACCTGTACGCCGGCCTGTTCGAGGCTGCGGGCCCATTCCATGTTGCGGGCCTCGTCGAAACGGGCCTTCAACTCAACGATGGCGGTGACGTATTTGCCCCGCTCGGCCGCCCGCCGCAGCGCCGTGACGATGGGACTGTTGCGGCTGGTGCGGTAGAGAGTCTGCTTGATAGCCAGGACGTCGGGATCGGCGGCGGCCGTCTCGATGAACCGCTGCACCGGCTCGAAGCTGTGGAACGGATGGTAGAGGAGCACATCGCCGCGGGTAATCGTCTCGAAGATGCTCTCGGTCGGGTCGACCTGCGGGGACTGCCGCGGCGGCCACTGCTCGTAGCGGAGGCTGTCGAAGCCCTGGGCCTCCGTCAATCGCATGAAGCTCGCGAGGTCGAGCGGGCCGGGGAGGAGGTAAACGTCATCGCCGGCGACTTCGAGCGTCCGCTGCAGGAACTCGAGCGTGGCGTTGCTGACGTTGGCCGCGATCTCCAGCCGGACGCATTCCCCCTTCTTGCGGGCGGCGAGGATGTCCTCCATTCCGCTCAAAAGATCGGCGGCCAGGTCGTCCCGCAGGCTGAAGTCGGCGTTCCGCGTCAGCCGGAACGGCACGCACTCGACAACTTCCTCGCCGGGGAAGAAGCGATCGATGTGCCGGGCGACGACGTCCTCCAGCAACACATAGGAGTTGTCGCCGTCCGAGGGGACGGTGATGAAGCGGTTGGTCGTCCGTCCCAGCGGAATGACGGCGAACCGCGGCTGCCCTTCGCTCTCCTCGTTCGGCTTGAGCTGCACGCCGACGTTCATCGTCTGGTTGATGAGGAGCGGGAACTCCTTCGACTCGCGGATCGCCATGGGCGTGAGGACGGGCCAGATCTCCTCTTCGAAGACCTGCTGCAGGACCGTCGACTGCCGGTCGGTCAGCTCGTTGGACTTCACCCGCCGCAGGCCCCCCTGGGCGAGCCCCGGCTCCAGCTCTTCGACGTAGCACTCGTACTGGTCGGCCGTCATGCGGTGAATGCGGCGGCTGATCGCTTCGAGCTGGCGGTCGGCGGACATTCCCGCGGGGTCGGGGCGCGCGTTCCCCTGCTCGGAAAGCATCTGCAGTCCGCCGACGCGGACCATGAAGAACTCGTCGAGGTTCGACCCGGTGATGGCGAGAAACTTGAGTCGCTCGAGGAGCGGGATCTTCGGATCGCGCGCCTCGTCGAGCACCCGCTGGTTGAACTCGAGCCAACTGAGTTCGCGGTTGATGAACCGCGAGAAATTCTGGTTCATGGACGGCGGACGCCGGGCGGTGACGTGCGGATCGGAACCGGTGGCTCGCTTCCGCGGCCCCCCACCCCCCTCAGGCGATCCCGCGGAAAAACTCCGGACACAGCAACATCGCTTCTCGCCCGGCCGGATGCAACCGCAGAACGGGAAATTCACGAATCGGCAGGGCCACGGAAGCGACGGATGCGACGGCGTTTCGCGAACCGATTCCGGCTATCGACGGACAATCGTGCCGCTTCCGTAGTCTCCGTCTCGTCCGTCGTTTCCGTGGCCCCTGTCATTCGTCGCGAGCGACAGACCGATTGGAAGTCAGGACGAGCTTGCGCTGATGCTCCTCGGCAGCTCGTGGACGTGGACCACTTCCGGCAGCGTCTGCTTTGCGAGGTCGGCGAGGTGCCGGTGGTGGGTAAAGAACAGGACTTGAGTACGAGCCGAGAGGTCTCCCAGCGCCTTGAGCGTCTCGACCGATCGCTCGTCGTCGAACCGCATCAGGATGTCGTCGACGATGAACGGCACCGGGGCGTGGTGCTGCAGGAACTCATCAAGCCACGCCAGCCGCACCGCGAGATAGATCTGGTCCGCCGTTCCGTCGCTCATCCCCTCGATGGGGACCGCCGCTCCGTTGGCCGCCCGCAACCCCATCAGCACCGGTCGTCCTTCATCGTCGAAGTCCTGACGAAGCCCCGAGAACGCCCCGCACGTCAGCCGAGCAAAGATCGTCGACGCCCGGCCGAGGATTGGCCCCTGGTGACGCTCGCGGTAACGGTCAATCCCCGCCTTCAGCACCGCTTGAGCCAGCCGCAGCCGCGTGAAGCGTTCCGCCTCGCCCGAGAGACGCAGCACGATATCGCGGGCATTCTCCGCCGCTTCGGCCGCGCGACCGCTGCTGTCCATCGCCGCAAGCGTCTTCTTCTCCGCTCCGATCTGTTCACCGAGAACGTCGCGAAGCTCGCGGTTGAGCCCTTCGATCTCCGCATCGAGCCGCGCCGCGTCGGCGGCCAGTGTCTCGCGGTCGATCGTTCGAAGCTCAGCAAGGAACGCTTCGAGAGGCGTCCCGCCGGACTGCTCGCGCAACCGCGCTTCGAGCTCCTCGACTTTCTCCTCCGCACGCCGCCGCGCGGTCGAGCGTTGCTCGGCCGCCGGCAGATCGGCCGCCGTCTCGCACCCCGCATCACGGATCAGCTGACCGATCTGCACCTCCAGTTCGGCCACGCGGGCCCGTGCGGCTTCCGCGGCACGTTCTTCTTCGGCCAGCTTCTTCGACAACAGATCGTGGCTCGCCTTGTCCCGCAGCGCCTTCGCCAGCCGACCGTGCAGTTCGGCCGCCGCCTGATCGACTGGAAACGTCGCGAGGTCCGGAGCCAGCCGTCCCGTCAGTCCGCGGACGTCGGCTTCAAAGCGCCGGCACGAGTCATCGATCTGCTGAAGCCGATGGCGTGTTTCCTCGACGAGCTTGAGAGCCTGCTTCACGTCGGACAGCCGATCGAGGTCGGCGGAAGCTTCATCAGGCGAGGAGTGCGGGGCCAGGGGAAGATCGGCGATCACCGTTTCCCACTGTTGCCGCCATTCGCTCCGTTCGGCCTGGGCTCGCTCGAGCCGGGGGCGCGCCCCCTGTGCGCCGTTGAGTTCGCGTTCGAGCTGCTGCACGTCGCGGGCCGCGTCGTTCCGTTCCTGAGAGGCGTTGCGGGTGGACTGCAGGATGGCTTCCGCCCGCGCCAGCAGTTCCCCCAGAGATCCCGAGACGGTCCGATCACCGGGCGTCGTGTCCTGAATCCGCTGTGAGAGGAGAGCGACTTGTTCCTGCCGCCGCCGCTCGATCGCCGCCGCCCGCGCTTCCCGTTCCGACTGAGCCTCCGCTTTCTGAAGGAGGTCGGCATGGCGGCGGAGGAAGGTCAGCATCTCGCGCGGCGATCGCGGCGTGATACCGGTCGACGTCCAGAGTTCCATCCACTCTGAGTTCAGTTCGTCGTGACGGGCCAACGCTGCGTCTGCTTCGCGAGTCCGTCGCTCGGCGTCCGATTCCAGCTTGCGCAAGTGCGCCGCCCGCTCCGCATATTGCGCGACCTTGTCCGCCTCGCGGCGCAGACGATCGGCCAGGTCATCGGCGAGCCGCTTGTGGTCTTCGAACGCCGCAACCAGATCTCCCGTCGACTCGGACGACACATGACGCTCGTCCTGAAGACGTCGCCGCAGTTCGACCCACGCCGCATCGCGCCGCGTGCGTGCAGTCTTGAGGTCGTCGTCCATCGGGATGTCCTGACCATCTCGCATCGCCTGAAGCGCCCGCGCGAGTTCATCCCGCTCGCGAGTCGCCTCGTCGCGGCGCGTTGCCGTCTGCACGCGTTGCTGCGCCGCGGCGGAGAGGTCGGCGTCGAAGCGTTCGACGGTTTCGACTGGTGGAACCGGCAACCCGCGGAGAGCTTCGAGCGTCCCCGTCCAGAAGGAGAGCCGGCGGATGTCGGATTCAATTTGAGTGCGGGCGTTGTCGCATTCGAGCCGCGCGTCCGAGGCCTGCCGGTCAAGATCCCCAAGCCGAGTGATCGCCTGAACGGCCGCCTGCAGCGGAGAGACATCGGTTTCCGCCGGAAGAGCCGCCAGCCGTTCGCGGGCTTCGGCCAGCCGCTGTTCGAGCCGCGCCGCCGCCTCACGGGCCGCATCGTGCTGCTGCACGATCTTCTGCCACGTCGTGACCAGCTTCCGCACCCGTCCGCGCTGGGCTTCGCTGATCTGCACCTTCCCCGCCTGGTCAACGGTCATCTGGCGCTCGATCGCCTGCAGCCCGTCGCGGGCCCGGATCTCGTCTTCGCGGAGCTTGCGTTCGAGTTCGGGGCGGTCGGACGTCGCCTGCCGATAGACACCGAGACGCTCCAGCAGCGGCTCGATGTTCTCCTGCTGCGCGAGGAGCGACTCGGGAACCTGCACCCCCGCGATCTGTCGCCGCAACGGCTCAAGATTCTCCTCGCTTCGCCGCAGCTTCCCCGTCTCCGAGGCGATCCGCTCCTGCAGCTTCTGCCGCTTCTCCGAAAACTCCGGTGGCAGCAGGACGGCGTCGCGAACCTTCTCCAGTTCACCGACCCAGCGCTCCCACTCGGGAAGCAGCTGCAGCGCCCCCCGCCGGCGCTCGAAGCGCGCCTGATCGCGGGATTTTTCAGCCAGCGTCCGCTCGACTTCGTCCTTGCGTTTGAGGGCCGACTGCAATGCCTCGTTGTGGTCGTCCCATTCCTTGGCGGGAAGCGACAGCGCCTTGATCTCCTGCTCGGCTTTCTTCAACGATTGCAGGAGTGCGTTGATCTGCGGGCGCGAGGCCCGCGTCGATTCGTTGAACAGCGCGTCGACTTCCGTCCCCAGCGACGACTGCACCTTCTGCAGCGATTCGAGCCCGGACGCCACGAACAGGATCTGCCCGACGTCCCCGTGCCCGGCGAGGATCGCCCGCCCTCCATCGACCAGCCGTTGATGGTCGATGCCGAAGAACGTCTCGAACCGCGGAGCGTCGACGTTGCCGAGGAACTTCCGCAACTCGGCCTCGTCGACGACGGCCGCGTCATCGGCCCCGCGCAGCGACTGCGAGGCCGCCATCCGCCGCATCACCGTCAGCGTTTCCCCCGCTCCATTCTCCAGCGTCGCGCCGACGCGCAGGTTCTGCTGCGAGTGGAGGAACGTATCGCCGAGCGTTCGCCCCTCCTTGGTCCGTGCGGACGGGAAGCCGAACAACAGGTATCGCAGCGCCCGCAGCGTCGAACTCTTTCCCGCTTCGTTGGGGCCGTAGACGACATGCAACCCATACGATCCGCCGCTGAGGTCGAGTCCGCCGTCGGTGAAGGGACCGACCGCCTTAAGCGACAGAGAAACGAACCGCATGAGGCCTCACCTGCGAGCTATGGAAGGACGAGGAGTGATCAGGAGGACCCTCTATCATAAAGTCCGGACGCGCGGCGTGCGACGTGTCGCGCAGGCGCTCATTTCTCGGTCGCGAGGACCTTATCGGCCAGGCCGATCGACTTCAGCGCCGCCTTGAACCGCGGCTCTTTGCGGAGCGGGTCGAGACGCGGGTCGACCAGCAGCCCCGCCCGCCCCGATGACTTCTGCCGGAGGGCGATGTCGATCCAGTTCAAGGCGCTGTCGAAGTCTCCGAGAGCGGTGTCGACGTGGGCCATCTCCATCGCCAAGCCGTTCCGCTCGGCGTCGGGAGCAAGGTTTGACACGATCTCTTCCGCCTGCTGCGACTGCCCCGACCGCGCATACGCGTACGCCAGTGCGGCGTTAACGTCGCCGTTCCGCTCGGAGATCCCTTTGGCTTTGTCGAACTCATCGAGCGCCTCCTCGGTTTCGCCCAGCTCGATGAGGGCATAGCCCAGATCCAGCCGCGCTTTGCGAAAATCGGGGTCGAGATCGAGGGTGTGGCGATGGGCGGCGGCCGCGTCCTTAAACTCCCGGGCGAAGTAGCGGATCTTGCCGACGTCGTTGTGGATGATGAGATCTTTCGCTTCCGCTTCCTCGGCGGCTCGGTCGATGTGCTCCTTGGCCTCGGCGAATCGTCCCTGCTGCGCGAGATACCACGCATACCAGTGGTTGGCGGACGGTAAGTCCTCATTCAGCTCCAGAGCCCGCGTGTACGACTCCCCCGCCCTCTTCCAGTCGCATTCATAGCCATGGTAGGCGAAGGCCAGCGCCAGGTGTGCTTCGGCGTGCTCGGGGTTAAGCTCGAGCGCCCGCCGGGCGGCCTTCATGGCATTCGGGAAGGCGACGGACGGCAGCTCCCAGCCGTAGTCTCCGCACAGGTTCCAGGCATCGGCAAGCACCGAGTAGGCCTCCGCATCGTGCGGGTGATGGAGCAGCACGGCGTTCAACCGGTCAATCGCCCGGTGAGCCTGCCGCTCCTGGCGCTGTCCGAGCAGGACGAGCGCTTCCTGGTACATCCGCTCGGTCGGACGGTCGCGCTCCTCGGGACGGCCGAAGTGCCGCTGCGCCGCCAGCCCGATTGTCATGGCTCCGATGACGCATGCCGCGGCGACCATCGCGACCCGTCCACGCGACTTCGGCCGCGCCGGAGGAGTGGCGACCTCACCCGTGAAAGGCGCCAGGGCATCAGCCAGTTCCTGGGGCGTCTGGTAGCGGCTTTGTGGAGACGTCGACAAGGCTTTCATAAGGACGGCTTCGACCTCGGGCGGCGCTTCCGCACGCAACGAGCCAAGCCGCGGCAGCGGACGACCCGCGCGAAGCCGGTTGAGCTCCTCCTTGTTACGGACGCGGCGCGGCGGCTGTCCCGTCAGCAGAAACCACAGCACACATCCCAGGCTGTAGATATCCGACCGCACATCCGATTGAGCAGGGTTCTCCGCCTGCTCGGGAGACATGTACTCGGCGCTCCCCATCAGCATGCCGGATGTCCCCAGGACCTCGGCGGGATTCTGCTGGCCGAACACCAGCGCGAGGCCGAAGTCGAGCAGCTTGACCGTTCCATCCGCGGTCCGCATCAGGTTCCGAGGGGAAAGGTCCCGATGCACGAGCCCCGATTCGTAGGCATCCTGAAGGCCCTCGGCCGCCTGACGCACCGCTTCGCAGGCCTCGGCCACGGGGAGCGGGCCGTTGTCGCGGACGATTCGTGCGAGATCGGTCCCCTCGACACATTCCATCACGAGGAACGGGCCGTCCGGCGAGAGTTCGGCGTCGTAGATCGTGACGATGTTGGGATGGTTGAGGCGCGCAGCGGATCGGGCTTCCTGCAGGAACCGCTCGCGGGCCAGACGATCGGCCAGGAGCTGCGGGCGGATGACTTTGATCGCGACGGGACGGCCAAGCAAAGCATGCTCGGCCCGATAGACGGTCCCCATGCCTCCAGAGCCGATTCGGGCCACGACGCGATATCGCGGATGATCGCTGAGGAATGGCGGGAAGCCGTCCTCGGAACCGTCGATCGGTGTCTCGGACAGGACCAGATCGACGATGTCCTCATCACCGGCGAAGCGTGATTTCAAGGCCTCGGGCGACACCGCCTCGCCACGCCCACGGCGGTACTCGAGGGCGATCGCCAGCAGTTCGCGCAACAGGGCGCGACGCTCGAGGCCGTGCCAGCCGGAGAGGAGCGGCTCGATCGACTCGGGTTTCGATTCCTGCCAGCGGCGCTCGAACTGCTCGCAACACTCGTCGACCCGCTGCAACGTCTCGACCGACACCGCCGGATCGGTCCGCGGGTCGCGAAGGGCGTCGGGCTTCTGAATGTCGGCGGCCATCGGCGGGGAGAGGAGTTGGAACGTTGAGAGCAGGGCAAGCGACTTGTTCATTCCGATGCGTCAATGCAGAGTCAGCACCGCCAGTCAGTGACTCGGAGTCGTCTCGGGACGGCGTGAAGCATCGCATGCCAATTCCGTGTGAGTCTGCTCCGAGTCAGGTTCACCACGCAGTCACGGAGAGAGGCAAGAGAAAACAAGCACGGAGAATCAGGGGAGTCAACCAAGAGCTCTCTACTGAAATGTGATGGCATATGACGGTGACTTCGTATGAGATCTGAAAACTCTTCCTGCCTTTCTCCGTGACTCCGTGTCTCCGTGGTGAGAAACAATGCCTGTAAACCTTTGACAGAACACCGTCGTCGAATGGATGACCCGATGTCATCGCCCTTCCCCCGCTTCCTGCCAGACGCGGCGGATCAATTCAAGCCGGCGTTCGACGGTTCTCAATCCGCAGTGCAGGCGCTCCGCGATCTCGTGGTTCGAGTGTCCTTCGAGCTTCAACTCGGCAATCTTGCGGTGCTGGAGGTCGAGCTGGTGCAGCAGCGATTCGCAATGCTCGGCCATCAGCGTGGCGAACTCGGGCGATGGCTCGCGGCTGAGAACTTCTTCCAGACCCGCCGCGTTGGTCTGGAGCGCAGGCCGCGACGCCTCCGCGCGGGCAACCCCTGCCCCTCCCCGTTTCAGTCGACGCTCGGACTTCACCAGATCCTGGGCCTTGTGCGAAGTCAGAACCACCAGGAGCGGCCAGAGGTTGTCGCGATCGCACAGTTGGGGGAACCGGCCGTCGGCGGCTCCGAGGCAGAGGCTCTTGAAAGCGCTGAGCGCCACGTCTTCTTCGTCGGCGACGCGGCGGGCTGACGACGCGAGCTTGCGCCGGGCAAACCCAACGAGTCGATGGAAATACCGCTCCCAAAGCTGCTCGGCAGCTCCGGCTTCGCCCGCTTTGAGATCGGCGATCCACGCCGTCACCGAAGCCTGGGAGTCCATGCGGTTTGTCTGGGGAGGTCAGATTCGGGCCGACATCGGACCGGGGAACGTCCGACAATCCCGCAATGCAGAATCGGCGGGAATCCCCCGGTCACAAATTATGGTGCCCATCATGTGTGCTTGTCGAGATCCTGCTTCAGCCATACCGGCATGAATGCACCCTCAATCTGGCACTGTCCACCAGATCACATAATGCAGCTGGTGCTATCTCGCGGATCATTCGAACTGTTACCGAGGAATGGGCCAGCGCGAAGCGGCGTGAGTTTTGACCTCGCTCACGATAAATTCATCTGGCCGTGTGACGCCTCTGTGCGCACGATCCGATTTCCGCCAAGGATTGTCGACATGACCCACTTCGCAAGGTTGACGCTTTGGGGAGTCACCCTCGCCGGCCTGTTCTCCGGCGCGGGAAATCTTCGAGCGATCGCTGACGAGCCGCCGACGCGCGAAAACTTCGAGAACCCCGGCCCCAATCTTCCGGAAGAGCCCGTTGCGAAGAGCTTCTCGCTGACCCGTGCGGCGCGGTTTCTCGACAATGCCGCCCTCTCCTGGCAGACGCAGCGGGGATGCTTCACCTGCCATACCAACTACGCCTACCTCTATGCCCGTCCGGCCATTGCCGCGGACGTCGAGGCGCATCGCGACATCCGCCGCGAAGCGGAGTCGCTGGTCATGCAGCGGTGGGAGGAAAAGGGACCGCGGTGGGATGCCGAAGTGGTTGCCACGGCGGCGGCGCTCGCATTCAACGATTCGGCGACCACGGGCAAGCTTTCGCCCGCGGCCCGTTCGGCGTTTGACCTGATGTGGACGCGGCAGCGCCGGGACGGGGGCTTTCAGTGGATCAAGTGCGGGTGGCCGCCGATGGAGCTCGATGACCACTATGGCGTGACCCTGGCGGCGATCGCCGTGGGAGTCGCACCGGACAATTATGCCTCGACGCCGGAAGCCCGCGAGGGGCTCGAGGGAATCCGGCAATGGCTGAAGTCGCACGAAGCTCCGACGCTGCATCACAAGGTGATGATGCTGTGGGCTTCGACGATGATTGAGGGGATCTTCACGGACGCCGAGCGGAAAAGCGTCGTCGAGACGTTGTGGGGGCTGCAGGGAACCGACGGCGGGTGGAACCTTGCCTCGCTGGGACCATGGAAGCGCGGCGACGGCAGGGAGCACGATCTCAAGACCAGCGATGGTTACGGAACCGGCTTCGTCCTCTACGTCCTGCGAAAGGCCGGTATCCCCTCGGCGGATCCGCGGATCGAGAAGGGAATCGCCTGGCTCAAGGCGAACCAGCGCGAGAGCGGTCGATGGTTCACTCGATCCGCCTTCAAGGACAGCAAGCACTACATCACTCATGCGGGGACGGCGTTCGCCATCATGGCGCTGAAGGAATGCGGACAGATCGAAACCGCCGGGCCCTGAGCGGTTCGAGCCCCGCTGAGCTCTCTCAGTGGACCGACACGATCCCGTTTCGACCCGCCGCGGGAGGCGGACGCTCGACCCCGGAGCGATTTTTCAACGGATGGGAATTGACCGTGCAATCCGGCGCGCCCTACCTACCGTCGGCGGAGCTCGACGTGATCCGTCTCCGGAGCACGTTGCTGCAGGCGATCCGACGATACTTCCTGGACATTGGATACTGGGAAGTCGAGACGCCCGTGCTGTCCCGCGATGTCGTCGTCGACGCCCACCTCGATCCCTTCCGCACGGAAAGCTCGAGCCTTCCGAGCGCAGAAACGTTTTATCTGCAGACCTCCCCCGAATTTCATATGAAGCGGCTGCTGGCCGCGGGGGCCGCGCAAATCTTTCAACTGTCGCGCGTCATGCGTCGCGGCGAGGTGGGACGGCTGCACAATCCCGAGTTCACGATGATCGAGTGGTATCGCGTGGGCGATACGATGCACGAGCAGATGGCGTGCACGGAAGGGCTGGTGCGGGCCGTCGTGGATGCGGCAATCTGGCAGGGGGGACAGGGTCGAATCGAAGGGGCGCTGGCCCTTGGACTCCGCATGGGCACGGCCCCCTTCCTGCGGCTGACCTACGACGAGGCATTCGAGCAATACGCGGGGCAGCGAGTGCTGGATTGCACGACGGAGGAATTGGCGGCGCTGGCGGAACGGCACGGGATTTCGGCCCCCCCCGGATTGCAGCGGGACGACCGGGACGGGTGGCTGAACCTGCTGCTGGCCTGCGTGGTCGAGCCGAATCTGGGGACGACGCGGCCGGTCTTTCTGTATGACTTTCCCGCCAGCCAGTCGGCCCTGGCGCAGGTTCGCGACGACAACCCGCCGGTCGCCGAGAGGTTCGAGCTCTACATCGGCGGCATCGAGCTGTGCAACGGGTATCACGAGTTGACCGATCCCGACGAGTTGCGGAAGCGGATCGAGGTTCAGTCCGACATCCGGAGCCGCGAAGGCCTGAGCGCCTTGCCGGCCGGAAGCCGTCTTTTGGAGGCCATGGACGCCGGATTGCCCGAGTGCTCGGGCGTCGCCTTGGGATTCGACCGCCTGGTGATGCTGGCAGCGGGCAAGGAATCGCTGGCGGAAGTGATGGCGTTCCCCTTCGATCGCGCGTGAGCATCGAGTTGGGTGTTGATGGCGACGGATGGTCGACTCGATCCAAGGCATTTTTTACCACGGAGACACGGAGTCACGGAGAAGACAAAGGGCATTTGACAGAAGCAAGCAGAGAGAGCGGAGAAGAGGCACGTGATGAATGCGACAGTGATCCTCTCCGCCTCTGCTGGTTTTCTCTCTGCTTCCCCCTGTGTGATGACCTTTCGCATTTCCGCCTTTGTTTTCTCCGTGACTCCGTGTCTCCGTGGTGGAAAAAGATTTGCGGAACGCTGAGAGCAGAGATCCGTGATTCGACGCACCGCCACCAATTGAAGGATGGACCCACTCTGGATTGAGCATCGCGGGCTGCGTCGAATCCCCCGGACGATGTTGCTACGATCGCCGCCATCCACGAGTGTCTTCATCGCCAGGAGAGCCGTCATGGCGCGGTTGCGGCCGGTTGCAGTCGGATCGGTTTTGGTCCTGTGGTTCGTCTCAGGAATGGTGGCTTCGGCCCGTGCGGACGGTCCTGCCGACAATAATCCCGAGACGGTGCGGCGCGTGCCCAAGCTGGGCGTCGAGGTGCCTGCCGAAGACAAGTCGAAGCTCCAGGCGGGACTCGATGACCTCAAGGCCTCCATCGGCAAGCTGGCCGAATCGAAGAATCCGAAGACGCTCGCGCTGCTGCCCGACATCCGCATCTACTGGGAGGCAGTCAACACGGCGCTGACCTATCAGGAATTCTTCGACGCGAAGGAGATTCCCGTCGCCTATGAACTCCTGAAGGAAGGCCAAGAGCGCGCCTCACAGCTGGCCAAAGGCGAAGCTCCGTGGACCACCGCAACGGGTCTGGTGGTGCGAGGGTATGTCTCGAAGATCGATGGATCGGTGCAGCCCTACGGACTTGTCGTGCCCGAGTCGTTCAACCCGAAGAGCCCCTATCGGCATCGGCTCGACCTCTGGTTCCATGGCCGCGGCGAGACGTTGAGCGAGGTGAACTTCCTTCAGAACCGGCGGAAGTCGGTGGGGCAGTTCGCTCCCGAAGACACGATCGTGCTGCATCCGTACGGGCGATATTCGAACGCGAACAAGTTCGCCGGCGAAGTCGACGTCTTCGAGGCGATGGAGGATGTGAAGAAGCGGTACAGGATCGACGAGGACCGCATCACCGTCCGCGGGTTCTCGATGGGCGGTGCGTCGACGTGGCAGCTGGCGGTGCACTATCCGACGCTGTGGGCGGCCGCCAACCCCGGGGCGGGCTTCAGCGAGACGCCGAAGTTTCTGGAGTTCTTCCAGAAGGAGACGCTGAAGCCGACGTGGTGGGAAGAAAAGCTGTGGCAGTGGTACGACTGCGACAAGTGGGCTTGGAACCTGCTGATGTGCCCGACCGTCGCATATTCGGGCGAAAAAGACATCCAGAAGCAGGCGGCGGATGTCATGGAAACGGCCCTCGCCGAGAGCGGAATTCGCCTGGTTCACATCATCGGCCCCGGGACAGGACACAGCTATCATCCCGAATCGGCGCGGCAGGTTGAGGCGTCATTGAGAGACATCGTCCGCCTCGGTCGAAACAGGGTGCCGGAGATGGTTGCCCTTGCGACTCCGACATTGAAGTACAACCAGTCGGCGTGGGTAACGATTGACGGACTGGACTCGCATTGGGAGCCGGCTTCGATTTCCGCCTCAATGCGGGTTTCGGGCAAGGTTCATCTCGAAGTCCATGGGGTGACGGCTTTCACGATCAACTTCCCGGCGGGTACCTGGCCCGGTGCCGCTCCCGAGATTCAGGTTACCGAGACGGTGAGCGACCATCACCAGCCGATCAACCAGACTTTCAAGCCCTCGAAGTTCATTCGCAGCGACCGGAGCGCGGGGCTGTCGTTCCACCAGAGAGGCCTGGAGTGGGTCGAAGGAGAGCAGCCTCCTTCGAAGTCCAGACTTCGGAAAGTCCACGGTCTTCAAGGCCCCATCGATGACGCCTTCCTTGACGGTTTCGTCTTCGTGCGGCCGACGGGCCAAGCGAAGTACGAGAAGACGGACGCCTGGGCGCGGGGCGAACTCGATCGAGCGATCGAGCACTGGCGGCGGCACTTCCGCGGGCAGGCGCGCGTCAAAGACGACAAGGACATCACCGAGGCCGACATCGCCGGGATGAACCTCGTCCTGTGGGGCGATCCGTCATCGAACGCAGTCTTCGCGAAGATCGCCGACCGGCTGCCCATCCGCTACGACGGCGACAAGCTCATCGTGAAGGCCTCGGCCGATGGCAAGACGAAGGAGCGGTCGTTCGATGCGACGCATCACGCGCCGATCCTCATCTATCCGAACCCGCTCAACCCGAAGAAGTACGTCGTCCTCAACTCGTCGTTCACGTTCCGCGAGTACGCCTATCTCAACAACGCCCGCCAGGTGCCGATGCTGCCCGACTGGGCCATCGTCGATCTGCGGACGCCTCCGGGGAACGTGTGGCCGGGGAAGATCGCCGATGCCGACTTCTTTGACGAGGAGTGGCAGGTGAAGGCGAAGCGGTGAGCATGGGGCGGATCAGCCGTCCCTCGGGTCGATCAGTTCCAGGGCCACGGTGGCGTAGAGGCCGCCTTGTGCGCCATCGTCTGGCGATTGAGTCGGATCGCACGTCACTTCGACGCTGAGCCGGTTCACGGACGCCAGCCGGGACGTGATCTCGAAACGCCCCTTCGTCGCGAGGTCGCCCAGCGGCTCTCCATTCAGCGTGATGCGACCCGCTCCACCGACTCCGTCGAAGACGAGCCATGCCTGCTCGCCGGGCTCGAGGTTCGTCGGCCATTGGAAGACGCGGGCGAACTCGACGGTTCCGCGGGCGGGTCCGAACAGCATCTGCCAGGCAGCCGGCATGCGCACCAGGTCCGGCTTGAGAAAGAGGCCTTCGACTGATTCCCCCGCAAAGGGACGCTGCGGGGCCGGGGTGATCCAGCGGATCTCCCATGGACCGTGCAGGCGGATGCGGTGTGCGGGCATGGGGTGATGAGCGATTGACGGTCGAGTACGCCGTGGCTCGGCCTTCCAAGGCCGGGTGGGGATGCCATACTGCGAGATTGGGACACGTCTTTTCGTCCGGCCTGGGAAGGCCGGACTACGATCGCCGACACATGGCTTTGCCGCTCCCCCTCGCGCGGGGCCGCGGTCAGCCCGTCACCTCGACCCGCAGGCGGTCGCTGCACTGGGCCAGGATCTGCGTCGCCACCTGCGTTGGATTGTATCCACCCGGAAGACGCACGAGCGGCTTATCGTAGTTTTCGCAGAAGCCTTTCACTTCGCCGAAGGAATGGCTCGACCAGCGGATGGCCAGCAGCACCGCGGCGACTTCGGGCCGGGCGACGTACGATTCGAATCCGGTGATCGACTGGTGCTCGCGGGTTTCGATCCAGTAAAGATCGTTGAGCTCGAAGGCTTCGACGAGAGATTCCTCCGCGGCCGGGCGACGGTCGCCGCCGATGAGGACGATGGTCTTCCCTCGCAGCAGCGGCGCCACCTGTCGCACCACTTCAGGGACCGAGCCATTGCTGCGGACGGGGGCCGGCGGGGTTGTGGCGAGGTGCTGGTCGATCGCCTTGAGGGCCAGCTGGAAGCCCCAGGGCATCGGCTCGAACTCGGGCATGTCGTCGACGAAGGGAAGCAGCAGGTCGCGGAGCTCGCGATTGCTGGGGGCCATGCCGTCCTTGATCAGTTCGTCGACCGCTTCGGCGATCGACGGCCATTCTTCGGCCGCCAGCTTCGGGTCCTCGGTGATGGTCGCCAGCTTGTGCTTGATCTTTCCGATCAGCTTGTGGCGTTTCTTCCCTTTGCGGCCCGATTCCTCGACCCGCTCGTCGAGCCCTTGCAAGCGATCGGCAAGGTCGGCCCAGGCCTTGGGGTCGGCGGGATCGTCCAGCCGCATGTGGCGGCGGATGTAGTAGCGCTCGTCGGCGGCCGTCTGTCGCAGCCAGAGGAAGACCGCCATCTGGTCGGTGTCGACGGGGCCGTTCATCGCCGCGATTCCGGCCCGCACCGCCGATTGCGACTCGGCCAGCAGGTCGAGCGAGCGGTGGAGGTCGAGCTCGTCCGCTCCCCCCACTTCGCGGATGCGGCGGACAATGGACGCCGCCTTCGCGAGATTGTCGAACGTGTGCCCCAGCGTCTCGTAGTCGGCGATGTCGAGCGGCTCGGGGGCGTTGAGGTGGCACATCCAGAGGAAGCAGCCGGGAAGCTCCTTCGCCTTGGTGATGTATTCGCGGTCGTGCGGGGCGAGGTCGATGGAGACGACGGCGCCCTGGGCGATGCGGCGACGGCGCTCGGCGGCCCAGCGGCTGGTATCACCCTTGAGTTTGGCGCGGGCTTCGACGAGGGCGAGGTCGGCGTCGGTGGGAGGGGCGAAGGTTCGCTCGCCTTCGACGCGCGGGGCGGCCGTCGCCGCGGGGGCGGGGATGTACTTTCCGAGCGTCAGCTCGGGGAGCGGTTCGGACGGGCCGGCAGGCCTCGGGACTTCCACCCGCCGCGGCGGGGGGGGCGCGGGCTCGGGAGCCGGAACGACGACGCCGAAAAGCGACGCATCGGGAGTGGTCGACACCACAACGGGGGCCGGCGCGGAGGCGGGCGCGGCCAGAGCCACCAGCGATTCACCGAGAAGCCGCAGCTGACAGCGGAGTTCCTCGTCCTTTTCCGCCAGCGATTGAACCTTTAACACGATCGATTTCAATACGTCCACAAGGTCGGACACCACCATCTCCTGAAAATAAACGGGGTGTTTCCGCCTCGGACGGCGCCGGAAAAATGGCGCGACGGGTCACACCCGCAAAGCCAACAGCTCAGGATCAATCCTAAGGAAGAGCGCACGAACCTGTCTACCGACGAGGCCCCAGTGACGCCGCAACTCGCGATGCAGAAAGAACTTCTGTCATAATGGACAGTGCTGACATTCAGTGACTACACGTCGCTGGACCTCGCCCCGCACGACGTCCTACCATCGTGATCTGCCGTCGGCCGGATGTGCCTCGCCCCGGAACCAAAATCAACATTGCAACCGAAAGATCTGAAATGAGGACGATGCGACCCTCCCGTCGGATGCGTCGGACGACCGTCGCTGCGTGGCTCTGCGGCGCACTGGCCGGCGCAGCGGCTCTGTTCGGGACGGCACCGCTTCGGGCGGCGGAAATCATCGCCCACCGGGGCGCTTCGTTCGATGCTCCGGAGAACACGCTGGCGTCCGTCAAGCTCGCCTGGGAGCAGCAGGCGGACGCCGTCGAGATCGACGTCTATCTCTCGAAGGATCGGCAGATCGTCGTGATGCATGACGCCACGCCGAAGCGGTACGGCGGGCCGGACCGCAAGATCTCGGACATGACGTTCGAAGAGATCCGGCAGCTCGACGTCGGGACGTGGAAGAGTTCCCGGTTCGCGGGCGAGAAAGTGCCTCGCCTCGAGGACATTCTTGATTCGATACCCGCTGGCCGCCGGCTATTCATCGAGGTGAAGTGCGGCCCCGAGATCGTGCCGGTCCTGAAGGGGGTCTTGAAAAAGGCGAACCGCCCTGCCGCACAGACCTGCCTGATCAGCTTCAACGCGGCGGTGATCGAGGCGGCCACCCGCGAGCTGCCTGACCTCGAACGCTACTGGGTGGTGGGATTCCCCGGCAAGGACAAGCAGCCGCCGAAGGCCGACGAGCTGATGGAGACCGTCCGCCGGATCGGCGCGACGGGGCTGGACCTGGGGGGCAAGACTTCTCTATTTGATGCGGCCCTGATCGAACGCCTGACGGCGGCGAAAATCCCGTGTTACGCGTGGACCGTCAATGATCCCGAGGAAGCCCGCCGGCTGGTCGACTTGGGAATTCTCGGGATCACGACCGACAAGCCGGCGGTCTTGCGGCTGGTCGGACTTGCAACGGGCCGATGACGCCCGTGAGTTCACGGGCCGATGATTACCGCGGCTGCTGGCGTTGATCCGGCACCCTGGCTGATCCAAGCGCAGGCGGCGTCGCATGAGACGGGCCGCGCGGGACCGCACCAACTTTCTGCAGTTGTCGTTCGCGGGCGGACTGAACCGCGGGAATGAGGATGGCCAACAGGACCGCAATGACGACGACGACAATTGCTCCTTCGACCTGGTTCTGCATGCGAGTCGAGAGAACGAGAAAGTAGAGAGCAGTCACCGCGAAATGGACAACGACGGCAACGACGAGCGGTCGTGTGAAGGGATAAAGTGGAATCGCCGTCACCACAAAGATGACCATTGTGGCGACGGCGATTTCCTTGAGTCGTTGCATTCGGACGAGACCGATATCAGGTCTTCGCGAGGTCGCGGAGCACCTTGTGCAGGATGCCGCCGTGGCGGTAGTACTCGACTTCGACCGGGGTGTCGATGCGGCACAGCGTGGTGAAGCGGACGGTCGAGCCGTCGGCCTTCGTCGCCGTCACTTCGACCGCCTGGCGCGGCTTCACCTTGTCGTCGAGGGCGATGTCGAAGACCTCGGTTCCGTCGAGTCCGAGAGCCTCACGGCTTTCGCCCGGACGGAATTCGAGCGGAAGCACGCCCATGCCGACGAGGTTCGAGCGGTGGATGCGCTCGAAGCTCGTCGCGATGACGGCCCGCACGCCCAAGAGGTATGTCCCCTTCGCCGCCCAGTCGCGCGAACTGCCGGTGCCGTATTCCGCGCCGGCCAAGACGACAAGCGGGGTGCCGTCGATCTTGTACTTCACCGAGGCGTCGTAGATCGACATGATGCCGTCGGCCGGAACATCGCTCGACGCACCGGCCGTCGTGCCGGCACCCGTTGACGCGGCTTCGGGATGGCCGAGGTACTTCGTCACGCCCCCTTCGGTTCCCGGAGCGAGCAGGTTGCGAAGGCGGATGTTGGCGAAGGTGCCGCGTGTCATCACGCGGTCGTTGCCGCGGCGGGCTCCGTAGCTGTTGAAGTCGAGCGGCTTCACGCCGTGTTCCTGCAGGAATTTGCCTGCGGGAGACGTCGCCTTGATCGAGCCCGCGGGGCTGATGTGGTCGGTCGTGACCGAGTCGCCCACCGAAACCAGGCACCGCGCCCCCTGGATCGAGCTGATCGGGGCGGGCTTCGCCGGCATGTCGACGAAGAACGGCGGCTCCTGCACGTAGGTGCTGTTGAGATCCCACGTGTAGAGCTCGCCCCCGCTCACGGGAATGCGCTGCCACTCCGGCGGGCCGTCGGCGGCCTTCGAGTATTCCTTGATGAACATCTCGGGCGACATGCAGCCGGCGAGCGTGTCGCTCACTTCCTGCTGCGTCGGCCAGATGTCCTTCAGATAGACCGGGCTGCCGTCCTGCGACGTGCCAAGCGGGTCGGTGAGGAAGTCGATGTCGACCGTCCCCGCAATGGCATAAGCCACGCACAGCGGGGGGCTGGCGAGGTAGTTCGCCTTGATCTGCGGGTTGATGCGGCCTTCGAAATTGCGGTTGCCCGAGAGGACCGCCGCAACAATGAGGTCGCTGTCGGCGACCGCCTTCGAGACCGGATCAGGGAGCGGACCGCTGTTGCCGATGCAGGTGGTGCAGCCGTAGCCGACGAGGTTGAAGCCGAGTTCGTCGAGCGGCTTGTCGAGGCCCGCCTTCGCCAGGTAATCGGTGACGACGCGGCTTCCCGGGGCGAGGCTCGTCTTCACCCAGCTCTTGCGCGAGAGCCCCTT
>JADZEF010000042.1 GCA_020850695.1 Planctomycetaceae bacterium | reverse complement strand
TGTCTCCTTCGATAGACATCGAACTCACACGAACCAGCTCGATCAGAAAACCCGATGCCGCCCTCGCTTCCCGAGAGTAATGGACGAACGACGCTCCAAAACTGCCGCGCCAGCGGCTTCGTTCAACAGCTTTCGCGCGACAAAGAGACGTTTTCTGTCAACCAGACGCACGCAATTTGATAGTGGATGCGATCGTTTTCACGACCCCGTTCGGGTGACGAACTCGCGTAACCTCAGGACGCGTCTCTGGTTCTGCAAAGAGATATCGCGCGCGAGTTTCCGAAAGTGGTTGTTTACGGGGAGGTCGACGCCCGGAGCGCGAGTGACTACGGGACGTCATACGACTGCGGTATCATTCAAGAGTGGCTGGCGACACGATCGGCCTGTGCGTGTTGCGTCGTGTCCAGCGCATGCGCTGAGCGGGATCTTCGATGCATCAGATCTTTCTGTCTTATGCCGAGGAAGACTCCGATCTGTGCCGGGACATTGCCGCACGGCTGGAGCAGGCTGGTCACGGTTGCTGGTATTATGAGCGCAACACCGTGGCGGGCCGGTCCTATCTGGCCCAGGTGGCCGAGGGAATCCGGTCAGCTCAGGTGTTCGTTCTGATCGCCTCTCCGGCGTCTCTGGGGTCTTACCAGGTGACGAAAGAGGTTGAGCAAGCCCATCAGCGGAATCGTCCCATCGTTCCGATCCTGCGGGACGTGACGGAACAGGACATCGAACAGCGGCAACCCAGTTGGTATGCAGCGCTGGCGACGATGGCCTGGATCGATGCGGCGGCTCTGCACGGCGCACGGGTGGCTGAAGAGATCGTACGAAGCGTGCGGGCTTTCGGTTGTTCACCGCAAACCGAGGCGCGAGCGGACGGGCTGGCTCCCGCGACCGTGTCGTCCCACGCGGTCGATCGTCACACGCCGACAATTCTCTGGGCGTCGGATGGAAACCAGATTGAGATCCCGCGTCTGAAGGAGATGGTGTTTCAGACCCCCGTGATCGCGGAGTTCCTGCGCTCGGACCAGAAGTTTTTTCTGTCAGCCAATAAGGGGCTCGGCAAGACGCTCCTCATGCGGTTCAAACGATCGCTCCTGGCCGACCGGTATTTCCACAGGGACGAGGAACAGCCGACCGGGCGGGCGATGGTTCACTTCGTCCCCGAAGGGCATCCGTATCTCGACCTGATGAGCGACCTGCCGACGATTTCGAAAGGACACAACAGGTTTCTGTCCGACCTGAGGACCTGCAAAAGAGCCTGGTCGTTCGCACTTCGTATCTCGGCCCTCTCGCACTTTCCGGACCTCGTCGCTGCCGAGTCGGTACTGGACTCCGAGGTCCTTCCGACGCGCATTGCCCGCTGGCTGACCGGGAAGCGTGTCGAGCCGACAGTCGTGTTCCGCGAGCTGCTGTCGTTTTCCCTGAAGGAAGTGAACCGCGTTCTCGACCAGTTCGAGAATTCACTGGACTTTGTCTTCCGCAACATTCACAGCGGGGTCTACCTGTTTCTCGACAAGGTCGATCAGGGGATCCGCTCGGTCGATCGCGAAGCCTGGATCAACATCCAGGGGGGGCTGATCGATGCGGCCTGGGACGTGATGAACGCCAACAGCCACATCAAGGTGTATGCGTCGTTGCGAGAGGAAGCCTACGCAAACTATGAATCGGACATCAAGGCGAATGCCTACGGCGCCACCACGACGCTCCGCTATTCGCACGAGGATCTGGCGCGGCTGATTGACAAACTCACCCGGTTTTACGAAGGGGCGGGCAGCTTTTCGGACTTCGTCCAGCACCACTCCATCCGCAACCAGCGTGGAGAAGTGGTCGAAGACAGTTTCCGGTATCTGCATCGGCACACCGTCGGCCGTCCGCGCGATCTCGTCATTGTCTGCTCAGAGCTTTCACGACGGCAGGGACGGCTCACCGAGTCATTGTTCCGCAGCATCGTGACGGAAACCGCATCCGAGAAAATCGTCCCGAACATCTTCGACGAAATGCACGTCTTCCTGAATTCCCTCCGGGACCGGAAGGAGCGACATCGGTTGTGGGCGATGCTGCCGCACAACGTCCTGACGCGGCAGGACCTCGAGCAGATCTGCTGCCGCTACAACGGAGTGGAGTTATCCGAGTTTTCTGACTACCAGACGTCCGGAGGAAAGGGACTGAGCCATCCTTTCTGCGAATTGTACGATTGCGGACTGTTGGGCTGCATCCGCGAAGACCAGGCGACGGGCATCGAGCGGCAACAGTTCAAGCAGCCGCACGACATGTCGGCGGAGTGGTCGTGTGGGCTTCCAGCTTCGCCGTACTACGTCCTCCATCCGGCACTCCAGGCGATGATCCACACGCTCCGCAGCGGGACGGAGTACCGCGTGTTCCGGTTCCTGGTGGTAGGGCATGGATATCCCTGGCGGGATTACTTCCCGGCGCTCATCGAGATCCAGCGGCGACTGTTCTGCGTGGCAGACCGGGAGGTGTTGGCGGCTGTCGAAGAGTTCCTATCGGCTGTGCATGCCGCACTGAGCGAGCAGCGGCCACGCCAATTGAGCTGGAACGACTTTGGCGTTGCCGACGTGCGCCCCCTCCTCGAGCAGAAAGGGCTTGACGATCTCTACCTGACGATCGACCAACTTATTACGGACTTTCTGACAGAGCGGGAGTAGTACACCGCCTCGCCTAAAGTTGTGGATAGACGTGGTGAGGTTTGCGGCGGGCGTCGTCGCGGGTGAATTGCCGTGCTGTTGCCACGACATTCTGGAGTTCTCTGCGCGAGATCTCGCCATTTCCGCCGGCCTGAGACTCAGAATCCAACCCATCGACGCTCGGGATTGTTCTGTGACCGATGGTCATCATGATTGAGGCATGAGCGCCACAACTCGAACTCAGCGCACCTATGACCATCGCCTGTGCGATCTCATCCGGTCGACGGGCGACATCCATCAGGCCACCAGGCAAGGCATCCCACGCTCCACTGCACGCAGTTGGTTGACCTCGTCCCGCTCCGAAGTGGTCACCATTGACGGGGTCGACCGGGACGTCTTCAAGCTCCAAAAGGAGTTGTTCGTACTTCGGAAATTCCTCGAACGGCTCAACGCGCTGCTGCGGCTCGTCATCCTGATCTGGAAGTTCTCCGGGTTCTCGCTCACCAACCTCCGGATTCCCGATCGAGCCAGGTAGCTCAGGCTGCTGCGCGCCATCGATCGGTCCCATTCTGTTCGACCCTTGCGCGCCGTGCTCCGCGTCCTCCGCCTGTCCCACTACCGATTTCATGCGTGGAAGCAGGAAGAGGAGTGCGGTCTCGACGACGTCCCCTCCTGTCCACGAACCTCCCGCAGCAACTGACCGCCGCCGAGTGTAAGACGATCGAGGAGATGGTCACGTCCGACGCCTATCGCCACGTGCCTACAGGAACGCTGGCTCGACTCGCGCAGCGGCTCGGCAAAGTCTTTCCATGCCATCATCGACAACTTCTCACGCCGGCTCCTCGCATGGAAGGCGTCGGCCACGTTCGATCCGAGCACCTCCGCGGAACTCCTTCTCAGCGCGTCCAGGGGCCTGGTCGACCAGAAGCCGACCCTGCTCGCCGACGGTGGCGTCGAGAACTTCAACGGAGCTGTCAGCAAGCTGGTCGAGTCGGGCCTGCTGAAGCGACTTCTCGCCCAGACCGAGATCACGTTCTCCAACTCCCTCATTGAGTCGTGGTGGCGAGTCCTCAAGCACCAGTGGCTGTACTTGAACACGCTCGATACGGTCAGCACGCTGCAGACGCTGATCGAATACTACTTCAACGAGCAGAATACACGTATCCCCCACTCGGCATTCCGGGGTCAGACGCCGGACGAGATGTCCCACGGCACTGGCAGCCACATACCGAAGGAGCTCGAGTTGGCACGCAAGGCCGCGCGTCAGGCCCGCAGGGAGGCCAATCGCAAGCGAACGTGCCCCCAATGCGATCCGCTGGTGCCAATCTCCGCATGAGCCGAGCCAGACGATTTTGAAGAAGCGGATGCTGTTTTGCGGAGAGAGAATCAGGTGCCAACGCGGACCGCGCGTTCCACCCCAGAGAAACGACACAGAAACCACACGATTGCACGGCGAATCAGCTTCCGAAGAGGCAGGTCTCCCTCAGTGCGGCCTCAAGTGGCGAGAACTCGCGCGGAGAACTCCAGAATGTCGTGGCAAATCGCACGGCCCGCTTCGCCGACCGTCCGACTCCCTCGCTGCTGTCTGAGACGTGAACGGTTACGTGCAGACCTTCTGGCTCGTTCCTTTGAGTTCCCCCAACCACCCAACCACCAGACGAAGCTGCAGACGCTCCTCATCCGACAACCGCATGATAAACTTCTTCTGTATCGCACACATCCTTGTGGCTCGCAGTTTCACGCATTGCCACGGATCAACTTCTTGTTGTGACGAAGCACTGGGTTGGTGGAGCGGTGTCGTCTTCCGGATTCCGGACAAGTCACCAGGCCACTGATCATCAGAAGTTATTTCAGACCGATGTCGAACGTCTCCCGTGATCAAGAACCGCTCGAATTGGATCATCGCCGCGGGGCCAAACGATGAGTCTGGAAGGTGACTATTCGCATCTGAGCGCGATGGAGGCGACTCGATGGTCGGATGTCCTGGCGCCGGGTGACGATGGCCTGCAGGAAGATGTTCGCCGCGAGCGGCTGGAGCGGTTCTTCGCGCGGTATTCAAAGGCGGTGCGGAAGTTCCTGCATCGTTTGCTGGCCTCCCATCCCCAGCGAAATGATTTGGCCGAGGACTGCTTTCAGCAGTTCGCCGTGAAATTCCTGGAAGGCCGCTTTTCCCAGTGCGATCCCGAGCAGACGGGGCGATTTCGCCACTATCTGAAGTCGACACTGCGGAATCTCGTGTTGAACGTCTATCGCGAGCGCCCGGTTCCATCGCTCGACGCGGCTTGCGTCGAGCCGGCGCTTCTCGATGAAGCGGCGTCGGAGCGTGAGCTCGAGTCGATTCTGCGCGACGAATGCATTCGGAACGCGATGCAGCGGATGGCCGAAGAAGACGAACGGCAGGGAACGTGCCTGCATGCCGTCATGCGGATCCGCACGCAGGCGCCGACAGCCGGATACCATGAGTTGGCGATCGTTGCGAGCGAGAAGCTCGGGCGCCCGGTCGATGCGGCGTGGCTTCGCAAGCGTGTTCACTTCGCTCGCGAGCGCCTGAGGGAATGCATCCGGGGCGAGATTGCGGCGACGGTCGGCGTTCCCACGGCCGAGGCGATCGACGACGAACTTGCGACGTTGGGCCTGCACCAGTATGTCGTGAAGAAATCGGGATGAAGTGACGCAACGGGAGGGAAAGTTTCCCGAACGGTCAATCCGGACGGCGGACTCACTCGAACGCCCCGACCGATTCCCCGTCGCTGCGATCGGCAAGCTTCTGGTAAAGCCCGTATTCGTCCCGCACCGTGGCGTCCGGGTTGCCAGCGATCGTATCCGAAAGGAACAGAACGCGGCCGTCGCACACGAGGAAATGCGCTCCGCCGGCATGTTCACTGCTGAATCCGCCGTGGCTGAAACCGGTCCGTGCGTTGATCCGGGGCCCCGCAGAGCCGGCCACAAGACTTCGCATCCCGAACGCCGCGCACCAGACGGTCTGGCCGGTCGAGTCCTCGGAGGGTTCATCCCAACGCCGTTCGCCGACGGCGATCGTGTTTGACACGCCGTCGTGCACGTCGGCCATTCGAATGCGGCTGTTCTCGAACATCACGCCGGTCGGCTGTTCCATGGAACCGACGGCCGGGCCCGTTCCGTAGGACGCTGCGTAGCTGGCGGTGCCCATCAGCAAATCGCCGTTCTGCCATTTCGCGGGAGCGGCATCGGACGGGCAGACGAAAATCGGCAGGACGACCGCGGCGGGGTGGTTGCTGCTCGATAGAACGTTCGGGGCGTTGGGGCGAATTCGGAAGTCGATCGCCCGAAAGAGAGCCGATTGTTCGAGTTCCGGGAGCAGGAACGCGCCCCAGGCGTAGTCATTCTGTCCGACCCAGGCCGGCGGGAACGCCTTGTGCACGTCATGATAATTGTGCAGAGCCAAGCCTAGTTGTTTGAGGTTCGAGCGGCATTGCGTACGCCGAGCCGCTTCGCGGACCTGCTGAACGGCAGGCAGCAACAGCGCCAACAGGATCGCGATGACGGCGATGGAGACCAGAAGTTCGATCAGCGTGAAACCGGCGCGGCGGGACATGGGCATGGCCTCGTGGAAAGAGTTCAATGGGAAAGGCGGGCTGCGGCGAAGAAACCACCGCCGCAGTCTGTTTCCTTCGCGGTTCAGTCCTCAGGGAATCTCCTCGACGAACCCCCGCCGGTTCTCGCCGGATTTTTCCCAGCCCGACTTCTCTGCGGTGGCTTGAGCCGCGCTGGAAAAAGGGCCGAGCTTTCCCACGGTAACCCATTCGCTCTTCTTAGATTTCTTCTCCTGGAGTTCGCGCAGTTTGACAATGAACTTCGAAG
>JADZEF010000041.1 GCA_020850695.1 Planctomycetaceae bacterium | reverse complement strand
GGCTTCGATCCTGGCGACCTTGGGACCGAAGGCCAAGGGGGCCGTCGACAGCTTGATTCCCTTGCTCAAGTCGGAGGACATGGCGACGCGCCGCGAAGCCCTGGTGGCGTTGGCCGCCATCGGCCCCGATGCGAAGGCCGCCGCGCCGGTCCTTCGCGAGAGACTGAAGACCGCCGATGACCGGGGACGGGCCGGTGCGGCATACGCTCTTGTCAAGATCCTGGGCAAGGGGGCGCTTCCCGAACTGCACGCTGCTCTCGAAGTGAAGGACAGCCCGCAGCTGCACCTTGCGAGCGCCTGGGGGCTCGTCACTCTCGAACCCGATGACGCCGAACACGTCAAGTCGGCGATTCCGCTGTTGACGACGGGTCTGACCGCCGAGCATCCCGTGGCACGGAAGGAATGTGCGGCAGCGCTGGGCCGGATTGGCAGGCCGGCGGCCGATGCGGTCGACGCGCTCCTGAAGGCCACGGCCGACCCCGAAGCGGCGGTGCGGGCCGAAGCGATCAGCGCGCTGGCGGAGATCAATCCGAAGGCGGAGGGAGTGCTCGAACGGGGGGTCGAACTTCTGAACGATGAGATCTCGGATGTCCGTCTGGGCGCGGCCTACACGCTGGGACGGATCGGTCCGCAGGCGAAAGCGGGAGTTCCCGGACTGAAGCAGCTCGCCCGCAGCCGCACACCGGCCGAGCATGGCATCGCGCTCTGGTCGCTGGTTCGCATCGCTCCGGGTAAGGACGTGATCGACCAGGCCGTTCCCGTCTTCATCAGGGCCTTGAAGCACCCGAAGCCGGAGTGGCGAATTGAAGCGGCCCGCAGCCTCGGCGAGATCGGCGGAAGTCGCGTCGAAGTTCGGAAGGCGTTGATGGACGCATCGAAGGACGAGGACAAGAAGGTCCAGGAAGCCGTGGCAGAGGCCTTGAAGCGGCTCGGAACCTGATCTCACGCCGCGCGGTCGGAGTTGCCGAGGCCGTTCACCGCTTTCAGGGTGCAGTAAGTTTTCGTTGTTTTCCGGACGCTCGTCGTTTTTACGCCGAAGGCGTTGCACTCCGAAGCCCAGGGTCGCGAGGCTTGGTGAGCGCACCCTGGGTTTCGGTTGGTGCAAATCTGGGTACCCCATCGGGGTTCGACAATTCGCGTCCGCTGCAAGAACCGGTCCCGGTTTGTAGAACCCCGTTGGGGTTCGTGGTTGTATCCCTCGACAACCCAGGGTGCGCTCACTCCGTTCGCGACCCTGGGCTTTGGAGTACAACGCCTTCGGCGTAGAAATCATTTGGTGAGCGAAATCCTCGCGCGACGACTCGGAGCCCGCGTCGGTCAGCTCTGCAGAAATCTGCTCCCACGCCCCGCTTTCACTCCCGATTGAAAGCCGTACTCGCGAGCTGTACAGTGGGTGACGCATAGGGTGCGTGGCCGGCGTGGAGCACCCGCACCTGGCTTGGCGGCGAACTTCGGGAGGTGGCTGATGCTGCGCGAGGCTCGAAGGGTTCGGTTCGTCGATCTGCGGAACTCAGGGCGGATGGCGATCATCCTCGTCCTCATGGGCACGGCCGGTGCGGTTGCGCCTCTCGTGATGGCCGACGATCTCGCGCAAGAGGTGCCTTCCAGGAAGCTTCCGAAATCCACTTCCTCTCCGCAGCCAGATGCTCCGACGGCAAAGGCCAAGGCGAATTCCGAACCGGCCAAGCCGGAGGGGCCGCCTGCGGCAGAGGCGGCGGAAACAGACGAAGGCCCGGCTGCGAAAGTGACCGCCGGCAAGAAATGGACGATGCTCTACAAGTGGTCGCCCCAGGCGCCCCTCATTCCGCGGGCTCTCAACGAGGAAGCGCTGGTCGTCCCGCTGGCTGGATTCGAACTGACGGGAACAGCGCAGGACAACGTGTTGCTGGGCGAATTCAAGTCGGAGGGAAACTGGGCCACATCGCGGGCGGGGCTTCAACCCATGGAGCCGAACTCCGCCCTGCTTCTGGGCAAGGCGGGAGACTTCGAGCTTGATGGGGAAATGTCGGCGGATGGGTTGGGGGGTTGGTTTATCGGCGTGGGACTTCACAAAGGGCACGGCTACTTGATCTACAACGTGACGTTGAAGACCAGCGGCAGCCCCTGGCTTGCGTCCGAACTGCGTGACAACCGCATCCTGTCGGCGACGCCGGTCGAGGTCGGGCGGCATGTCTGGAAGGGTTATCAGCCCTTCCGCCTGCTCGTGGAGAAAAACAAGCTGCAACTCGTGGTGGGCAAGGACCAGGTGATCAAAGACCTGGATCTCGAGAACTACCACGAGGGGGACGTCGTCCTGGGATCCTACAACACGAAGTACGGTCCGAAGCCGCTGCGGATCCGCTCGATGAGAATCCGAGCGCGGTGATGAGGAGGATGGAGAGATTGAGTGATCGAGGGATGGAGAGACGAGCAGAAGTCGCGCTTTGTGCGAAAGAGAATCTTCTGCCGAACAGCACTCTCTCATGGCCTCGTCGTCAGCGCCCGCGCTCCCCTCACTCCATCCCTCTGTCGCTCCATCTCTCCATCCTCCTCACGTGCGTCCCGCACGCTGCATGCGGCGGGTGAGGAACGATCGCAGCGCGACGTCGAGGGACATGTCGGTCCGGAGCAGGACGTAGTCCATCTGCATGTCGGCGCATCCGCGCCGCACGTTCTTCAGGAAGGCTTCGAACTCGGCCTGATATCCCTTCCGCAAGGCTCGTGGATCGGTCATCCGCTCGGGCATTCCTTCGAGCCCCTTGAACAACGTCGGCTCGTCGAAGGGAAAATCCTGCTCGGCCGGGTCGATGACCTGCATGACGCTGATGTCGTGCCGACGATGGCGGAAGTGTTTCAAGCCCAGCATCAGCGAATCGACGTCGTCGAACAGGTCGCTCAGGAGGATGACAACGCCCCGCTTCCGGATGCGCTCGGCCAGGTCGTGCAGAATGGGGCCGAGCGACGTTTCGCCCGTGGCGGGGGTCTGTTCCAGACGATGCAGCACCTGCCGCAGGTGGCTGGGCGTACCCAGCGGTCGCAGGAACTGCGAGATCTGCCGGTCGAACGTCGCCAGCCCGACGGCATCCTGCTGGTGGACGACGAGATAGCCGAGCGCCGCCGCCACGCAGCGGGCATATTCGAGCTTGCTGAGCGGGGCCTGCGCCGACTGGTACTGCATCGATTCGCTGGTGTCGACCAGGAGGTGGCAGGCGAAGTTCGTTTCCTCTTCGAACTGCTTGAGGTAGATGCGGTCGGACTTGCCGTAGACTTTCCAGTCGACATACCGCAGGTCGTCGCCCGGAACATATTCACGGTGCTCGGCGAATTCGACCGAAAACCCGTGGTAAGGGCTCCGGTGCAGGCCCGCGACGTACCCTTCGACGATGAGCCGCGCCTTGAGGTCGAGCCCTTTGAGCTTCGCGAGGACCTCGGGCTGAAGATACTGCTGACGATCGTCCACGGGGGCCTCGGGGTGCGGTGCGTGTCCATTGCAGTCGGCCGGCGATCTCTCATGATACGCCCCAGCGAATCCGCTCCCCAGTCCGAATTGACCGCCCACTGGGCAGCCCCGTTCGAGTCCCCGGAAATCCGAGCATGATCGACTACGATCCGCACCGCTGGAGCAGCCACCTCTTCGACATCCGGGGCTCGATGTTCAAAGAGATCATCGGGCGGGTGATCTCGTGCGTCATCTGGTCGATTCTGGTGGTGGTGGTCCACAATCGGCTTCAACCGCACGGCATTTCACTCGCCATCCCGGAGACGGCGCACTCCCTGGTCGGCGTGGCGATGGGGCTTCTCCTGGTGTTCCGCACCAACGCGTCGTACGACCGGTTCTGGGAGGGTCGCAAGCAGTGGGGAAGCATCGTCAACGAGACTCGGAACATGGCACGAAATGCCGTGGTCTGTCTTAAGGACGCGCCGGATCTGGCGCGCCGATGCATCGCCTGGACCATTGTCTTTCCGTGGGTCTCGATGGACCGGCTGCGATCGATCGGGAATAGAAAAATCGAGGTCGATCCAAAGCGGGGGGCGATTGCCGATCCGGTGAAGAAGATTCAGGCGGAACTCGAGCGGCCACGAAGCTATCCGGGGCTGACCGAGGAAGACCTGATCCCTGTCACTCAGGCGAAGCACGCCGCCGTGGCGGCGTCCATCCGCATGACGGCGGTGCTCGACGAGGCTCGCCGCCGCGGCGTCATCAGCGACTACCTCTTCACGCATCTCGACCAGAACACTCAGATTCTGATCGACTGCCTGGGAGCCTGCGAACGCATTCACCTGACGCCGATGCCGTACGCGTACATGGTTCATCTGCGGCGTGCGGTGCTGGTCTACTGCTTCACGCTGCCGTTCGCGATGCTCGGGAAGTTCAACCCCTTCATGGTTCCGGTGGATACGTTCGTCATCGCGTATGTGTTGCTGGGGATCGAAGAAATCGGCGTCGAGATTGAAGATCCCTTCGGACACGACGAGAACGACCTTCCCCTCGAATCGATCTGCGAAGGCATTCAGAGGACGCTGGAACCGCTGATGCCCGAGGCCGCGAAGAGCGCCTGACGCCCGCCGAAGGGCGATTCAATCCGATTCGCCCGGGAGGAGGTTCCGGACTGGGATCTCGACGGGGCCGACGCCGGGAAGATCGAGCTTCAGCACATCGTCAGTGTGGAGAGTCATCCGTTGCAGGTAACGCCCTTCGGCTGCGGCGGGCGACTCGAATCGTTCGATCACGCGGTTTTCGAGATCCACGAGAATGTAAAGCGGGATCTCCGCTTCCGCATAGATCTGTTTCTTGGTTGTCAGGTCGTACCGCCGCGAAGTCCCTGAGACTTCGAAGAGAGCGATGACATCCCCGGGGCGCGGATGACGGGTATCAAAGTCTTCGACCCGACCTCGAAGAAGAGCCGCATCGGGATCGGGAGCCTGCCAGTCTGAGACGCGAACCGGCAACTGAATGCTCAGGTGCCAGTTCGGGCTCGGTTGCCAGGGTGCCAGTGCATGTTGGATTCGACGGAGTGTCGTCGCGTGAGCCGGACCGTGCACCATCGTTCGTCCCTCCGGCATTCCAGGGTCGCGGCGATCCTTGAGGATCAGCGTGCCGTCGATCAGCTCGAAGGGATCTCCCTCGCGCAGCATCCCCTGCGCAATCATCTGATCGAGTTCGTCGACGGTGAACCTGCGCCACATGGGTGCGATCCCCGCTGCGATCTCTTCGGCCAGGGAGCCGGACATGCGTGCCTCGTCTACGTGTCCTGTCATTCGCTGCAACGTCTCCGAATCCAGTATAGCCCCGCATGTTTCGCTGCAGCAGCACCTTTCGCCATGCGGGAGCTTCTTCGCGGATGTCTTCCGCGGCGGGAGGACTCGATATACTTCGTCGACTGAGTGTTGCGTCGGAAGTGTTGGGTCGCGCGGCGCGAGACGCCGAGAGATTTCGCAGGCTGAAGCCGGGATTCGCCAATGGCCGGAACAGGACGTATTTCGAGCCTTATCCTGGATGAGTATTTCGACCGGGGGGACCCGCGGTTCGTCGAGACGCTGCGCGAGACGTGGCAGCCGCGGACGGTCGCTTCTCTCGCCGATCGCTGGAAACGCGACCCGCGGCCCTGGGCCCGGCAGGCGATGCTCGAGTATCTCGGATTGCCGTGGAACTGTCCCGGGCATCAGCCGCTGTTGCGGCGGTTGTTCAAGCAGGCCGAGGCGGCCGGCGACGATGAGATCATGGGGGCTTTCTTCGTCGGTTTCGACCGCATCGTCCGCCGCATTCGGAAGACGAAGTGGCGCTGGGACGCTCCCTTTCAACGGGCCCTGGACGAAGAAGTGCTGGCGGTGCCGCGGAATACGCTCCCGCACGAGATCCGCGGTCGCATTCAAAGCCCGTTGACCGGGCGGGAAATCAGCGTTCCGCCATCCATTCGTGCGGGGCGGCCCTTCACCTACCGCACACGCTATTACTTCCGTCGCCGCGTCTGGCGTTACTTCCGGCGGCTGGCCCACCAACAACCGGAACGATACGTGCCGGCCATCGCGCGGTGTCTCGTCGCGTATCGGGAAGAGGACTTCGACAACGGCGAGCACATCCTCGACAACCGCAGCTTGATGCAGGCCTGCTTCCGCGAGCATCCGGCGCTGGAATTCGGCACGGCGAAGGTTTGGGTTCGCGAGGGGCACACGCTGGGGGAGTTGACGGCCGCGCCGCGGTTCCCCGAGTTGTGGAAGCTCGAGTCGGCGGTTGGTCCGATGCTCGACATCCTCCGGAACGGACAATCGCGACTGGTGCGGGTGTGGGCCATTGGACTGCTGCGTCGAGACCATCGCGAACGGATGGGACAGCTTCCGGCCGATCTCCTGTTGCGTCTGCTCGACAGTCCGGACCTTGATGTGCAGGGTTTTGCGTCCGAGTTCCTGGAGTCGCGCGAGGACCTCGCGACGCTGCCTCTGGCGACATGGATGGAGTTACTGCGCACGCAGAATCTGACGGCCCTGGAGGCGATCTGCCGATTGATGGAGCGGCATGTGCGGTCCGACCGGTTGTCGCTGGCCGAGTGCGTCGATGTGGCCTGTGCCGAGCCGACGCCGGTCGCGCGGCTGGGATTGAGATTCCTGCAGTCGAAGCCGGTCGAGTCGTTTGAGGACCGGGAGCAGATCGCGAGGCTGAGTCATGCGCGGTGCGGGGCGCTGGGGGCGTCGTTGGCGACCTGGGCCCTGGGTCACTTTGCGAGCGCGGGGACCTATCATCGCGACCTGGTGCAGTGGTTCTTCGACAGTCCGACCCGCGAGGTTCGCGACGGAGCGTGGGCGTGGCTGTCGCCCGAAACGGCGGCGTGGACCGATCCCGTGCTGTGGAGCCGGATGCTCGAGACCCCGTGGGATGACCTGCGGCTCAAGCTGATTGACGCATTGGAGAGGCGTGCGGCGGCGAAGCCAGCGCCGTTCCCGCGGCCGGCGGCAGGCGACCTGGCGATCGTCTGGTGCACGGTGCTGGCGGGCGTTCATCGCGGGGGACGGCAGAAGCTCAAGGCCATCCGTCAGATCGCCGAGGCCATCGAACGCCATCCGGACAAGTTCGACGACTTGTTGCCGGTGCTGGCGGTGGCGGTGCGGTCCGTGCGGAGGCCCGAGATGCGCGAGGCGCTGGCGGCGGTGGCAACGCTCGCCGAGCGCGATGCCGCGCTGGCGACGCGGATTGCGGCGGCCCTGCCGGAGCTGACGCTGGGGTGATTGGACAAGGCCCAAAGCAATGCGAACCCGCAAGCGACGTGGAGCGCCGCCTGCGGGTTCGCAAGGTTACTGCGTCGAGATACAGGCCCGCCTGTGGTTGGACAGACTACGCGTGCGGTTCGGTCATGCTGAAGGGGTCGAGGGCGGCGTCGAGCGTTTCCTTCGGCAGGATGCCCTGCTCGGTGCAGAGCTCGCGGATCGTCTTGCCGGACTTGAAGGCTTCCTTCGCCATCGCTGCGGCTTTCTCGTAGCCGATGTGCGGGTTGAGGCTGGTGACCATCGACAGGCTCTTCTCGACCGAGTCGTTGCAGGCCTTGACGTTGGCTTCCATCTCGAGGGCGCAGAAGTCGACGAAGGCGTCGGTCGCGTTCGCGAGGAGCGTGATGCTTTCGAGAGTGGTCTGTCCCATCACGGGCATCATGATGTTGAGCTGGAACTGCCCGCCGGTCGCTCCCGAGAAGGCGACCGTGGCGTCGTTGCCGATGACGCGGGCGCAGACCTGCATCATGCTTTCGCACATGACGGGGTTGACCTTCCCCGGCATGATCGAGCTTCCCGGCTGGCGGTCGGGCAGCTGGATCTCATAGAACCCGCACCGCGGCCCCGAGCCGAGCCAGCGGATGTTGTTGGAGACGTTGAAGAGCGTGGTGGCGACCGTCCGCAACTGGCCGTGGCACTCGACGAGGCCGTCCCGCTGGGCGTTCGCCTCGAAGTGGTTGACCGCTTCCTCGAAGTCGAGGCCGGTCTCGCGCTTGAGCACTTCGGCGACGCGGCGGCCGAACTCGGGGTGCGTGTTGATTCCGGTGCCGACCGCCGTGCCGCCGGCGGGGAGCTCCAGCACGGGGATGACGGCCCGCTGCGAGCGCTCGATCGAGAGGAGGATCTGCCGCGCGAAGCCGCCGATTTCCTGGCCGAGCCGGAGCGGGGTGGCGTCGGCGAGGTGGGTACGGCCGATCTTGATGATCCTGTCCCACTCCTTCGCCTTCTCTTCCAGCACTTCGTGGAGGCGGCGGAGCGTGGGGATCAGCTCTTCGGCGATGGCCGAGGCGACGGCGACGTGGATGGCGGTGGGGAAGATGTCGTTGGTGCTCTGCCCCATGTTGACGTGATCATTCGGATGGACCGGCTTCTCTTTCGCGAGACGGTCTCCCCCGAGGATCTCGATCGCGCGGTTGGCGATGACCTCGTTCACGTTCATGTTGCTCGACGTTCCCGAGCCGGTCTGGAAGACGTCGATCGGGAATTCGTCGTCGAGCTTTCCCTCCGAGACTTCGCGGCAGGCCTGCAGCATCGCCTCGACCTGCTGGTCATTGAGCGGGTTCTTGCCGGTGCCGGTCAGCTTGCCGAGGTCGCGGTTGGCCACCCCGCAGGCGTATTTCACCAGGCCGAGGGCGTGAATCAGTTCGAGCGGAAGCGGCCAGCCGGAGATCGGGAAGTTCTCGACAGCCCGCTGCGTCTGCGCGCTGTAGTAGGCGTTCGCGGGAACTTTCACTTCGCCCATCGTATCGCGTTCGATGCGATATTCGGTCATGGTGCACACCTGAGGTTGTCACGAGTCAATGGCCCGCCTCGATGATAACGCCGGGGGGCGGATTCGCAACGTCTTCGACCCGTGTGCATGACCGCCTTTGTTCGACGTGCGGGAAGAGACCGGGTTGCGTTAACGTCGTTCACGAGCGAGTCCGCAATCGCATTCCGAGGACGGCGGGAATCTGGGGGACAGCCGACCATCCAAGCGCCGGTTTTGCGTCGGTGGAGGCTGGGAAGCTGCGCTCGACGAGACCGTCCAGGACGAGTCCGGCATCGAAGGCTTCGCTCAGGAGTTCCTGAAGCGGGCGGTGGTAGTAGTAGTGAGAATTGGGCTCGCCGGGGGCTCCGACGGCTTTCACCGGCGGCACATCGAGATAGGACTCCAGTTTGACTCCGGACCGGCGCCGCAGCGCACCCCCTTCGTCGGACAACTCGGCGAAGAAGACCGGGTTGTTCGAGTTGAACGCCGGGTGCGCGGTGACCACGACCAGGCGACCAGCGGGTTTCAGCAGACGGCGCGCGGACCGGTACAGCGGAGCAATGACGGGAAGATCCATCAGCGCCATGGTGCAGACGACCGCATCAAACGAGCCTTCGCCCAGCGCGGCGAGCCCGGCCTCGTGAGTGGCGTCCACCATGAGGTATTGGATTGGCTTGCCGGCGTGTTCGCGGACGCGGGCTTTTGCGAGGAGCTCCTCGCTGAAATCGACAGCGGTGACCCGCGCGCCAAGCGACGCGAGTCTTCTGGCGATCACGCCGCTGCCGCACGCGATATCGAGGACACGCTCCTCTGAGCAGGGGCCGAGCAGGGTCTCGACCACAGGCCCCACCAACGTGCGATGAAATTGATTTCCGTCGTCTCCGTGCAGCGCGTCCCAGAACGCGGCCTTCTGATTCCAGAGGAGCCGACCTTCCTCGTTCAGCCGCGACAGATCCATGAGAGGGTCCCTGCTCGAAAAGTCGAAACCGCCCGACGGACAGGGCCACCGGGGTTGACGGTCGATCAGCGAGCGGAGAGCGACTCGCTCAGCAATTCAATGTTGCGGCTGAACTGCTCGCTGGAGAGATACCGTGTGCCGGCGGCCATTCGGGGTTGGCCGACGAGCCGGCCGCCGTCGAACGTCGAAAGCCATCGGCCCTTGTCGTCGAGCGATTCCAGGACCGAAAGGACCTGCTTTGGCGTTGGAGGCTGCTGCTGGCCCGCCGGGGAGCGTCGATCCATCCGCGCTCGTTCGTAAGCGGCTGCCAGTTGATCGACCCGGGGCCTGGACTTCCAGCCGTAGTGCTGAGGGACGTCCGAATCGTCGTAGGTGAGTTCGTAACCGGCCGTCATGTAGAGCGGCTTGTTGGACTTGAGCTCGTAGTAGCGGGCGAGCTGGCCGTCCTTCAGCGTCGATTGCCGGAGCCATTCGAGCGCCCGGGGAATCGGCTCGAGCATGCGGGCGTCGCCGGTGAGCCGGTGCACCGTGAGGAGGGCGGCAATCGCATCTTCGGTCTCGCGTCCCGAGAGGGCGGGGGGCTCGAATTTCCGCGCCCAGACCGGACGCATTTCGAAGTCGTATTGCTGGGCCCAGCCGGGTTGCGGGGCCGGCATCTGGGCGAGGATCAGGAACTCGCCGAGCCGCGACAGCGCCTTGAGATATTTCGCGTCCTTGTAGACCGCGTGCGCATCGGCGAGCGTGTCGGCCACCTGTCCGACGACGTTGTCGTTCAGCGTGTAGCAGTTCCAGTATTCCTTGACGCGGTTCTCCGTGCGCCAGTCATACTCGGGGTATTGGGCCTTGACGATCGGCTGCCGGGGGACGGGGCCGGACCAGACCTGCGGGAAACCACCGTTCGCGTACTGAGCGGCGAGGAGGGCGTTAAGGCCGATCTCGACCGACTCGTGAATGGCCTTGTCCTGGAACTTCGTCGCCTCGTCGACCCGCATCAGGAACCGGAGCGCGGACTGCGTGATTCCATCGTCGAGCGTCGAAAAGTTCCTGCCTTTGCCGCGCCCGTTACGGTAAGCGGCCGTGAGCTTGCCATTCGGCTCGAAGCTGATGGAGTTGGTCCAGCCCCCCGATTGAAGCTGGCCGTAGATGAGCGCGGCGGCCGTCTCGCGGGCGGCGTCGAGATACCAGTCGTCGCCGGTGGCCCGCCAGGCGGCAAGCCACGCCATTCCGACCGTGGGCGTGCCCGGGGGCTGCACCCAGATCTGGTTTTGGGCGGCGGCGCCTTCCCCCCACCGCTTCGCCAGGTCTTCCGAGGTAAAGTAAACGTATCCCCCGTGGACGGCGACGTTGGAACGATACCAGGTCGACGCCTTTTTCATCGCCGCTTTGATGTCGGCTGGGGAGGGCTCGGCCGAGCGGGACGCGGCGATCGGCCCGAGGAACATGCCGGCGAACGTCGTGACGACGAAACATGCGAGACGAAACGCGTGCGACATCGGTAGGCTCTGGGCCCGGGTGGAGCCAGTCGAAACAACGGACCTTATTGCGCAGAGTCTACGCCGCCGGAAACGCCTCCGCCACGAATGCGAAGAGCCGGCCGCTCGTGTCGAGTGGCCGGCTCTTCAGGGGAACGTCGGAGGCCGTGCGGATGGTCAACGGCCCTTCTTCGGAGGCATCGGGGAGGCGGCGCCGGCGGCAGCGGGCGGCATCATCGCGCCTCACAGAACTCCCGCCCCCGTTTTCTTGGTGAGGTTCTTTTTCTTCGACTTGCCGTCGGTCATGACGCCGGGCATGGGGCCCATGGGGGCTGCGGCATTCGCCAGCTCGTCAAGCTTCGATCCCTGCGTCGCCGTTTCCGACGGATCCGTGAGATCGTCCCAGGCCGACGTCTGAGCGTTGAAGCGGCTCTTCGTTCGCTCGGCCCGCGACCGGGTCGAATCGGGGTCGGTCGTCAACAGTTCGCCGAATTCGTTGACGAGCAATACCTTCTCGGTGTAGTCGAACTTGTGCTTCGGATCGCCGGGCAGCTTCAGATCCGAATGCAGTCCAATATCGCTGAGCAGGGCCATCTCGGTCGAGTCGACCAGCGTGTCTCCTGTGTTGAAGGAGAACGGCTCCTTCTTCGTGTGAGTCGGCGCGTAAATGACCTTGGTCTCTTTGGTCGCTGCGATCGGCTGACCGTAGACCACCTTGAGCGTCTCGTCGTGGACGGGGACGCCCGTCGCCGGATTCCACTGGTAGACGTTGAACTGGGCCGTGTACCCTCCCTTGGGGTCGATCTTCGTCAGGAAGTACTGGACGTCGTCGCCGATGACGACGGGGTTGGTCTCGGTGCTCCAGGGGGTCAGACGCTCTTCCTTTTCCGCGACGAAGGGGGCGACCACCTGGTCCGGCGAAAGGCCGTAGTTCGGGTTGGCGATCTTCAGCCGCACCCGGTACTTGTATGCGTTGTTTGGAGCGACGTCGAAGTCGAAGTAGCGGAACAGGAGATACTGCCCCGCGGCCGTGACCTCGACCTTTTTCTTGATCCGATCGTTGCGGGCTCTTTCCAGGGGATTGAGGGACATCGGGTCGTTCTGAAGGAACTGGCCGAAGCCGGTCGCGTTCGCGGCGTTGTTGGCGATGACCTGCTGGAGGCCCCGGACGTCGCGCTGGTAGATGGAGAAGCCCTTCTTGACGGGGCCCGACCGGCTTTCGGCGAGTTGGGCCTGCCGTTCGTATTCCAGCAGCTGCTCGGTCATCAGGCGTTGCAGTTCCTTCCCCTCTTCCGAAAGGGCGAAGCCTTCGAGCAGCGGGTGGTTGGCCCAATTGTCCCACGTCCCCTGCGCCCGCAGCGGCAGGGGCATCGTGACAACCGGGTCGGTAATGGACGATTCCACCACCTCTTCATCGAAGTCCGCGTCGCGGATGACTTCCAGGGCGACCTTGATGTTCACCGGCTCCCACGGGCCGGACCAGGGATCGTTGCCGGCCACCGCGGTCTTGCGTTCCAGCTCGAAGTCGAGGTACTGCAATTTGTCGTAGGAACGGGAGATGAGTTCGTGGCTGGCTTTCGCGATCCGGTCGGCCTGCCGGCGGTAGGGGATGACGGCGCGAATGGCCGCGAAGCGGTAGCCTTTCCCCTGCTCGCTGATGGTGCTGCCAACGCCCTCGCCGCCGGGCCCCATGGCGCCCAACACATCGGTCGCCGTTGCGGCCCCCATGGGATTGCGGACTCCCATGGGCGGCACCGCTGCTCCCACAGGCCCCAATGCGCCGGCGGCCCCACCGCGATTCTGGTTATTCTGACGGACTGCGAATTCGTCGTTGACGGCGTTGCCGTTTGCGGGGTCCGCCGCTTCCGCCATCTGGAGTTCATCGGGAGACGGGCCGGAATTCGGCTTGAGGACCAGCGTCACGCGGCCGCTGGTGGCGATCGGCTGATCCACCGCAAGCCACTCGGGCTCGCGGATCGGCTCTTCACGCCGGACGAGCGGCCAGATGATGTCGGTCTTGTAGGAATATTTGGCGACGTCGACGGGCGTCATCAATTCGGTGACCCGTTCTCCGATGCCGCTCTGAGTGGCGTACTTCGCCTTTTCGGCGTCGGGCCAGACGCTGGCTTTCACCTTCGTCTGCGACTCGCTGACGTTGGTGACGAGCTTGTTGGGGTCGCGTTTTTCGGTATCCCAGGGTTTGGGCCCGGCGGCGACCACCGTCAGCATCGACAGGCCGATGATCCCCAGGACGATTTTCTCGCCATGGTCGATACCGACCCGCTTCCAGTTGATGTTCTTCAGTCCGGCCATGTTCATGGGAAATCTCCGCCAAGAGGCGGTGGGGGAATGTCGGGAGCGACTGCCGGCCAATCGGGGCCGAAGAGTAAACCGAGGCCAATGGAGCGGGGACGGGATCGAGAGACTTACTTGCCGGCTTCGGGCTTGTTTTCCGCGGGCGGCTTCGGCTCGCCTGCGGGTTTGGACGCGTCTTCGGGCTTGGGAGTTCCATCAGTCCCGGCCGGTTTCTCGGTCGCGGGCGTCTCCGCGGCAGGCTTGCCTTCTTCGGGCTTGTCGGGCGCGGGCTTGTCTTCGGTCGGTTTGTCGCCGGTCGTCGTCGATTCCGTCGCCGACGGGGCGCCCGCAGGAGGCGTTCCCTCACTGGCCGGAGCGGTCCCCTCGGCCGGAGGAGCATTCGCATCACCCGCGGCCGGGGCGGACGGGTCGGCCGCCGGGGCCTGCCCGTCGGCCGGGGCTCCGGTGTCCTTGGGAGGCAGATACAGGGTCATCAGCCCGGCAATCGCGACTTCCGCCAGTAGCGGATCACTCATCGCCGCTTCGTAGACGCGCTTGGCGGCGTCGTTCGCCTGGGCTCCGGCGCCGTCCCCTTCCGGCCCCACAGCACCGGCCGCCATGGGACGCCCCATGGGCCGCGCACCAAAACCGACGTCGAGCGCCGGTCCCATGGGACCGCCTCCAAATCCGGCTCCGGCCGCCATCGGTCCGGCTCCGGCGCCCAGTCCGCCCGGAGTTCCAAGTCCGCCGCCGCCGCCCGAGATGTCATCGAACTTCGCGACCTGCTGAACGCGAACCACTTCGACGGGCCAGGGGAGGCTGGCGAGCGAGGCGATCAGGTCGGGAACCTTCTGATGGTTCATGACGACCTTCATGTAGAAGGCTCGCCGACGGTAGGGCAGGTTCGGATCTTCATCGACATATCGAGACGCAGGAGCGGCCGTCTCACCCCCTCCGCCCATTGGAGTGGCCGCACCGGCGGCTGCCGCCGGGGGACCAGCAGAGGCGCTTCCTCCCCCCGAGTTGGATTGCGATCCAAATTCTTCCGACGGAGCAAACGCCGCGGTGGACGAGCCGCCACCGCCCCTGCCGCCAGCGGCTCCACCGCTACCCCCGGGTCCTCCGCCGAACCCGCCCATAGGGGGGGCGACCGCACCGGCCATGTCTCCCATCGGCCCGGCGCCGCCTCCTCCCCCGCCACCGGAAGCCGCAGCCTTCAAGGTTCCGCCCATCAGTTCGATGGTGTCGATCTGGCGGATCGACGCTTCGTTGATCGCCGCGGCTTCGCCATTGACCTGGACCACGGCCTTGAGCAGGCCCTCGATCAAGTCGAGATCTTCCTTGGCATTCCACATTTCATCCGGCGTCGGCGGAAGAAACTCCCACTTCGACCGGGGGATGTAAGGAATCGCGGTTTCCGGAAGGACGACGAGGCCGGTGCCGTCGACGGAATAGGGCTTGACGGTCTGGCGGACGCGTTCGACTTCGTTGAAATACGTGTTGCGGTAGATGTCCAGGGCCCGTTGCGGGATGGGGGCGCGGAATGCGAGGTCCTTCATCATCGGGCGGACGTCTTCCGGCCAGACGGTGAGGGCTTTCTGGGACTCGTAAAGGTACTGGGCGGACTTCCGCTTCTGCGCTTCCTGAACGGTGTTGATCTTCTGGAGTTCGGCGGACCACTTGTCGTTGGGCACATCCGAGCCGACGGTCGAGTCGGTGAAGGCCTTATTGATTTTGTCCTGCCGGTTCTTGATCTCGGCCTGGAGCGAACCCGTGTCCATCCACCATCCGATGACGGGGACGAGGAGTGCGACGCCGAACACGATCCAGAATTTATGAGCGAGGATAGGCTTCAACTTGTCCACGGCGGCAACCTCGGATTGATCGTCGGAAAGATCGGCGATGGATGACTGGGGCTTCGACTGAGGGAAATGAACGGGTTCGACAAACGCCGAGAGTGGTTACTTGCCGCCGGGAACGGCGCCGGCCGGGGGAGCCGCGCCCGGTGCGGCCGGCGCTCCGAATCCTGCGCCGGCAGGCGCTGCGGCCGGGGGAGCTGCAGCAGGGGGCGAGCCAAATCCGGCCCCGGCGGCGGGTGCTGCGCCGGCGGGGGGGGGCATGGGAGTGGTTGCTCCGGGTGTCGGGACGGCTCCTGGCATCGGAACCGCCCCCGGCATGGGGACGGCGCCGGGTGCGGGAACCGCGCCGGCGGGGGGCGTGGTTGGCATGGGGGTCGCGGCGGGCGTTGTGCCGGCCGGTGCGGCGCCGGGTGCCGCAGCAGCGCCGGGAGCGGCCGCGTCGCCCGCGGGATTGGTGCCTGCGGCTTCCATCGCCTTCTGCACTTCCGGCGCGACGTCCTGACGCTTGGAAACCGGAGTCGGAATCCAGGCGAATTCGATCACGAACGTTGTCCGCGGGATGTCCCGCGTCTCGCTCTTGGACTCTTCCTTATCTCCCGGGAGGATGATGGGGCGGGCTCCGCCCACGCCTGCACCCGGCAAGCCGGCGCCGGCGGCCATCGGCATGGGATTCGCGCCGAGCACGTTGCCCGCACCAACACCCGTGGCTCCACCGAGGCGGCCTCCTTCCAGCCTGCGCTTGCCTCCGTCCGGGCTGAACTTGATGAGCCCTGGCGGGGGGGATTGCGTCACGGTGGCGTGCGAGATGCCGAGCTTGCGGACTGGAACGGGCGGGGTATCGGGGGCCTGGACCGTCCACTTCTGCAGGTTGGCCAGCAGCGTGGTGATGACGT
>JADZEF010000040.1 GCA_020850695.1 Planctomycetaceae bacterium | reverse complement strand
GTTCCGCCCGACAACTGGTGTGTGACGGCCATCAACGTGGTTTACTTCCCGCTCATCCTGGCAGACCAGCACCTGCCTCTTGTCAGGGACTTCTACGAATACTACGGCAAGCTGATTGGCTACCCGTGACTCGGTGGACGGAGCCGAAGAGCCTCGCTGCCGGGAGCGGGGGTTCCAGGATGGGTTGCCGTGACGCTGCCGAGCCTGTGACTGGGCGCTGCATCATGGCGTATTACCTGCAGGTGTTCCGCTTCGTAGCCTGGCCTTCCGAGGCTGGGCGCGAGGTTTGTCCGGCCTTGGAAGGCCGGACTACGGAAAACGCGGCGGTAACGCGCCCTACCCACTCGGATCACCTGCCGCTTGAGATCGCCTGCCATTCGAGATCGTCGAGCAGGACCGAGAACGTGCGGTCCTTCCGCGGCACAGCCGCAATTTGAAGATCGGAAATGGATGCGTGTCGTGGATCCATTAAATACTTCAGTCGTCTGACATGGAAATCTGTCCACAAACGTCGAACGAGCATTCAACGTTGACAGATCGAGGAACGGATTCAACCCGCGGAGGGCGACGACGAACTGAGCCGAATGGCCCCAATTTTCATCACGGTCGGCGAATGTCGGCGATTGCTGCCTGCGTCGGCGTGACTGTCACCAGGGATTCTGCTAGGCTTCCACGACCGTACGGAGTCATCCTGCCGTCTCCGGCCGGGCCGGGCCACTTCCCGGCGGCATTCCCCTCTCTGGATATTTCCATCTCCCTGCATCCCGCCAACCCCATGACGGACGAACCGCTGATCGCAGTCTTCATCGACTTCGAGAACCTCGCTCTCGGCGTCCGTGACATGAAGTGGGGCGAATTCCAGATCCACCTGGTCCTCAAGCGGCTGCTCGAAAAGGGCCGCATCGTCTACAAGCGGGCGTATTGCGACTGGAGCCATTACCGCACCGCGGTCCGCGAGTTCCATCATCAGGGGGTCGAGCTGATCGACATCCCGCAGTCGAAGATGAGCGGGAAGAACAGCGCCGACATCCACATGGTGGTCGACGCCCTCGACCTGTGCTACGCCAAAGAGCACATCGACATGTTCGCCCTCATCTCGGGCGACAGCGATTTCTCGCATCTGGTTTCGAAGCTCAAAGAGAACGACAAGCGAGTCATCGGCTGCGGGGTGAAGAGCTCGACCAGCGATCTGCTCATCGCCAACTGCGACGAGTTCATTTATTACGATGACCTCGTCCGCGCTTCGCGGGCGCCGAAGCCTGCTCCGAAGAAAGCGGCCGCAGCCGCCAGCACCGCGGCGAAGTCGACGGGCAAGGAAGCGGCGAGCAGCAAGGAAACCGTCAGCAGCAAGGAGCCGGACAAGAAGCAGGAGGCGATCGACAATCTGCTCGACATCATTCAGTCGCTCGAGCTCGATTACGATCCGCTGTGGGGCTCGATGGTCAAGCAGGCGATCCGCCGCGTCCATCCGGGCTTCAACGAGCAGTACTACGGTTACCGCAGCTTCGCCGACTTCCTTGAGGACGTCGAGAAGCGGGGCTTCATCGACCTCGAGTACGACGAGGATCGAGGAAACTACAAGATCGAACTGGTCGAGGACTGAGTCGCTCGTGCCGGCCCTTGACCTTCAGCCGCCGGCACGGAACACCTACTCGAAATCGATCGGGCAGCCGAACGGGCGCGACTCCGGAACCTCGACGGTCTTTCCGGAAAGCACGGCCTCGACCGCATCCCGCAGATAGTGATTCTCGACGCGATCGACGTCCATGCTGTCGTCGAATGCTCCCATGTAGGCGATCCGACGCGTTCCGTCGTCGTCCGCAGGTCCCAGCAGGAAATAGTGCGGAGTGCAGACGGCGCCGTACTCCTTCGCGGTCTGCTGTTCATGGTCGCGCACGTACGCGAAATCGTACTTCCGATCGCGGGCCCGCCTGGTCATCTTTTCGAGGGTCTCGGACGCTTCCGTCCCCGGATTGATGGCGATAACCGCCAGCTTCCGGTCGCGAAAGTCGGCGATCAGCCGGCGAACCCGCGACTCGTACTGAGCCGATGTCGGGCAATGGTTCGACGTGAAGAACACCACGACGGCTCGCGCGTCCTTGTGATCGGCCAGCGCGTGCGACTTGTTATCAACCCCCGGCAAGCCTTTCCACGAAGGAGCTTTGCTGCCGACGTTCAACTTGCGGTTGAACTTGGAATCGGCTGCAAGGGCGGCCGACACCCCGACGGCGATCGAAGCGACAAGTGCGGCGCGGAACCATGAGAAACGCATGAGGGATCACTCCTGCCTGGATCATGACGCGATCTCTCCCAGCATATGCGGGCGATGCGTGCCCGGCGATGCACGAGCCGGTCTCAAATCGGCCCTTCCGCCACGATTCCGCAGCGATCGCTCAAGGATCATCGTCCTCGTCATCGCGATCGGCTCCGCCGCGGTGCCGATGTCCGTTCCAGTCGCCGTTGAGATCGTCGTCCTGATCGTCCTCGTCATGGTCCGAGCCAGCGACGTCTTCCGCTTCGCGGGCTTCGAAGTCCGGCCAATCTTCTGACTGCTCGAACTCGATCGTGCTCGAAATGGCTTCGAGTTCGGGAAGGCCGCGAGCCAGTTCGTGGTCGGTCCCCTGGTACAGGACGACGGCCGTGAATCGAGCCGTGCGGCAGACGCGCACGTAAGCGCTGTTCGTCAGATCGAGCGCCAGAAACTCGAGATCGGCCCCAACGGCCGGAACCGAGCCGACATCCGAGTTCGTCGGATAGACGTCGACCGAGTCATACTCGTCCTCGAAGGCGCGGACGACGGTTTCGGCCACGTCTTCCGGGGAGGGACGATCAAAGAAGAGGGTCAGCGACCAGAAGGACGCGGTGTCGTTCGAAACCGTGATGCAGACCTCGGTCGCGGTCGCGTCCTCGGTCATGGACCAGTCCGTCGGATATTCAAAGCGCACTCCATGCTTTTGAAAAACCGCGGACATCCCGCTCTCCCATTTGCCGGACAGCCGTCGTCACGGCTTGTAACCCAATAAATCGTTTCATCCGCCGTCCTGACAACCGCACCGCCCGAACTTGCGGTCGGTTGCACCAAGAGTGCCGCTAACATACTCGAAAGGGTGCGGCGGAAGAATCCTCGCTGTGGAGAATTCCATAGTGCCTCGCGGCGCGCACTGGGCGCGTGATTGGGCTGACCAATGAGCATCTCCCGATGGTCCCTCACGGCGACTCGGCGGCTTTCCGCAACTTTCCGCTCATGCCTCGCTCGGGTGCGGTTCCTCCCAGCGCCCGGGTAATGACCGTGGCGTTGTGGTCGATCATGCCGATGTAGGTCCCCTCATAGGTGCCAGCCGGGCCCATGGCATCGGAATAGAGTTCGCCACCGATCGCGACGTCATGTCCCTGCTTTTTCACCCCTGCAATGACCGCCTGGAGGTTGCGGGGGTTCACGCTGCTTTCGACAAAGATCGCACTCAGTTTGCGCTCGGAAATGAACTCGACGAGGCGGTTCACGTCGTCCACGCCTGCTTCCGAATCGGTGCTGATTCCCTGGGCCGAGCGCACGGGGATTTCATAGGCCCGGGAGAAATAGCCAAAGGCGTCGTGCGCCGTCACGAGCACGCGCTGGCCTTCCGGGATGGACGCAACCGACTTGCGGCAGTAATCGTCCAGTTCCTTGAGACGCGTGCAGTAGGCCTCTCCCCGGGACTTGTATTCGGCGGCATGCGCAGCGTCGTATTCGGCCAGCGACCGCACCACAAATTGAACGCAACGACTCCAGGCGGACGGGTCCATCCACACGTGCGGGTCGTAGTGGCCGGCGAATTCGGGAGGCTCGCGAAGGAACTCTTCCGGGAGGTCTTCCGTTACGGCATACACGGGTTTCCCCGTCCGGCCGATGCGGGCGAACGCATCTCCCATTCGCCCTTCCAACGACAAACCGCTGTAGAACACCACGTCGGCTTCCGAGAGCTGGCGCACATCCTCGCGCGTCGGCTTGTACGAATGCGGGTCGACCCCCTCGCCCAGAAGTCCGATCACTTCGGCGCGCTCTCCGACCACCTCTCGGACAATGTCGGTCACCATCGCCACCGTCGTGACGATGCGAAAGGGACGCCCGTCAGCAGGGGCATGCGTTCCCGATTTTCCCGCGGTGGAGACGCCAGCCGGACCTTCGGACCCGCCCCCTCCACAACCCAGGAGCTGCGAAAAGCACACGAGCCATGCCGCAACGTGTCCACGCCGAAATCCTGCAGTCGACCAGACGGGAGCCCGCATACTTGACGCCTCAACAGAAAATTTTCGATCAGCCAAAATCTTCGGTGATCGTCAAGGGGGCGTCAAGCGGGACTGCGAGTCTTCAGTCGAGAATCCACCGCTTCGGACGCCATTGGCGATCGAGGCGATGCATCGGCGAGAAGAACCTGTGGACTCGGAATGTCTGTTCCCGTCCAAAGAGAACATATTTCGGTGTCCGGATCGTCGGCCCGTTGAAGACCATGGCGACGCCATCCGGCCGGACGAGCGCATAGTACGCCCCGACATAGGCCAGGCACAGCGCGACGACAATCGCCATTCCCAACAGCGGAAGGGAAAGCCGGACGGGACCGTTGGACTTCATGCGGGACGGCCCTGCTTCGCCACCCGCTTCAGCACTTCGACGCCCCGTTCGAGCGTCCGGTCTTCGGCCGCGTACGAAATGCGGAAGTGCGTGTCCTGGCTGCTGAAGACGTTCCCCGGAATGATCAGCAGGTCGTTCTTGATGGCCTCGGCGACGAACTCCGTTCCTGTTCCCCAGGGAGCTTTGGCGAAAACGTAGAATGCTCCGCTCGCGCCATGGATTTCGAAGTCATTCTTCAAGGCGTTGACGACGAAGTCCCGCTTGCGGCGATAGTCGGCGACGCGGTCGGAGATGTCATAGTCCCACGCCACGACGCCGCCGTACTGCACCGGGTGCGGAGCACACACGAACGTGAACTGCTGCAGCTTGATCATCTGCTGCATGAGGTGCTCGGGGCCGTGCATCCAACCGAGCCGCAGCCCCGTCATCGAGTGCGACTTGCTGAATCCATCGATGACGATCGTCTGGTCGTTCCACTTGGCTGGTGACAGGAAGGGGCCGTCATAGCAGAAGGCGCGGTAGATCTCATCGCTGATGAGGGCGATGTCCTTTTCTCGGCAAAGCTCGGCGAGCCCGCGGACTTCGTCTTCCCCCATGACGTGACCGGTCGGATTCGACGGGCTGTTGCAGAGAATAACCTTGGTGCGGGGCGTGATGGCGGCCTTCACCTTGTCGAGATCGATGCGGAAAGTGGGGTAGGTGTTGACCTGCACGCACTTGCCGCCAGCGAGCGTCGTCAAATGCTTGTACATGACGAACCACTGGTCGAAGGCGATCACTTCGTCCCCTGGGTTTACCAGCGTCGAGAGAGCCAGCATCAGCCCGCCGCTGGTCCCGGATGTCAGGAAGGCCTTGCGGTCGGAGTGGCCGTATTCCTTGTCGACCCCCGCCTGCACTTTGGCGAGGAGCGGGGCGATTCCCTGCGTCTGGCTGTAGGCGTTCTTCCCCTCGGCGATGGCCTTCGTGATGGCGTCCTTGATGGGTTGCGGGGTGTCGAAGTGCGGTTGACCGATGCTGAGGTTGATCGGGTCCTTCATCTTCGCAGCAAGATCGAACACCTTGCGGATGCCGGATGCATCGATGTGCCGCATGCGGTCAGCAATCCAACGTTCGGACATGAGATGGCTCGAGCGGGCTTGAGTTCCAGGGTGACCTCTGGCGTCTCCAGAGGCTGGTCATCGCAGTGTGGTCGGTGTGATCAAAGTGCTCAACGGTTCGTCGCTGGAGAATGAGCTCGGAGCGATGATCGGCCTTCAGATGTTACACTGATCGCCGCGACATGCGAGCGGACCGCTGGCCACCACGACCCGTCCACGGGCATTCATGCACGAAAACGTTTCTCCTGCCGGGCTTGCGTTGACATTGTGGACGGCCCGCACGGCGGTTGCCGGCTGGTTTGGACTGCTCTTGCAGGGTCCGCGGATCGATTCCGCGTCCCATTTCCGTCTGGCCCGCGGACTATGGACCGGCGGGGCACTCGCGATGACCGTCCACGTCCTGTGCGCCTTCGGTTTCGTGCATGGCTGGAGCCATTCGGCCGCCTGGGAACACACCGCCCGCCGGACCGCCGAAGTCACGGGGCTTGAGTGGGGGGGCGGCCTGTTCTTCAACGAGGCCTTCCTCCTCTGGTGGTTATTCGATGCCGCCACGCTCTGGCGGTCTCCGGTCCCTGCCTGGCGACGTTCGTTGTGGTACGAAATCGTGCTCCATGCGTGGTTTGCGTTCCTGATGATCAATGCGACCGTCGTGTTTGGTCCCCCTGGATGGCGGATCGCGGGTCTTGTCGGAGCGGCAGCCCTGTTTGTGGCCTACGTTTACCGCAAGCGGATGCGTCCGGCGGCCCCGACGTAACCGCTGGCGTGCGCCCGGCAACCTCTGGTACGTTAGTTCTGCTGTTCTGATGGAATAACCGTCGTGGTCGCTCGTCCATTCCGTCGCGATGTCTCCTTGGGGGTCCGGGACATGCTTTGCGGTTCAACTCGGTGGATCAGCTGTTGCACCGGTCGAGTCTCTTCGACATTGCTTGGCGCGGCTGCGCTGGCGCTGGTTGTGATGGCCATTCCCGGGTGCGGAGGAGCGAAATCGGAAGCGCCGGCGGCTGTCGCCCCCGTGGTCGATCCGAAACCGCAATTGGCCGCCCAGGACGCTCCGAAGGAACCGGAAAAGCCGAAACCCGAGACCGTCTGGGCCGACCTGATGAAGAAGGGTGAGGAACTGCTCGCTGCGGACAAGCTGGACGAGCTCGAAACGCATTTTGCCGAGTTCGACAAGGTCTATACCGGCGAGCAGAAACCACCAGTCGAGCAAACCGCGGCTCTGGACGAATTGAAGCAGCGCCGCACCCTGAAGATTGAAGAACGCGACGACAGGTTTCGCGAAGAGAAACTGGCTTCCGCACGCGAATTTCTGAACGCCGGGAAATACGAAGAGGCGACCGCGGCTGTCAACGAGGTGCAGAAACTGGCTCCGTCGTCCGCTCAACGCGAAGAGGCTTCTTCGATCATTTCGGACGTCGAGCGTCGTCGAGCGGCCCGCAGCCGGCTTTCCACCTGGATGAAAATGCTTTCGTCGCCTGACAAGAAGGAATCCGGCCAGGCGTATGGGCAGTTAAAAAAGGATCCTGACGTTTCGCTGCCCCTGCTGATCGAAGCGGCCCAGTCCGACAACCCGGTTCTGACCGCGAATGCCCTGGACGTCCTCCAGCGATTCAAGCGGCCCGAAAAGACGCTTCCCGTGATGCTCGGGGTGCTGAGTCGGGAGGCTCAGGAAAAGAACTGGCCCGACGCGGTCCGAGAAATCAGCCGCGCCGCTGCTCCGGGAATCGGAACGCAGCTCCTCGAACTGACACTCTCATCGAAGAATCCGGCTCAGCGGAGTGCGGCACTGGCGGCGTTGGCCAGGGTTCCCGATCCCCCCGATGACGCGTTCCTGCGACTGCTGCCTCGCGTCTACGAAGACGGTGTCGATCTTGCGGCCGCCCTCAATGCGTGTTCGCAGGCCGTCCGGACCCATCGACAGTACGATCTCCTCGCCCGTCGCGGCCTCGACGTCGAGTTGACTGAAGACCAGGAGCGGATGCTGACCGAGCTTCCCGCGCGACTCGACAAACTTCTGGAACAAGGCACGAACGTCCCGGACGACGTCGTCGAGGGGGCCAAGATCCTGGCGATGACGACGCGGCAGAAGTCGCCGCAACCGCTGGAAGGCATCAAGGTGAATTCCTACGGCGGTCAGACGGAAGACGGGAAGGCGGCAGCGGTCCTCGATGGAGTCTGGAACAAGATCGAGGCTCCGACGATGTGGCGGCACCCGATCGATCGCAAGGGACAGATCATTCTCGACCTGGGTGAAGAGAGGATCGTCGAAGGCATCCGCATCTGGAACTTCAACGAACCGAGTGGCATGCACCGCGGCTGGAAGGAGGTTGAAGTCTTCGTCTCGGCGACCGAGACGGCGCTCAATCCCGTGGCGAGCGGCATCGTCCTGCCGGCCCCCGGCCTGGCCGACACGCCCGACTACAGCAGCGTGATCCCCGTCCCCTCGGTCCGCGGCCGCTATGTCCGGCTCGAAGCGAAGAGCGTGTGGCGCCCCGACACCTATATGGGACTGAGCGAGATTCAGGTCCTGGGGTACTGATCCGCAGGCAGCAGAGATTGATCGTTGGTCGTTGATCATTGGTCAGGAATCATTTCAGATCTTCCAATGATCAATGATCGACGGCCAAAGACTAACGACCAATCGAGTCGCCGCGAGCACCTGCTCCCGCGAGCCCGCCACGCGTAAAATAAATCGTGGCTGGAGCGTGCCGTCCCCCCTTGTTGGCGCGAATCCGCTCCAGTTGGTTCGTTCGACTTCGACGTCTCTGGTGGGAGCCGCGCTCATGACTGCCGCAACAGCGATTTCCGGTGTTCATCGTCGGATTGCCGGACCGGGCCCGCAGGAACAGTTCCTCGCCGCCCTGTTCGATCGCCTCTGGGATCGTTATCGCGAACGGGTCAACTGGGTGCGGGAGTATGAACGGGTTGTGCAGACGGCCGGCGCGACGTTCGTCAACGATCACATCGCGTTCCGGACGATCAGCTCGCAGCTCCCCTCGGCAGGCATCCATACGCTCGGCCGACTCTTCGAATCGCTTGGGTACAGGGCCGCGGGTTGTTACCAGTTTCCGGACAAACATCTGAGTTCGATTCACTATCAGCATTCGAACGGAAATTTCCCGAAGCTGTTCGTGTCGGAGTTGCAGACCTGGCGGCTGAGCGCCGGGACGCGAGCAATCATTGAAAGCACGGTTCGTTCGCATCGCCCCCCGGTGACGTCGGAACTCCTTTCCGAGCTCGCCTCGCTGGAGACCACGCCCGCGCGCGATCGGACCACGTTGCTGGACGCGGTCGTGCGGGAGATCGAAGAGCTTCCATGGGAACTCCCCTCGAAGTCGGATGTCGCCGCCGTCAACAAGGAGAGCCAGTTCGCGGCCTGGGTGTTGGTTCACGGCTACAACGTGAACCACTTCACGTCGCTCATCAATTCGCATCAGGTCGATTCGCTCGCCGATATCGAGCGGACGATCGACGCGCTGCGGGCCGCCGGCGTTCCGATGAAATCGGAGATCGAAGGAGCGCGCGGAACCAAACTGCGGCAGACGGCGACCGAGGCCGCCGTGATCGATGTGCCGGTCACCGAAGGGGGCGTCCGCACGACAATGCCTTGGACCTACGCCTACTTCGAATTGGCCGAGCGCGGCGACGTGACCGACCCCGAGACCGGGCGACGCGGCCGTTTCGAGGGATTTCTCGGTCCGCAGGCCACCAACCTCTTCGAGATGACGCGCGTTGACGGGAAGAAATAGCCGGGCGGATCAAGCCGCCGGTCGATGCACCCAGGGAACCAGCGGCGGCGCGTTGTCCTCCGGAACGGCCAGGCTCTCGGGAATCGCCGCCGGATCGTCCTTCACCCGGCGGATCGTCGCCCCAAGGGCGGCCAGCTTGGCTTCAAGCCGCTCGTAGCCGCGGTCGAGGTGATAGATCCGCCGAATGACGGTCTCCCCTTCGGCAGCCAGTCCCGCAATCACCAGCCCGGCGCTGGCACGCAGGTCGGACGCCATCACGCAGGCCCCGCTCAATGGGCGGCCGCCACTCAGGATGGCGCTCGATCCCTCGCGCCGGATGCGTGCCCCCAGTCGAACCAGCTCCGGAAGATGCATGAAACGGTCGGGAAAGACTTTGTCGGTCACGATGCTGATCCCCTGGGCCTGCGTCAGGAGCGACATCATCTGGGCCTGGGTATCGGTGGGGAGCCCGGGATAGGGAAGAGCGACGCAGTCGGCGGATTGCAGTTGTGCGGGAACATGCACTTCCACCGCCGCACCCCTTGGCTGAACGCGTACGCCGATCTCCCGCAGCTTTTCGACAACCGAGGTGAGGTGGTCCATCCGGACATTGTCGAGCGTCACTCGCCCCCGGGTGGCGGCGGCGGCAATCATGAGCGTCGCCGCCTCGATGCGATCCGGGATGATGGTGTGCTCGACGCCGGCGAGTCGCTCGACACCCTCAATCCTCAGAAACGGCGTTCCGAGTCCTTCAATCCGGGCTCCCATGGCATTGAGGGAGTTGCCCAGGTCGACGACCTCCGGCTCGCAGGCAGCGGCTTCAATCGTGGTCACGCCATTGGCAAGCGTCGCGGCCGCCATGACATTGCACGTTCCCGTCACCGTGCTGCCAAAGGGCCCGCCCAGGTAGATGCTCGTCCCGGTCAGCCGGGCCGCTTCCGCGATGACATACCCCCGCTCGATCCGGATCTCCGCGCCCAGCGCCCGCAATCCCTTGAGATGGAGGTCGATGGGACGGTCGCCAATGTTGCAGCCCCCGGGCAGCGACACGCACGCACGCCCCCGACGAGCCAGCAGCGGTCCCAGCACGCACACGCTCGCCCGCATCTTCCTTACCAGATCGTAGTGAGCGACGCACGGCTCATCGCTCGCCGACTCGAGCGTCATCGCCCCATCCGTCCGCCGCACGACCGCCACCCCCAGCGTCGTCAACAGGCTGGAGAGCGAGGAGACATCCGCAAGCTCGGGGACGTCATGCAGGATGGTCGGACCGTCGGCCATCAGGGCGGCAGCCATGATGGGGAGGGCCGCATTCTTCGACCCACTCACCCGCACGCGCCCGCGGAGGGACGTGCCACCCTTGACGACGAAAAGATCCATGTCCGCGTCCTTGCGGGCTGATGTCCGAACTCGTCCGATCCCGAAACGGCCGATGCAAGGTATCCCACAATCGATGGAACCGGTTCGTGGCCGAAGCAGGCGCAACTGATCTGCGGGAATCCTACATGCAGAGCGACAGTAAGGGGAGCCGAACCGGCACAAGAAGTGTACACATGAACCATGGCCGGCAGCGACATCTTGGGAGGGCGCGTGTGATCCGCGCGGGATACTCGTGCGTTTCACCGATGTTCAGACGCGGAACGACGCCTGATCTCGTTCGAACGAGAATCGCTGGTGCCCCGCGAAGAGAACATCGCAAAAACGATTTCACGACCGTAAGATTTGCGCCAACCGAGCGACACGAGTAAGCACGGCTTCAACGGCGGATCAACATCACGTTCCATCCTGTGCTTTTTCCCGCACCGCCTCCGCAGAAAACAAGGACGCCACCATGGGTCTGTTCGACAAACTTCGCGGCGAACTGGTTGACATTATCGAGTGGGTCGACGACTCGCGGCACACGCTGGTCTGGCGGTTCCCGCGGTATCACAACCAGATCAAGAACGGGGCCCAGCTCATCGTGCGGCCGGGGCAGGCGGCGGTCTTCGTCCATCGCGGCCAGATGGCCGACATGTTCGAGCCGGGCCACTACACGCTGAAGACCGACAACCTGCCGATCCTCGGCACATTGCAGGGCTGGAAGCACGGCTTCGACAGCCCCTTCAAGGCCGAGGTTTATTTCGTCAGCACCCGCAGCATCACCGACCTCAAGTGGGGCACTCCCAACCCCATCATGATGCGCGACGACGATTTCGGCCCCATCCGCATGCGGGCCTTCGGCACGTATACGCTGAAGGTGGTCGACCCGAAGCTGCTGCTGCCCGAACTGGTCGGCACCGACAGCGAGTTCAACTCGGACGAAGTGACCGAGCTGCTCCGTTCGATCATCTGCCAGGCTTTCACCGACCTGCTGGGGCAGAAGAAGATCAGTGCGCTCGACCTCGCGTCGCGTTACCGCGAACTGGCAGACGATCTCAAGAAGCTCGTCTGCGAGCGGATCGACGATGAATACGGGCTCGACGTCCCACAGCTCTTCATCGTCAACATCTCGCTCCCCGAGGAAGTCGAGAAGGCCATCGACACCCGCACCAAGATGGGCGTCATCGGCGACATGGGGAAATACCAGCAGTTCCAGCTGGGCACCGCCATGGGCGGCATAGGATCGGGCGGAGGCGGCGGTGCGGCGTCGGAAGGGCTGGGGCTGGGTGTCGGGTTGGCGATGGCCGGGAAGATGATGGGCGCTGTGGGCGGCGCGTCGCCGGGGTTGGGAATGGCACCGCCACCGCCGCCAGCCGCCGTACAGTGGCACATCGCGGTGAACGGCAGAACGCAGGGACCGTTCACGCAGGAGCAGGTGATGGCGGGAATCAAGGCGGGACAGGTCAGCCCGTCGACGATGGTGAGGTGTGCGGGAATGGCGTCTTGGAGTGCCGCGGGTCAGGTGCCGCAGCTGGCGGGCTCCTTCGGCCCCCCGGTGCCCCCGCCCCCGCCGCCGGCCTGATCGAGTGGACTGCGCGTCGGGTGAACGTCGCCCGACGCGCATTTTTTTGGAAGGATGTGGATTGAGAATCGATGAGCAGTATTACTTGATTATCGATCTTGAGGCGACCTGTTGCGACCGCGGCACAGTTCCTCGCGAAGAGATGGAGATCATCGAGATCGGCGCGGTGATGCAGGACGCGCGGACCTTCGACGTGGTCTCCGAGTTTCAGCAGGTGGTGCGGCCGGTGCGGCATCCGGTTCTGACGGGTTTCTGCCGTGCGTTGACCGGCACCACCCAGGCGGATGTCGACGCGGGTGTTCCGTATGCAGACGCATTGAGCACGTTGACGGCCTGGGCGGCCCCGTTCGACGATCATCTCTTCTGCTCTTGGGGGAACTATGACCGCCGGCAGTTCCAGCAGGACTGTGCGTTCCACGATGTGGAATATCCCTTCGGGACGCGACATCTGAACCTCAAGGAAGAGTTCGCCCGCGCCACGAATTCGCGGCGGAACAAAGGTTTGTCGGGTGCTCTGGCCGAACTGCGATTAGAATTCAGCGGTCAGCCGCACCGCGGACTCGACGATGCCCGCAACATCGCCCGGATCGTCCGCCGCGTCTGCCTCGGAGCCTGATCCAGGGTCGGAGACCTCGCATGGCGATTCGCATCACGGCGCTGCTCGGGTTCCTGTGTTCGTTCCTGCTGGCGACGCCCGCTCCGGCGCAGCAGCCGCTCATCAGCGAACGCCTCAAGCCGGACGAAGGCATCAAGCAACTCGTTGCGGGATTGAGCGACGGCGATGTTGAAGTGCGGCGGGAATCGGTGCGGAAGCTGGTCGATCTCGGACCCGCGGCGATGCCGGCATGGATTCCCCTCTCGGCGGCCTTGCTCGACGACGACGCGACCGTCCGCGAGCGGGCGATCCTCGCGCTCGATCGCATCGGTCCGCGGTCGTATTCGATCGCCGGCGCCGCGCTGCGGACCGTGCTGCGACGCAATGCGAAGTCGCCCGATGTGCAGCTCGCCACCCGCACATTTCTCGATTGGCATTCGGACTTGACGCTGCTCTATCGCCAGATCCCGTATGGCACAGATACGCTGAACACTTACCTGGAAGTCAAAGGAGATGTCGATCAGTTGCGCACCTTTCGAAGAAACGACTGGCCCGTAAGGGAGTTTCCTCCAAACTACCCACAAGAGATCGAAGCGGTTGAAAAGTCGGACTTCTCTGAGCGAGACGTCGCGCAATACCTGCGACGTTTTGCAGGCAATGGCTATCACTGGACAGGAAAATGGTTGTCGCAGGCGCGGCTGGCGCGTCGCGGCAAAGTCCCCACACCGCCGGTGGACGAACTCATCGCGTCTCTGGCGCGAGGCAAACGGAACGTTCGGAACGCGCAAGCTCTGCTGCAACTGGTTCCGTTCGCCTATGCGGAAACGCCGCGTGAACAGAAAGAACGGGTTTGGAAGGTTGCGAATGACCTTCTAGCGACGACGCTGGACGACATGCGATTGCAAGCGAAAGTTTTCTGGTCGCTCGACGGTCGCAGCCCGCCCCGCGAATTCGACGTGGGGATCCTCGATGGCGCGCTCATTCAGCAGATGATTATTCCCGCGCTCACTCATCCGAGCGAACGGGTCCGCGGAATGGCCGTGCGATCGATGACAGATCTTTCCGCGGATCTTCCGGCCAAAGACCATGACGCGATCTGGAAGGCTGTGAAGCGGCTCCAGCCGGATGTGCGGGATGAGATTGTTCAGACGATCGGACGGACATCGCTCTCCCACCCGCTGCTGCGAACGATCCTGCGAAATACTGCGGACACGGATTCGGAACCGTCCATTCGACTGGCCGCCCTGCAATTCCTGAATGAAGTAGGAAATGAATCGAACGGCCTGTTGGCCTTGGTAAGCGACCAAACGCTGGAGCTCAATCTTCGGATTACGGCTCTCCACGTCCTACGGAAACGTGCCGTCAAGGACGGGCTGAAGATGCTTGATCAGCTCGACGAACTCGAACAGCGTCTCATCAACGCCCATGCTCTGATCGAACTGGACTCGCTGGTTCGAAAGCAGCAAGAGGTGAACTCCGCCATCCGCAGCAGGGCTCGACGGCAGGTCCTTGACCTCGCGGACAAGCCCAGTCCGCAACCTTGATCGGACGCGGACTCGTCACATATTCCTAAATAGACATTCTTGACGGCAGGACGTTGCGATCACGTCCGCCGGTGATTGAGGAACTCGCGGACGAGCCGCTCGCAGGATTCGATCTGGCGCTGGGTCTGCTTCAGCGTCAGGCGGCGCGGGGCGAGGCGGATGTCGGGGTCGTGCGGGTCTCGGGGCGAACCTTCCGATTCGAGGACGCGCTCGACTTCCCGCTCGAGATTGCGAAGCCACGACGGGACGTCGATGCCCGAGCCGGACGTGCTTTCGAGATATTGATCGATCTCGCGACGCAGCGCTTCGAAGGCCGCCGAGCGGGGCCGCTCGGTGCGGGCGTCCTGGACGGCCCGCGGAACCAGTGCCAGCATCCGGTTGACGGCCAGCGGCTTCACGAACCGCTCGTGGATGTGGTCGGAAAGCGACGGCAGACGCATGCCGTGCTGCTGCTCGGCGGTTTTCAAGGCCTTGACATGCACGTCGGCCTGTTCGGCGGTCTGCTCCTCGTAGAGCCGCTCCCAGACGTTCGCGGCCTGCGTGCGGCCGAGTTCGGAGAGGAGTTCGTGGCAGACGTTTTCGGGGGCGAGTTGCCAGGCGCGACGATCGTAGGCCGCTTCGACTCTCAGGAAGTCGAGGAGGCTATAGAGCATCTCGCCGTAGTCGGACTGCGTCGTCGTCGTGTTGTATTCGAGGAAGCGGTCGAACTTATCGACGATGGCCCCGTAAATGAGCTCCATCCAGTGCTCGACCTCGTTCCTGTCGGCCCGGCCGGTGCGGAGGGCTTCGAGTAGCGGGATGGGGTGGAGCGGGTCTTCGTTCTGGTCGAGATGCTCCAGGAACCAGTCGATGCCGTTGTGCAGGATGGCGCGGACGTTGCCGATCATCAGCATGCGGGCGTGGAAGAGGTCGTGCCCGTAGGACTTGATGAACTTCTGAACGTCGCGCCAATCCATGTCATTCTGCAGGGCCTCGACCGTCGAGAGCCGCATCGTCGCGCTGTGTCGCATCCAGAGATCGCGGAACGCGTTGACCACTCCGCTGACCAGGGCCACCAGCGAGGCGTTTCTCCAACCGATGCGTTCCTGGCCGAGAGTGTCGAGGTTCGTGCCGAGACCGAGGCGGCTGGGGACATGGAAGGAGAGGGGTCGGCCCGTCCGCGGTGGATGCAGTGGGAGGGGACGGCGGGAGCGGGCGTTCTCTGACTTGCGACGCCGGGCGAGAGCTTTCGGAATGCGGCGGGCCGGCGTGCAGCGTTTGCAGCGCTCGCCACCGACGGACGGTTCGGCCCCCAGACGAGGACGGTCGGGGCGGCGGAGTTCCTGGCGGCAAAGGCAGCGTTTCGGCCCGCGCCGGACGAAGAGCGTGCGGACCGGAGGGAGCCGCCACGTCGTGGCCGAGCGGCTGACGGCTTCCAGGGCGCCGCGGAGAGCGATGCGAAACAGCCGGTCGAATTCGGTGACGGCCTGTCCGCGCGGAGGAAGCGTCTTCTCCATGCGGAAAGCGGTGTAGAGCAGCTGCCAGGTGTCGTCGACGAGTCCCAGCGCTGGAAGTTGCGACAGGAGGAACCGGATGCCCGCCTGCAGCGTGCGGACTTCGAGGACCTGCTCGGGATCGCCGCCGTTCTCCAGCGAGACATAAAGCAGCGGCTTCTTCGCGAGATGCTTCAGCAGGTCGGGAATGCGGCGATGGACCGTGGAGGTATCGCGCCGGAAGATTCCGCGGAAGACGTCGAGTTGCAGTTCTTCAAGCTTCGGCTTCTTGCGTGAACTGCTCTTGGTGGGAACCGGCTCGGCGAGGCAGCAAGCGAGGTAGCGCTCGGCGAGTCGGTAGCCAATGGTCGTATTGATGACGTTGTGCAGCAGGAAGAGCTTGGTCTGGTACTGCGTGTCGAACTCGATGTTGGCGTCGAAGTCTCCGGAGGAGGCGGAGATTTCGAACCGCTTGAGCGAGCCCATCAGACGACCGAGTCCTGACTGCATCTCCAGCGTGCGGTCCTTCCATCCCTGGACCACTTCGGCCAGGGAGACGCCGCGGGCGTCACGAAGCTCGGTGCGGGCCAGCGGCCCTTGTGCGGCGAGGATGATGGCCGCCTTCTGCCAGAGTTCAGCGACGGTGCTGAGGAAGCGAAGCCGCGGCTCGAGCTTGCGGGCGAGGAGTTCGAACTCGGTGTCCTGCGGGTTGGTGACGTGCTCGTCGAGGGTGTCGCCGAAGTTGCCGTCGTCCGCGCTGTCGCGCCAGATCACGTCGTCCCAGGCGGCTTCGAACAAGGCGTTGTCTTCGTCGTCCTCATCCTCTTCGGCTTCGTCTTCCGCCACTTCGGCGATGGCCGGTTCTTCGACCTGTCCGCCACGAAGGCCGAGGGCGTCTTCCAGGGCGGGAACGACCCACATCTCTCCCGCGTTCGCTTCGAGATAGTCGAAAAGTCTGCGGAAGAGGGCTGCCAGTCCGGCGCGATCTCCCGAGTGCCCGGTCGCAATGACAAGATCCATCCAGCGAAGCAAGAGTTGGAACAGCGAGTGACCGCCGCTCTCAAGCCCCGCCTCTTCCGCCTGGCTGAGCCACTGCATCAGGAGGCCCATCGACGCGACCGCATCGTTCCTCTGAAGCAGCGCTTCGACGACGAGTGCATAAGCCTTGGCCGACTGGAACTCGGCGACGTGCTGCCGCCAGAACGAAATCGCCCCGGCCGCCTCGCCCGCCAGCCGCCATTCACCAAGGGCCTTCGAGACGTGCTGCGCCGACTCGTAACTTTCCCGCCCGTTGACCTTGGGAAGGTCTTCGACCGTCGTCGTCGCGTACTTGTCCCATTCGTCGGCAAGGACGCGATAACGCTCCGAGATTTCGGCGAGCATCGCCGCGCGTCCCTGGGCGGAAGCCTCATTCATGATTCGCGAAAAGACGCCGAAGATGCCGTCGACCAGGTCGAGAAGGATCTCGGCCCGTTGATCCGGCAGACTGTCTTCCCGGGCGAAAAAGAGCGGGAACTGTCCCTGGAAACCGAGAATATTCCAGGGATCGATCAGGGCTCCGGACTCGATCCCGCGTTTCAGGTGATCGGTCAACTCGGCGGCCAGCGGAGCGGCGCTGCAAAGATCGCCCCGTTCGAGCCGCTGGTGAGCGGACGCGATCCGCCAGCGGATTTCGGTTTCAAAGCGGACCGACGTCGACGGGATGGCGGCCGCCTGCCGACGGCTGGCGTCCGCGTAACCCATCCGCGCATAGATCTGAGCCAGATGGCGGAACTGGACCTGCCGCGCTCCGTAATTCGCCAGTTCGATGTTCAATCTCTGCCGGACATGGCCGAACGGTTGCCGCGTCAGGCTTTCTTGACTCTTCAGCCGACGGGCTCTGGCGCCGGTGGCGGTCTTCAGGATCCGCTCGTAAAAAGCGTCTCTCTGCCGGGCCACCTTGGGGAGCAGGCCGGACAAGGTGATCGACGAATCAAACGACCCCGGCCCGGCCCCGCTAATCGACGACGCCATCAACATCGTCCCGCACAGCACGGCCGACGCATCGAACAGAACTTCTTCCGGCTCGACCCCCTCCTGAGAATCCATCCATCGCAACAGGGCGTCCAGGATGATTTTGCGGACGACGAACCGCCGGTAGTTTCCCTTGAGGTCGATGCGGTGCGGGTCCCATTCGCCGAACATGTAGTTCGTGCGCTTGTTGACCGGGTGCATGTGGTCGTGAGCCCGCATGTCGAGCGCGAGTTCTTCGAGGTTCTCTAGGTCGAAATACGAATCGCGCAGGATCGCCTCGGGCGTCTCCTGGAAGAACTCCAAGGTGCGTGCGATGAGGTTGTAGTATTTCCCGCAACCCGCTCCGACCGACTGAATGTACAGCGGCACGGGACGGAACCGCTCGTGGGCGTACGGTTCCATCTTCCGGCCGTTCTCCAGAATGGCGACCGGTCGATGGCCGAGGAAATCATTCATCCGATCGAGGCAGCCCGCGACGATCCGCGGCGCGTCGTCCCATGGCCCTCCCTGTTCGAGCACCGCTTCGAACATCCGCGCCAGAAACAACGGATGCTCGAAGTCCTCGGACGGAAGATGGAAGAGGAGGTCGGCGTGATGGGCGCGATAGGCCGGAAGGCACTGGTCGAACGCCAGACGAATGACCGCTTCGGCCTGCGCGACATCGGAAAAGGCGGGAGCCTTGCCCCACAGGTCGGCCAGCGTGGCGAGCAAATCGTCTCTCACCTCGTCGGCCGAGCGCGTCCGCGTCGGGTCTGCTGCGGATTCGACTGCGCAGAATTCATTGAACTGCCGCAGGAATCCCGGATCCGACCGGCCGGCCGAGAAGTTGAGGTAGCCGAGGATCTGGGCGACCGGGCCGGACTGTCCCGCGGGAGCGATGCGGCCGCGATTCGAAGGGGGCAAGGCCATATTCACGCAATCGATTCTGTTTCATTCCGGTCAGACAACCGCACCGCAGGGCAAACCCTCGATTCGGACATCAGGAGAAGCGGGACCAGCGATCGTCGAGCGACTGGGAACCGCTCGCGGGGATGAACCTGTCACCGCGTGCGATCGGGAGGCCGCTTCGCCCGATCCGCCGATCGGCGAATCTAGGAATTGTTGGCCCCACTCCCTGGGATGGCCATGGGCCGGTCGTGCCTTCGACCGGGAGAGTGGGACAACAGCGGGAGAATGACCCGCCATGCGGTTCGATGTGGGCTGGTGGTCTCGGGCGACACGTCCACGAATCCCGACGCTCCGTGACGGCGCGTCGAAGGTTGACCATGTCTGTTTTCCTCCGAACGATGCGGAGGGAGTTCAACGAGCGGATCGCGTGAAGCGACTTCGTGCGACGAACGGTCATGCGGGAAGCCCCGTCCGTGTGACGATGGGATTGATCGTTCCGATTGTGCAGCCGGGCCGCCAGGACGTTTTCCCGCCTCGATCGGCCCGCGACATCGGCCACGGCATCCGGTCCGACAGCACGAGAATTCACCGTCCCTGATCCTTCATGATACGACCGGGAACCGGCGGTTCGGAATGTGCCGTGGGCCGAGGCGCGAAACATTTTGCGGGTTCCAGGACCGTCGTCGGAGTCTTCGGAAAAGAACGGCGCGCCAAAGCGGATTGTCGCAGAAACAGTCGTTCCCGCCAGCGACTTCGCCCAGAATTCCGAGGAGCAGTGAACGGCGATTCTCCCTCGTATTCAGGGCTTTCTGTCGTTTATTCGCTCTGCTGATTTCCGAAAGAAGACGCCGGACACGGAAGCGGTTTTCAACCCAGGCAATCATTTCACTGGAATTCCATTCGATGTGGTTCGCGGATACGGGGGACCATTGTTGTCCGATCGAGTATTCATCGATTTCGCCGTTCTCCGCATGCGTCGCGCGCACCGGCAGCGCTCCGGCCGATTTCGGCGTTCGCGTTGTGAGAGCCAGTACGTGGCTCGACCGATTCATTTTCAGCAGGTTCCCGGTGCGGCGGAATCGGTCCAGGAGGCCCCCTCGCTTTCGACGCAGCGAATCGCCCGAAGCAACCCTTGCGGCGGGGGGCGGCGTGGGGCATCCTAAGCGGAGCGTTCGCCGCTCCAGCACCTCTGTGCGAGGTCCGCGGCATGATGGCAGGAACCCTGATGAGCGGCATGCAGCAACAGCAGCAGAGCGGCGCTGCCCCGGCCCCGCACGAACCGTGGATCACGTTCGACAACTACGACGCGGGTTCGGACGGCTTCTACGACGAACTCTTCGAGCCAGAAGGATCTCCGCGCGCCGATGCCCTGCTGCTGATCCAGAAGATCAACTCCCTCGCTCCGGGAGAACTGCGCCGCCGCCAGACAGCCATCGAACGTTCGCTGCTGCGGATGGGGATCACGTTCAATGTCTATGGCGATTCACAGGGGACCGAGCGGATCTGGCCGTTCGACATCGTCCCGCGGATCGTGCCGGCCAAAGAGTGGGTCCGGCTGGAGAGCGGGCTCAAGCAGCGGATCAAGGCGCTCAATCTGTTCATCAACGACATGTACCACGACCGCCAGATCGTGCGGGACGGGGTCGTTCCGGAGGCTGTGTTCGAAGGGGCAAAGGCGTATCGCGAGGCGTGCCGCGGCTTGAAACCGCCGCACGGCGTCTGGTGCCACATCACGGGGACAGACCTCGTTCGCGATGCCAAGGGAGACATGTACGTCCTCGAGGACAACATGCGGTGCCCCTCGGGCGTGTCGTATGTGCTGCAGAACCGCTTTCTGATGAAGCAGACGTTTCCGCAGCTCTTCGAGGCTTCGCGGATCCGAGCGGTTGAGAATTATCCGAACCGGCTGCTGCGGCTGCTGGAGTCACTCGCCCCACGGGACATTGCCCATCCGACCGTCGTCGTGCTGACGCCGGGAATCTACAACTCGGCCTACTATGAGCACTCGTTCCTGGCCCAGCAGATGGGTGTGCAACTGGTCGAGGGACGCGACCTGGCCGTCCGCGATGGCGTGGTCTACATGAGGACGACGGGAGGCTTTGAGCGGGTCGACGTCATTTATCGCCGCATCGATGACGACTTCCTCGACCCGAAGACCTTCCGGCCCGATTCCGCCCTCGGCGTTCCTGGCCTGATGGACGTTTACCGCAGCGGACGCGTCGCGATGGCGAACGCGCCCGGCACGGGTGTGGCCGACGACAAAGTCGTCTATGCCTACGTCCCCAGGATGATCAAGTATTACCTCAATGAAGAGGCGATCCTGCCGAACGTGCCGACGTTCGTCTGTGCCGAGGAAGAGCAGCGCCGGCATGTGCTCGGCAATCTCGACAAGCTTGTGGTGAAGGCCGCGAATGAATCGGGCGGTTACGGCATGCTGATCGGACCGCACGCCACCCCCGACGACCGCAGGAAGTTCGCCGACCTGATCCAGAAGAATCCGCGAAACTACATCGCCCAGCCGACGCTCTCGCTATCGCGGGTTCCGACGATTGTCGACGACCACTTCGAGGGGCGGCACGTCGATCTGCGGCCGTATATCCTCTACGGGGAAGAGGTCTTCGTGCTCCCCGGCGGGCTGACCCGCGTCGCCCTCAAGAAGGGATCGCTGGTCGTGAACTCTTCGCAAGGGGGCGGCAGCAAGGACACGTGGGTGATCGCCGAGAACCGCATGAAGAAACCGGCGTCCTGACGAAAGCTTATTCCGACCGATCTCGCTCGGCCGGGACGCCATCAACAAGAGAACCCTCTCCCGCGACATCTTCGCGGGAGAGGGTTCTTGATTTCATCATCCGGCGTCGGCGACGTCCGATTCAGCTCACTGGGTGTCGTCCGCGTCGTCGATGCTGATCAGCTCGATCTCGAACACGAGCACCGCGTTCGGCCCGATCGGCCCACCCGGACGCGGGTTGGCGCCGTAGGCCAGGTCGGAAGGAATCGTCACCTTCCACTTATCGCCGACCTTCATCAGCTGCAGGATCTCGGTCCAGCCCTTGATGACCTGGTCGAGGCGGAACTGGGCCGGCTGCTTGCGGCTGACCGAGCTGTCGAAGACGGTGCCGTCGATCAACGTTCCGTGATAGTGCGTCGTGACGGTGTCGGTCTTCTTGGGCGACTGCCCCCCTTTGCCCGCCTTCATCACTTCGTACTGGATGCCGCTCTTCGTCACCTTCACGCCTTCCTTCTTGGCGTTTTTCTCCAGATAGGCCTTGCCAGCCTTCAAGGTGTTCTCAGCCGCTGCCTTCTGCTTCCGCTCAATTTCACCCTGAAACGCCTTGAAGGCCGCTTCGATCTGCTCATCTTCGAACTTGGACTTCTCGCCCTTCAGTCCATCCAGAAGCCCCTTGGCGACCGTCTCGGCGTCGAGTTCGGCTCCGGACTGCTTGAAGGCTTCGGCGAGCTTCTTCCCCTGGTTAAAGCCGATCCCGTAGCTGACTTTCTCCTTATCGGCCGCGGTGAACTCCTTCGCTTCTTCTTCGGCCACGGGCTTCTCCGGCTTGGCGGGCTTTTTCTCATCCTGGGCATGTGCGAACGCCGCGCCGAACAGGGCTGCTGAGAATGCGAACAGACTCGTCACCGACCACAATCGACTCATGGACCAACCTCTTCGAAAGCATGGGAAAGTGAACGGCGAAAATGACGCCGAACCCAGCCGCATGCTCCGTGCCCCGCATGACGGCGACGGTTCCGATCATAGAAATCGTCGATGGGATTTCCTAGGGAATCGACGCCGCATTGGAGGAGACGACATCGCTTAAACGACGATGCCCGACGATTCACAGTCGGGCATCGCAACGCGCAAACCACTCAGAATGCTCGCCGCCAAAGATCAGTTCGCGGCCTGGGGCTTCCGCTTCTTGTTGGTGGGACGCACCATCACCACGCCCCCGTTGGGGCCGGGGACCGCACCGTAGACGAGCATCATGTGCTCATCGGCATCGACCCGGACGACCTGCAGATTACGAATCGTGACGCGTTCGTTCCCGTAATGGCCGGCCATCTTCCGCCCCTTCTTCGGGCGGCCGCCACCGCGGTTGCTGGCCAGCGAGGCGAGCGACCCGATGCAGCGGTGAACCTTCTTGGCACCGTGGGCGGCGGGCTGACCGGCATAGTTCTGCCGTTTCATCACGCCCGTGAACCCGCGGCCCTTCGTCTGGCCGATGACGTCGACCGCCTTCACGCCGTTGAAGACTTCGTTCGTCGTCAGTGTCGTTCCGACAGCCTGCTCGGCTGGCTTATCGAGCCGGAACTCACGGACGAAACGCTGCGGCTCGATCTCGGCCTTCGGCGAAAGGGTGACGCCGGCGCCCGTCAGCCTCTTGCGGCGCTTCGACTCGACCTTCGACGAGACATGGCCACGCTCGGCCTTGGTGGCGAGACGGCGCGGCTTCTCGACAAAACCGATCTGCACCGCGTCATATCCGTCCAGTTCCTGGCTGCGGACCTGAAGCACCGGGCAGGGCCCGAGCTTGAGGACGGTGACGGGGATCATCTTCCCGTCTTCGCCCACGACCTGAGTCATCCCGATCTTCTGTCCCAGCAAGCCCAAAGGCATGGCTCAATCCCTGTTCGCAGCTTGACAAACTTCGTCTTTTCAACAACTTACGGACGGCTGACCGAGTTTGGAAGGCATCCTGCCCGGTCCTGCATCAGCGCTCGTGAAGGAACTGGGAAGGATAACGATCCACCGCCCGTCCTGTCCAGCGAACACCTTACGCTCATTCGACCGGGCCGGGAAATTTCTCCCTGGCGTCGATCGACCGACGCCGCATCGCGGGTGACATTTTCTTCAGGTCGTCCTCCACGAATGCGACGTCTGCCATATTCTCTCGGCAATCCCATTCCTGGAAGGCTCCTTCCCCGGCGAACGCCGCCCGCTCCTGTTTCGCGAGCCAGGTATGTCAATCTCCTTTCGCCGCAGGAAACTTCACCACCATAAGCGACACACGCCGCCGGGAGCCGCACCGGGCTCCGTCATTATCAACCCGGCCGATCCGAAGCCGGAGATCAATGTCATCGCCTATGGACCGAACTCGTTCTTGGAAAAGCAGATCGGATTGCCGTCCGAACTCCTCAACCTCCGCCGCGACTACCCTTTCCTTTGGATCAACATTGATGGTCTGGGAAGCGCTGAAGTTCTTCGGGAGATGGCCGAGATGTTCGGTATGCACCCTTTGGCACTGGAAGACATCGTCAACCGGCACCAACGGGCGAAGGTCGAGCAGTACGGCGAACAGACCTTTCTCGTCACCCACATGATCAATCTGAACGCTCACCTCGAATCGGAGCAGATCAGCATCTACTTTGGGAAGGACTTTCTGCTGACGTTCCAGGAGCGTCCCGGCTGGGATTGTCTTGACTCTGTCCGCGAACGGCTGCGGAAAGGGGCGGGGCGGCTTCGCTCGCTCGGAGCCGGCTACCTCGCCTACTCCCTTCTGGATGCCGTCATCGACCACTACTTCCCCGTCCTGGAACAATACGGCGACCGGCTGGAGGAACTCGAGGACCGCATCATCCTCACGCCTCATGCAAAGCTCACCGCCGAGATCCACGGGCTCAAGCGGGAGCTTCTTTTCCTGCGGCGAACGATCTGGCCGCAGCGGGAAGCTCTCAATTCGCTGATCCGGGACGACAACCCTCAAATCGATGAAGAGACGAAGCTCTACCTCCGCGACGTCTACGATCACGCCATCCGCATCATTGACCTGGTCGAGACGTACCGCGAAGTCTGCTCCGACCTGATGGACCTCTACCTCTCGAGCATCAGCAACCGCATGAACGAGATCATGAAGGTGCTGACGGTCATCTCGACGATCTTCATTCCGCTCACATTCATCGTCGGCGTCTACGGCATGAATTTCGACACGGAGCTCTCTCCGTGGAACATGCCGGAGCTGAAGTGGCGGTATGGCTACGTCGCCTGCCTCGTGCTGATGGCCTTCATTTCCATCGGACAGATCGCGTTCTTCCGGCGCAAAGGATGGATCGGGCAGCCGAAAGATTCTGCTCCCGCCGGGAATGGCCACGATGCACACCCCGCCGAACAAGCTTCTGCGGAGGGGCGTCACTCCAGGAAATAAATCGGGCCGCGGACGCAAGTTGCGTCCGCGGCCCGGGTACGACTGACGAGGAGATGCGAAGGAACGAGTCGCTTCAAGAGAGGCGAGGACCAGGCGCCCCTTCAGGGGGCCGTGCAAGGGTCCCGAGCCTGTGAAATGTTTTTGGGCTCTCCGTCGAAGTAACCTGCGTCGGTCGCGGCACCGCTGGGTCGGACGGTGCGGTCATCGGATTTCTGGCTGGATGCTCTCGTGTCGTCTCAGGGAGCCGATTTCAACGCATCCGGCCGGTCGCTCGTCCAGCGGATCCGACAGGAGAAATCTATCGGCTGCACGCGGCCTATTCCTGAGTCTGGTTTGTCTTCCGCGCCGGTCCGCAATCCCCTGCTCCGCGCACGTCGAACGTGCGGCGTGATCAGGCTGTGCCGCGGGTGACTTCCGCCGGCGCTTCTTCAATCGATTCCGAAAACGGCGACGCGATTTCGATCGATTCGAGCGGCTTCCCAGGGCGGAATCGGCAGCAGACAGTCTTCATCTGCCCCATCGCGATCCACGTCGAACTGCCATCGGGCTCGTCCCGGTGCAGGTCGAACCGGTAGGTCAGCGACTTCACGCCTCGGCGCTCCACTCGCAACCGGATCGTCAGGATGTCGTTGTAGTAGGCGGGGGACTTGAACGAGCAGGACGCCGAAACCCGTGGCCAGCTGACGGTCGCCCCGTCCGGCTCATGAATCATCAGGCTGAGACCGAGGGCGCGGTAGAACTCGTGCTCTGCCTGCTCCATGTAGCGGTAGAAGTTCGAGAAGTGAACGATCCCCGCCATGTCGGTCTCGCAGAACTCAACGCGGCGATGAAAGACGTGCTCGTAGGCCATGACGGAATGCAGAGACGAGTGAGTCGACAGGGGAGTAGAGACAGGAGTGACCTCAGGAAGTCTTGCAACCACCGTCGCGGGTGTCAAAGGGGGAACGCGGCACCCCGGTTGCTCAAGGCCGCATCCGGCGTGCCGAAGCAAGAGGCAGCCTGTGTGCGGTCAGGTGAGTGCGGCACACGCGTGAGGTGCACGACCAAAAGCCGTAGAATCCGGACCGCATTCGCTGCCCCCTCGAATTCGCTCTCCAGAAAGACCTCCACCGCATGTCACCGTTCCTCTTCGTCCGGCTGTGGGTGATGGTCTTCCTGCATTATTTCGTCTGGGGATCGTGGTACGTCACGATGGGGACATACCTCACCAAGTCCCTCACATTTCCCGGCGAGCAGGTCGGCCTCGCCTATGGAAGCACCGCCATTGGGGCAATGGTTTCGCCTTTCATCGCCGGGATCGTGGCGGACCGCTTCTTCGCAACACAGCGACTCTTGGGATGCCTGCACCTGGTCGGTGCGGGGCTGCTCTATTACCTCACCACACTCACATCCTTCCCGCCGTTCTATACCGTTCTCATCGCCTACACGATCACGTACATGGCGGGGCACGGGCTCACCAGTTCGCTGACGCTGCATCATTCGACAAACCCCGGCCGTGAGTTTCCCATCGTGATGTCCGGGGGGAGCGTCGGCTGGATCTGTGCGGGGCAGGCCCTCAGCTGGTTCGACTTCGAGAACTCGATCGGAATGTTCCAGCTCGCCGCAGGGGCCGCCCTGCTGATGGGCCTTTACTCGTTCACTCTCCCTCACACACCGCCCAGGGGAGCGAACGCCGAGTTCTCCGCACGGGCCGTCCTGGGCATCGATGCCCTCAAGCTCATGAAGCAGCGGTCCTTCGCGGTCTTCCTCATCTGCTCGTTTCTGGTCTGCATCCCGCTGAGCTTCTACTTCAGCTGGATGAACGCATTCATGAACGAGCTGGGGATCAAGAACGCCGCCGCCAAGATGACGATCGGCCAGGTCTCCGACGTGATCTTCCTGATGCTGTTGCCGGCGCTCCTGCCCCGGCTCGGAGTCAAGGGAATCCTTGTCGTCGGGATGATCGCGTGGGCCGTCCGGTTCGGGCTGCTGTCGGCTTTCTCCGATAACCGCGATGCCCACTGGATGCTGTATGTGGCGATTGCCGTGCATGGAATGTGCTACGACTTCATTTTCGTGATGGGCCGCATGTACGTCGACGGGAAGGCGAGCGAGGACATCCGCGGATCGGCCCAGGGGCTGCATGCCCTCGTGACGCTGGGAGCCGGGATGTTTGTCGGATCGTGGCTCGCGGGCATCGTCGGCGGACACTACACGGCGTCGGACACCGGCCTGCACGACTGGCAGATGATCTGGATCGTTCCTGGAGCGATGGCGGCCGTCCTGATTTTCGTGTTCGCGGTTCTGTTCAACGACCGCACTCCGCAACCAACGAAAGCCTGACTGTTTTCGCGTCGGGCTTGAACTTCCCGGCGCCGCTGCGATCCAATATCGGCGTTCTGAGACATCTCGCGGCGGAGTGTCGCATCCGACGCTCTGCGGCACCTCAACCACGGAAGCCCCGACCATGAGCTCGCCCGACCTCTCTCGACGTGATTTCAATCGACTCACCGCCGCCGCTTTCGGTGGACTTCTCGCGGGCACGGCCGTCGGCTGTGCACAGAAGGAGCCCGCCAAGCCAGCGGCGGGAACCGCCACTCCGGCCGTCACTCCTCCCGGAGAGGCCGTGGCCAGCGCCAAAGTCGAACCACACGCCTGCCGCGGTCTCAACAGCTGCAAGTCGGACAAGAACGAGTGCGCGGGCGCTTCGACTTGTGCGACCGGAAAGTGGGGCCCTGGCGAGAACGCCTGCAAGAACCTCGGCGGCTGCGGAGACAAGCCGGGAGCGAACGAGTGCAAGGAACAGGGAGGCTGCATGGTTCCAATGACCGCCGATCATGGCGACGCCTGGGACCGCGCCCGCAAGGCCTTCGAAGAACGCATGACGAAGGCCGGCAAGAAATTCCGTGACGCGCCGGCCGTGGCCGAGACCAAGAAGGAAGAGAAGCCGGGAAGCTGAGAACCCAGGTCGGTATTCTTGCCGGGATGAAGCCGATTGGTCGTTGGTCATCTGCTATTGGCCGATCCCAATGATCAATGACCAACCAACAATGTCCAACGACCAATCTCTTCTCCGCAGCTCCGCAATGTCACCGCCGACTCACCATCTCGGATACGGCCTCGGACTGCGGAGCGTCCACTACCCGCACATCCTCCAGCACACGCCCGACGTCGACTGGTTCGAGATCATCTCGGAAAACTACATGGACTCGCGCGGGCGTCCGCGGTACGTCCTCGACCAGATCGCCGAACGCTATCCGATCGTGATGCACGGCGTCTCGATGTCGATCGGCAGTTCGGACCCGCTCGACCTCGACTACCTGCGCAAGCTCAAGGCGCTCGCGGATGGGGTCAAGGCGCGGTGGGTCTCCGACCATGTCTGCTGGACGGGCATCGCGGGACTCAACACGCACGATCTCCTGCCGATGCCGTATCACGAGGCGAGCCTGAGGCACGTGGTCGAGCGCGTCCGCACGGTGCAGGACATTCTCGAGCGGCCGCTCGTTCTCGAGAATCCCAGCAGCTACGTCGGCTTTACCGGGTCAACGATGCCGGAGTGGGAGTTTCTCACGCGGTTGTGTGATTCCGCCGGGTGCGAACTGCTGCTGGACGTCAACAACGTCTACGTCTCCAGCGTCAACCACGACTTCGACCCGGAAGAGTTTCTGAGGTCGATTCCGTGCGATCGCGTGCGGCAGTTCCACCTGGCTGGCCATCTGGATTGCGGGACGCACATCATCGATACGCACGACGACCATGTCGTCGATCGCGTCTGGTCCTTGTACCGGCTGGCACACGAGCTGACCGGCGGGGCCGCCACGCTCCTCGAATGGGACGCCAAGATCCCAGCATTCCCCGTCGTCCACGCCGAAGTCCTCAAGGCCAAGGACGTCATCGCCCATCGGCTCGCTCTGCACGAGACGCTCGCCCCACTCGAAACGCATGCGACGCGGCCGGGCGAATCGGCCTCTCTCCCTCATCCTGCCACACGCATTGCCGTGGAGGTCGAATAACCGCACAACCTCTGGCGTGAGGGATTTGTGGTAACCCGCGTTGCGGCAAATCCGTGCCGTGGTGTCTGGGGGACCTGGTCCGTCTTTTGCAGTGCTTCCCGTCCGAGGCCTGAGGTCCAGACGCCGAGAATGGTTCGCGGTCGCCCTTGTCCAGACTGGCACCCACGCAGCAATCGCAGCGCCGCACTGGCATACGGCATCGAATCTGCTATTCTTGATGCGTCAAACATGCCGATGATGGAACGGTCCCTCCTCCCTCTCCCGCCTTCATTTCACCCTCCCGCCGGCCCGACAGGACGCCCATGCTGACCCTTCGCGGATCGTCCCAACGTCTCTGTGATGGCATCACCCGGCGCGACGCGCTCCGCATCGGAGCGCTCGGAATGGGGGGCCTTGCGCTGCCAGAGTTGCTGCGGGCCGAATCGACGGCCGGCATCCGGAAGTCGCACAAGGCCGTCATCATGATCTACATGGTGGGAGCCCCCTCCCACCAGGACATGTACGACCTGAAGATGGACGCGCCGTCGGAGATTCGAGGCGAGTTCCGTCCGATCGAGACGAATGTGCCGGGGATCGAGATCTGCGAGCACCTGCCGCGACTGGCGCGGATCATGGACAAGCTGATCCCGCTGCGGTCGGTCTATGGCTCGCCGGACGGCGACCATGATTCGTTCATCTGCTACACCGGGCGTTCGAAGCGGACGCAGCCCCCTGGCGGCTGGCCGGCGATCGGATCGGTGGTGTCGAAATTGCAGCGCGGGGTGAATCCATCGGTTCCGCCGTTCGTCGGGCTCGCGCCGAATGCGGGGCATCCGCCGTATGGGTCGCCCGGGCTGCCGGGGTTCCTTGGAATCAGCCATGCGGCGTTCCGTCCGTCGGGCGAATCGCGGGCCGACATGGTTCTCAACGGCGTGACGCTCGACCGCCTCGACGACCGCAAGTCGCTCCTGGCATCGTTCGATCGCTTCCGCCACGGTGTCGATTCGTCCGGCATGATGGACGGCATCGACTCCATCAACCGGCAGGCGCTCGACATTCTTACGTCCAGCCGGCTCGCTGAAGCCCTTGACCTCAATCAGGAAGATCCCGCCGTCCGCGAGCGCTACGGCAAGGGGGACCCCAAGAACTTCGGCGACGGCGCACCGCGAAACCTCGAGCACTTCCTCCTCGCGCGGCGGCTGGTTGAAGCGGGAGCGCGGGTGGTGACGCTCAACTTCGGCCGCTGGGACTGGCACAGCGACAACTTCAACGGCCTGAAGAACACGCACCTGCCGCAGTTCGATCAGGGGTTGTCGGCGTTGATCGAGGATCTCCATGTTCGCGGAATGGCGGACGACGTGTCGGTTGTAGCGTGGGGCGAATTCGGCCGCACGCCGCAGATCAATAAGGATGCCGGCCGCGACCACTGGCCGGCCGTCGGCAATGGATTGCTGGCGTGCGGGGGAATGAAAGCCGGGCAGGTCATCGGCGCGACCGATCGTCTCGGCGCCCGCATCGCGAACCGGCCGATTCACTTCGGCGAGGTCTTTGCAACGCTCTACAAGAACCTCGGCCTCGATCCCAACAACGCCCCGATCCACGATCTGGCCGGGCGTCCCCAGAAGCTGGTCGACGGTTGGAATGCGTTGCCCGAAGTGGTCTGATGCCTCGTCCGGCCGGTTTGATGTGCGGACGGAACTTTTCGCGTGGGAGACTCGAGTGGCCACAACTCCGATGCACACCGCTCTCCGGATGAAGCGTCGCGAGGCGCTTCAGATCGGCGCCGGACTGTTCGGCCTGACGCTTCCAGGGTTTCTCGAAGCGGCCGCGTCGACTGCCCCATCCTCCGCTCGTCCGAAGCGGGACGTCTCCTGCATCTTTCTGTTCCTCGCCGGCGGAGCGAGCCAATACGAGACCTTTGACCCGAAGCCGCAGGCCCCCGCCGAAATCCGCGGACCCTGGAACCCGATTCCGACCAGCGTGCCGGGGACCTTCATCTGCGAAAAGCTCCCGCTCCTGGCGCGGCGGATGCACCAGGTGTCGATCCTGCGGTCGTGGCAGGGGAAGAACGGCGGGCACGACATCGGCTCGCAGCACGTGACCAGTGGATTTCTTCCCCCGCGCGGCGGACAGTATTTCCCGAACTTCGGCTGCCTGATTTCGGCTCTTCGCGGCAGCCGGGTCGAAGGCATCCCCCCTCACTTCGGACTGCCGGTCGACGCCCGTTACACGAACCCGCCCGGTTACCTCGGCGCGGCCTACGACGCATTCAAGATCAAAGGAGACCCGCGGAATCCCGACCTTCGCGAGAGCAAGCTCAACCTGTCGGCCGTGCGCTTCGAAGACCGCCGCTCGATGCTCGCGCAGATCGAAAACCTCCGGAGGTTCGGCGAAGCCGCCGGCAGCCCTTATGAAGCGCACGACAAGTTTGCGCACGAGGCCATCTCCCTTCTGACCAGCGGAGTCATGGAGCAGGCCATGAACCTCCGCGAGGAGCCGCCCGAAATCCGCGCGAAGTACGGCGACAACATCTACGGGCAGCGCGTGCTGTTGGCGCGGCGGCTGGTCGAAGCCGGCGCGCGGTTCGTCACGGTCAACCAGGCCGTGCAGGGGGGCCTCTTCGGCGACGGCCTGACCGATGGAACGTGGGACAATCATCATCTCCTCTTCGATTCGATGATGTCGCACGCCAATCCCCCGGCGAACATCCCCAACGGCTACAAGTGGCATCGGTACGACGGCCCTGGCAACCTCCCGCAGCTCGACATGTCCCTCTCCGCGCTGCTGGACGACCTCGACGAGCGAGGCCTGCTCGAAACGACGCTGGTTGTCGTCATGGGGGAATTCGGCCGCACGCCCCGCATCAACAGCATGGCCGGCCGGGACCATTACCCGAACGCCGGCTGCCTGCTCATGGCTGGAGGCGGCGTCGCACGCGGTGCGGTAATCGGCGCGACCGATCGGAACGGAGCACTCCCCGCGACGCGGCCGTGGGGGCCGGAAGACGTGGCGGCGTCCATCTATCACGCTCTCGGAATCGATCCGCACCGCACTCACTTCCCGCGGCTCGCACGTCCCACGCCGATCACCGACGGTGCGGTGATCGACGGATTGTTCGCCTGAGTTCTCGCTCCCCAGGTTAATCGCGGATCATTCGACATGCTGACGATTCCAGGACGATCCATCCGCCTGTGTGACCGGATTCCACGCCGCGACTTCCTGTCGATTGGATCGCTGGCGATCGGCGGGTTGACGCTGCCGCAGCTGCTGCAGGCCGAGGCAGGCCGTGCCAGCGGTCCGACGGGCAGCCGCCACAAATCGGTCATCATGATCTACCTGACCGGAGGTCCGCCCCACCACGACATGGTGGATCCAAAGCCGGACGCCCCGCCGGAAATCCGCGGCGAGTTTCGGCCCATCGCGACCAGCCTCCCCGGCGTCCACTTCTCGGAGCACATGCCGCGCGTCGCCGCGATGATGGACAAGTTCAGCGTCATCCGGTCGCTCGTCGGTTCCGAAGGACGCCACTCCTCATACCAGTGCGTCACGGGGAGAACCTTCCGCGGCCAGCCGCAGGGGGGATGGCCCGAGGTCGGCTCGGTCCTCTCGCGAATCGCTGGTCCCGTGCATCCCTCGGTCCCTCCGGCCATCGACCTCTCGATGGCCATGCAGCACCAGCCTTACAACCTGCCGGGACCGGGCTTCCTGGGGATGGCCCACGCGCCGTTCAAGCCGTCGGGGGAAGCGATGGACGACATGGTGCTCAGGGGAGTTTCAACCGATCGTCTTGGCGACCGCGAGCGGCTCCTCAATGGCCTCGATCAGTTTCGTCGACGCACGGAAAGTCGCGGCGCAAATGCACCGACCGACTCCTTCACCGAGCAGGCCCTCGGCATCCTGACGTCCAGCCGGCTCGTCGAAGCTCTCGACCTCGAACGCGAAGATCCGAAAGTCCGCGAGCGCTACGGCAAGGACGACCCCGACTGCCTTCCGTATTCGAAGGCCGGTTACCAGGCCCACATGTCGAAGTTCCTCGCCGCTCGCCGGCTGATCGAGGCCGGCGCCCGCTGCGTGACGGTGGCCTTTGCCGATTTCGACTGGCACGGCGGCAACTTCACGAACGGTCGCAAAGTGATTCCGCTCCTCGACCAGGGGGTCGCGGCCCTCGTGGCCGACCTCCACGACCGGGGACTGGACAAGGACGTCTCGGTCGTCGTCTGGGGCGAGTTCGGGCGGACGCCGAAGGTGAATGCCAACGCCGGCCGCGACCACTGGCCGCAGGTCACGTTCGCCCTGCTGGCCGGAGGCGGCATGCGGACCGGCCAGGTCATCGGCGAGACGAACCGCCTGGGCGAGGAACCGGTGTCGCGACCGCTCCGCTTCCCCGACGTCATCGCGACCCTTTACCACAACCTCGGCATCGATCTCACCGCAACCGCGATTCCCGATCTCAACGGGCGGCCCCAGCACCTCGCCGAGACGCACCAGCCCATCCGCGAACTGGTGTGAGGCGTCGTTGCGGCGCCGCAGATCATGCCTGCCACATGATCCGCTCAAAATCGGCTGAAGGCACCTTGAGTTCGATGGCTCCTTCGCGCGGCGCGCGATCTAGGCTCTGGTCGCCGTGGATGGCTTCGACAAACAGGTGCAGCGGGTCGCTGGGCTTCACTCCCAGGTCTGCGATTCCAACGCTCAGCTCGACAATCTGATCGACCGCCGCTTCCACTTTGGCCGACGCCACGCGCCGTCCTTCGAGTCGCAGCTCTCCTTTGAGCGGGCCCTTGGCGATGCCCGAGATCCGCAACTCGGCGTTCTGAGGTTCAAGGAACCGGACCCGCAATTCTCCCACCTGTGAAAGATCGTCCGACGCACGCAGGTTCGTGTCGATGCGGATGAGCAGGCGCTGCGGGTCGAAACCGAAATAGACCTTCCGCAGCAGTCCCTGAGTGACGAGCGTCATCGTGCCGCGTTCGCTCCCTGCCACATACGCTCCGGCGCTGATCCACTCGAAATAGGTCCTCCGCCCGTCCACTTTGACCCGCAGGAACCCCGTCGGCTGCGTATGGATCGACTTCCGCTCGGTCCGCTTGATCGGCTGATTGAGCGAGCTTGGCCCGGTCTCGCCAAACAAGCGATAGATATTCTGCAGGTGCCGGCGGAAGAGCTGGTCGAACAAGGCGTCCTGGGCCGACGAGTGATCCTCGCCAAACCACCAGTACCAGTCGCTCCCTTCGGCGATGGAGAGCTCTTCCCATGCCCGCTCGCGGGTCTCGGCCGTGCCGCGGCCGGCAGAGTCGGCATGCTTCAGGAATTCACGGGCGGTGTGCAGCAGGTCCCACGCGGCGTTGTCCTCGTGGTGTCCGATCCAGATCGCGAAGTTGTGGCTGATCCAGCTGCCGGCAAACAAGTGGCCGATGCGGTCGGTGGCCGGATACTCCTTCAGATACTGCGAGACCTTCACCGGCCGAACATGCGGGTTCGTCGCGGCCGTCTGATAGAGCGACCGCAGGAACTTCACGCCCCCGTCGGGGTAATATTCCCAGCAGTTTTCGCCGTCGAGAATGATGGGGACAAGGCACGGACGACCGCCGGTCTGCCCTTCCACCGCGCGGCCGATCGACTGCACCTTGCCGAGCAAGTCGTTCGTTGCGGCGAGGGGGTCGCTCCGCTGATAGTGGAAGCCGACCAGATCGCTCAGGGCATGGTCGCGGAAGATCATCTGCAGATGCTTGCCGGATTCTTCCACGCGCCACGGCCGGTAGAGCATGTGCGGGTGGCGGATGTGTCCCTGCCCGTCGCGAGAAATCCAGCCGTTGGTCGACTCGGCGAGAATCTCCTCATCGGTCGCGATCCACTCGATACCGACGTCGGCGATCGCCCCGATCACGTCCTGTGAGACTGAACCTTCCGACGGCCACATGCCGACCGGAGCTTCGCCGAACAACTCTTTATGGAAGTCGACGCCGCGCTTCAGATGGAGCGCCGCGTCTTCTTTGTACGACTCCAGGTGCCGCGGAAGCTGACAGCCGGGCATGGCCTGCCGGGCCGACCTCTTGTCCCACAGCAGCGGAAGGATCGGGTGATAGAAGGGGGTCGTCGTCAACTCGACCTGCCCCGACTCGGCCAGCTCGCGATGCAGCGGAATGACCTGCCGGAGAATGCTCATCTGCTTATCAAGGAGCCATCGCTTTTCCGACTCGGTCCAGCCCTGCCCCTTCTCCCGAAATTCGCGAAGCTCGGCATCGGCCTCAAATGCCAGCTCGTGAATCCAGGTCAGGTTGCTCCACACCTGCAGATCGCGGCGGTCTTTCGCATTGAATCGCCGCAGCGCTCCGGCCGCGGTATCGAGATGGAACGCCCGCTTGTGCAGCAGCTCCTGATAGCGCGGGAACGGGCGGATCATCGTGTCCGCGTTCGCCATGAAAAAGTTGTCGAGCAGATAGCGGGCGTCGGCGTCATTCAAATCTTCGGCCGGCAGCCGGGAGACATCAAGGTGCCGGTCCGAGCGGCCGCGTTCCGTGTAATGCTGCAACTGGAGCAGCAGGCTGGGGACGAGATTGATCGAGCAGCGGAACTCGGGCACCTCTTTGAGGTGCATCGCCATGCCGTAGTAGTCCTTGGTCCCGTGGAGGCGGACCCAGGGCATGAGCGTCTCCCCCGAAACGTCATCGGGGTAATACGGCTGATGCTGATGCCAGAAAATCGCCAGCGCGACCGGTTGCATAGGAGGTTCGTGTGATGCGTCCAGCCAGAGAAAGTAGCCCTCTTGCTCCGCAAGAGGTTAAGCCGTCGTGACGCAGATGGCGGAATGTTTCATCGACGTTCATTGCGCGATTGGACCAGCCGACGTCGCATTCTGGAAGTATGTATCAACTACCCGTCCGCCGGCCGTGCCGCGCTCTTCGCCTGCGCCTGCTCGTACACCCGCACATACTCTTTCGCGCTGCGGCCCCACGAGCAATCCTGCGCCATCCCCGTCCGCATCAGCTGCGTCCAGGTGGCTCGGTTGCGATACGCCTCGAGCGTTCGGAAGATCGTCCGCTTGAGCGCCTCGCTCGAGTAATCGTCGAATCGGAATCCGGTGGCGGTGCGGTTCGCAAGCGTTTCCGGCGTGGTGTCGACGACGCTGTCGGCGAGCCCGCCAACCGTCCGCACCACCGGCACCGAGCCGTAGATGAGGCTATACATCTGGTTGAGCCCGCACGGTTCGTAGCGGCTCGGCATCAGGAAGGCATCGATGCCCGCTTCGATCTGATGGGCAAGCCCCTCGTTGAATCCAATTCGTGTGGCGACTTTCTGCGGGTAATCGCGCTGCTTGGCGACCAGCATTTCCTCGTAGTGTCTCTCGCCGGTGCCGAGGAATGCCATCTGAACGTCTTGCTGCAGCACCTCATCCAGACATTGCCCGAGGATGTCGAGACCTTTCTGATCGGCCATCCGGCTGATGAGGCCGAACATCGGCACGTCTGCCCGCGCCGGAAGCCCCAGGTGATTCTGAAGCCACGCCTTGCACGCAGGCTTCCCCTCGGCCACCGTCGCGGCATCGTAGTTTCGGGCGAGGTGCGGATCGGTCGCGGGATTCCAGTCGTCCGGGTCGACGCCGTTCAGGATGCCGACCAGCGAATCGCGATGGGCGGTCAACACACCATTCAGACCGCAGCCCCCTTCGGGAGTCTGGATCTCCCTGGCGTAGGTGGGGCTGACGGTCGTCACCATGTCGCTGAAGACGATGCCCGTCTTCATCAGGTTGAGTTGGCCGTAGGCCTCCATCTGCCGCCAGTTGAAATACTTCCAGTCGAGACCCGTCAGGTGCATGTCCCAGTGCCAGAACCGTCCCTGGAAGGCCAGGTTGTGGATCGTCAGCACGGCGCCGGTGTTGCTGAGTCCGGTGGTTTTGCGGTGCTCGGCCTTGAGGAGCGCCGGGATGAGGGCGGTCTGCCAGTCGTTCGCGTGAATCACGTCGGGACGCAGGACCATCCGTCGGCACGTCTCGACGACGGCGCGGCTGAAGAAGCAGAACCGCTCGCAATTGTCCGGGAAGTCGCGTCCCCCCTCGTTATAGAGGGACGGCCGGTTGAAATAGGCAGGCTGGTCGACGTGCAGCACCGTCACTTCGGAACCGGGGAGCGTCGACCAGAGGATCCGGGCGTCGGCCGCCCGGGTTCCGATGGGAACCGGAAACGAGATGTTGGCGGGCTCGATGGCCGGCGACAGGTTCCGCGGCAGTTGTTGCGGGTAGTGGGGAATGATCACCCACACCTGGTGGCCGAGCTCGCCAAGCGCCTTGGCGAGGGCCGAGACAACGTCGGCCAGTCCCCCCGTCTTGGCAAACGGGACGGCTTCCGAACTGGCCAGAACGATCCGCATGCCGGACTCCAGGTTTCGGCGCCGGCATCCGTGCGGCTGCAACAACCGTTTGCATCAAGACGAACGTCGCACGGACACTCCTGCCCATGCGCGAGACCTTCCCGATCATCTTTCAACACGGGCGTCAGGCATCGAAAGAGAACGCAAACCTAACCCAAACTCTCCCGTTTGCCAACGAGACGACACGGACTATCGGCAAACGTGCTCAGGTCGCTGAAGGGAAAGCGATCGAACTTCACCGACAGCCGAAAATGCGATCCCGGAGTTCCGATGACGCTCATGCCCGCGTCGATGGACTGAGCGAGACGAGTTCCTTCTCGCGCGGAGCATTTGACCCGCACGACGACTCGCACGTATCCCCGCACCCGCGAAGCGTCGCGATCGGCAGCAGCGTCTCTTCCGGTGCCGTCTCGATCGAGGGATCGATGCGTTCGCGACCGAGTCCGAACAGCGTCGCCCTGGCCGACGCCCACAGGCCGCGCCACGAGTTGAACGTCGCGTGGACGGCTGTCGGTTCGTACCCGCAATGCACCATGCAGTCGGTGCACTTCGAGTTCCCGCTCGCCCGCCCGTACTTCGACCAGTCGGTCGTATCGAGCAACTCCTGGAACGTCTCGACGTAGCCTTCGTTCAACAGGTAGCAGGGACGCTGCCAGCCGAAAACGTTGTACGTCGGGTTGCCCCACGGCGTGCATTCGAGGTCGTACCGCCCGCGAAGGAACTCGATGAACAGCGGCGACTGATTGAACCGCCACCCCTTCTTCACGTTCGCGAAGATTCTTCGGAACAACCGGATCGTCTGGTTGCGGTGGAGGAAGTGTTCCTGGTCGGGGGCCTTTTCATACGGATACCCCGGCGACAGCATCATCCCTTCGACGCCGAGTTCCATCAGCGTCTCGAACATCTCGTGAACCTTCGCCGGGTCGGCCGTGTTGAACAGCGTCGTGTTCGTCGTCACCCGGTGCCCGGCCGCGATGGCCGTCTTGATGGCCGCGATGGCCACGTCATAGACCCCGTCGCGGCACACCGCATGGTCATGCTCTTCGCGCGGCCCGTCGAGGTGGACCGAGAACGTCAGGTACTTCGACGGCGTGAAGCGGTGCAGATGCTTCTCGAGCAGGATCGCGTTCGTGCAGAGGTAGATGTACTTCTTCCGCTCGACGAGCCCCTTGACGATGACGTCGATTTCGGGATGGAGCAGCGGCTCGCCGCCGGGAATCGAGACGATCGGCGCCCCGCACTCGTCCACTGCCTTGAAGCACTTCTCGGGCGACAGGTTCTTCTTCAGGATGTCGGCCGGAAACTGAATCTTTCCGCATCCCGCACAGGCGAGGTTGCAGCGAAAGAGGGGCTCGAGCATCAGCACGAGCGGATAGCGCTTCACGCCCTTCAGCTTCTTGCCGAGGACGTACGAAGCGACGGTAGCCATCTGCGACAGGGGCACGCCCATGTGCGGCATCCTTGCGGTTCGCCCGAAGGCGAAATCGAATTGAGAGTCGTCAAATTGCCGGTAAAATCACCGATCCATCGCGATAGATAGCAGTTCCGGCAAACCGCGTCTGCGCAAATCCGGCAGAAAAGCGGCCGACGATTCTGCCTCACTCCGCGGTTCGCCCATGGGCTGAGGTGTCGCGATCGCGGGTGAACATTTCGGCAATGACGTCCTCCAGCGGGCGATCCTGGACGCTGACGTCGTCGACGCTGTATTCGGCCAGCAGCTTCGCCAACACTTCCGGGATCCGCTGCTTCTCGACTTCGAGTTTCAGCCGCGGCGGCTTCTTGTCGAGCACCGTCCCGAACCGTTCGAGGTTCTGCGGGATGGTCCCGTCCCCCAACTGCAGGTCGATGATCTTGTGTCCGCTGAAGCGTTGCACGATGTCGGCGATCGGTCCGTCGTGCCGGATCTTGCCTTCGTTGATGATCACCGCTCGCTGGCAGAGCGCCTCGACGTCCTTCATGTAGTGGCTGGTCAGGATGACGGTGATCTTCCGCTCGGCCTGGTAGTACTTGAGGAACTCCTGCACCTTCCGCTGCGAGACGACGTCGAGCCCGATCGTCGGCTCATCGAGCAGCAGCACTTCGGGGCTGTGAAGCAAGGCCGCAATCAGTTCCATCCGCATCCGCTCGCCAAGCGACAACTCTCGCACTGGCTGCGACACAAGGTGCTTCACTTCGAGCAGCCCCGTCAGTTCATCCAGCCGCCGCTCGAACTGCGCCGGCTCGACGCGGTAGATCTCTTTGTGAAGCTGGAACGATTCCTGGGCCGGCAGGTCCCACCAGAGCTGGTTCTTCTGCCCCATCACGAGCGAGAACCGGCGGCGGTAGGCGTTCTCCCGCTTCCACGGGACGTATCCCAGGACCGTCGCTTCCCCGCTGCTGGGGTAAATCAACCCGGAGAGGAGCTTGAGGGTCGTCGTCTTTCCCGCCCCGTTAGGGCCAAGGAATGCGACCATCTCGCCGACGTCGATCTCGAAGCTGACGTCGTCGACAGCCCGGACCGTCTTGAACTCGCGTTTGAACAACCCCCGCACCGACGCGAGCAACCCTTCGCGCTTCTTGTAGACGCGGTATTCCCTGCACAGATGGCGAACGGTGATAGCCGGCATTCGTCTCATTCTAGGGACGGGCGGGGGAAAGTTCGACGCCGCGCCGAGCCACTGACCGCATGGCGAGGCTCTGGCTGGAACTGTAAGACGCCATCGGCCACGATATGAGGAGAGCCGCTCAACACATCGACACTGGACAGGATCGCGTGAATGAAGCTCCTGATCGTCTATTACAGCACCTACGGCAACGTCTACCACATGGCTGAACTGGTCGCCGAAGGGGCGCGGCAAGTGCCGGGCGTCGAGCCGGTCATCCGCAAGGTGCCGGAATTGATTCCCGACTCGGTCATCGAATCGCGGGACGACATGCGGGCCGGCCGTGACGCCCAGAAAGACGTCCCGCTGGTCACGAAGCAGGACTTCGAGGAAGCGGGCGCCTTCGCATTCGGCACGCCGACGCGATTTGGCAATGTCTCGGCTCAGCTCAAGAACCAGATCGACCAGCTGACGTCGCTGTGGCTGCAGGGAAAGTTCGAAGGGAAGCCCGCGGGCGTATTTGTCTCGACGGGGAGCCTGCACGGCGGGCAGGAGACGACAATCCTGACGCTGATGGCCCCGCTGCTGCATCTTGGGATGGTGCTGGTTGGCGTGCCGTACTCGGTTCAGGAACTCTTCACGACGACCGGCGGCGGCTCGCCGTACGGCCCGGGGCACATTGCGGGAGGCGACAACCAGCGGGCGGTCGACGAAAAGGAAGCGACGATCTGCCGCGCCTTTGGCAAGCGGCTCGCAGAGATCGGCCTCAAGCTGGCGAAGTGAGCCGTACCGACAAGCGTCATGGCTCGTCGCGCGAGTGAAATCGCAACCGCAGTCAGCCGAGGGCATCTCCATGGCATTCCGGGATCACCTTCGACGATTCACATTGCTTGAAACGTTGGTCGTTGTGGCCGTCGTCATGCTACTGGTTGCGGCACTCCTGCCGGCGTTGAAATACAGTTGGTCGGGAGAGCGAACGGTCTCAATTCGGGCTTGCCTGACTGACGTCTCGACCGGGAAGCCAATCTCAGGGGCCAAGGTGACGCTCTGGGTTGGTACGTCATTTTGTAATCAGCGGTCTTCGCCCGGCTGGTTGCTTCCCGAAGACGTCCATGCGATCGAATCGGATGACGTTTCCCACGGTGTGACAGACCCTCGCGGAGAAGTTCAACTCCGGCAGAAGTTCTTCGCCGGGGGATCGCACCTCTCCGACAGTCACGGGGGATGGGTTCATCTTGAGCATGGTTGCCTTTGCGTGACTGCAGATGGCTACGGAGCGATTGCCGTGCCCGTTCGCCATGAGCCGATGCGCTGTGATGAGGTCAAGAAGCGAGAAGCAATCGACGTGTTGATCGGCTTGCTCCCCAGGAAGTGAAGCATTTCGCACGCACAACAATGCATATTCGCCGTCGGGTCTTGACGATACGATGGCGTTTCCCGAGAGAACATCTTCGCTCAAAGCCTCGTGAAGTTCATCATGCCCTTTCGAGTCTTCGCGGCCTGCGCCTCGCTATTTCTGCTGCTGAATGACGGACGCGTTTCCTGCCGCGCTGCCGACTTCCGCAAAGACATCCTGCCGATTCTCAATGAACACTGCTCGCAGTGCCACGGGTCGGATGCCAACACCCGCATGGGGGGGCTGAGGGTCGACGTGCGCGACAGTGTGCTGAAGGGGGGTGACTCGGGCGAAGCGGCGATTGTCCCCGGCAAGGCGGACGTCAGCCCGCTCATCGCCCGCATCACGTCGACTGACCCGGCGACCCTCATGCCGCCGCCGAGCCACAAGAAGCCGCTCAGCCCGGCGCAGATCGCCACGCTCAAGCAATGGATCAATGAAGGGGCGAAGTACGAAACGCACTGGGCGTTCATCCCCCCCACGAAGGCCGATCTCAAAGCCCTCAACCCTCAACCCTCGACCCTCAACCCAAACCCGATTGACCTCCTCGTCCGCGCCAAGCTTCGCGAGCACAAGCTCGAACTCTCGCCCACGGCCAATCCCACGACGCTCGCCCGTCGTCTTCACCTCGACCTCATAGGCCTTCCGCCGTCTCCGCAAGAGATCGACGCTTTCGTCGCGGCCGCGGGGCCGGGCGGCAAGAACCTGTCGAAAGCCATCGAAGACCTTACCGCGAAACTGCTGGCGAGCGAACGCTACGGCGAGCGCTGGGCCCGCGTCTGGCTCGACGTCGCCCGCTACTCCGACAGCAACGGCTTCGAAAAAGACCTCCCCCGCGAGCAGTGGGCCTGGCGCGACTGGGTCATCAAGGCCTACAACAGCGACATGCCGTACGACCAGTTCCTCGTCGAGCAGCTGGCAGGCGACCTCCTTCCGAACGCCACGCAGGATCAAATCGTCGCCACGGGGTTCTTCCGCAACGGCATGATCAATGAGGAAGGGGCCATCGTTCCCGAGCAGTTCCGCCTTGAGGGACTCTTCGACCGCATGGACTGCCTTGGCAAGGCGGCCCTCGGCCTGACGCTGCAATGCGCGCAGTGCCATACCCACAAGTTCGACCCCCTCACGCACACCGAATACTACGGCCTGTTCGCCTTCCTCAACGACACGCACGAAGCCCAGTCGTGGGTCTACACCGCCGACCAGCAGAAGCAGATCGCCGACATCCAGAAGGGCCTCCAGTCCATCAACGACCGCATCAAGGCCGCCCGCCCCAAGTGGCAGGAAGAGATCGCGGCGTGGGAAACGTCGGTTGTGCAGTCGCAGGCCGCGTTCGACTGGAAGGTCGTCCCGGCCACCAGCCGCACCAGCCGTAGCGGGTTGAACCACCCCACGCGCCTGCCGGATGAATCGGTCCTCACGCTCGGCCACCCGTCGGTCAACAGCGAGATCGACGTCATCAGCGAACCGGAACTTAACGGGGCGACCGGCCTCCGCCTCGAAGCCCTCAAGCACGGCGACCTCCCCTTCGGCGGCCCCGGCTTCAGCAAGCTCGGCACGTGGGCCATCACCGAGCTCGAAGTCCACACGAAGAAGCCCGACGACAAGGACTGGGTGAAGGTCAACCTCAAGAACGCCACGACCGACTTCGCCGAGCCCGACCACCGCATCGAAGAGATGTGGGCCCGCGTCAACGACCCCGGCCGCAACCGCTCGGTCGGCCCCGTCGCCTATATGATCGACGGCAACAACCAGACCGGGTACCGCGCCGATCGCGGCGAAGGCCGCCGCAACAGCGAGTCGGTCGCCGTAGTGCAGTTCGAAACGCCGCTGACCATGCCCGCCGGCACAAAGCTCCGCGTCATGCTGCGGACTGATCATGGTGGCGACGAAAGCGCCCGCGTGAACGTCCAGCTTGGCCGCTTCCGTCTCTCGCTCACCACCGCAGCGAACCCCGTCGCCGCCCCCGTCGCCTATGCGGCCGTGCTGGCGATGCAGACTCCCGCAACCGAACGCACTCCGGCTCAGCTCGAAGCCATTTTCAACGCCTGGCGTGCGGCGACTCCGGAACTGAAGGCCTTCCACGACGAGGCTGAAGCTCTCTGGAAAAAGTATCCGACGGCCACCACCTCCGTCCTGCACCTCTCGCAACCACAGGGGATTCTCCACCGCGCCACGCACGTGCTCGATCGCGGCACGTGGGATCGTCCCAAGCAGGAAGTCGCCCCGCACGCTCCGGCCGTGCTGCATTCCTTCCCGGCCGAAGCCTCGAAGGACCGCCTCGCGTTCGCCCGCTGGGTGGCCGACAAGCGGTCGCCCCTCACCGCCCGCGTGGCCGTCAACCGCGTCTGGCAGTCCCTCTTCGGCCAAGGGCTCGTCGAAACCTCCGAAGACTTCGGCACCCGCACCCCGCTCCCTGAGCACCTCGCGCTCCTCGACTGGCTGAGCGTCGACTTCATGGAGCATGGCTGGAGCCAGAAGCACCTGCTCCGCACCATCCTCTCCAGCGAGGTTTACCGTCAGTCCTCGCGCACCACGCCCGAGCTGCTCGAGAAGGACCCGAAGAACCGCCTGCTTGCCCGCGCCCCGCGGTTCCGCGTGGAAGCCGAAATCCTCCGCGACATCGCTCTCACGGCATCGGGCCTCATCCATCACCAGACGGGCGGCCCCAGCATCTTCCCGCCGGTCCCGCAAAGCGTGCTCGAATATAACTTCTCGCGGCCCACATACTGGAAGCCGGCCGAAGACGCCCAGCGTTACCGCCGCAGCCTCTACGTCTTCCGCAAGCGGTCGATGCCCGATCCGGTGATGAACGCCTTCGACGCCCCCAACGCCGACTTCGCCTGCGCCCGCCGCGTCCGCTCGAATACCCCGCTGGCGGCCCTGACGAGTCTCAACGAAACCGTCTTCGTCGAATCCGCCCAGGCCCTCGCCCTCCGCGTCCTCAACGAAGGGGGCGACACAGACCCCGCCCGCATCACCCACGCTTTCCGCCTCTGCACCGGCCGCACGCCGACCGCCGAAGAATCTCAGGCCATTGCGACGCTGCTGGCCAGCAACCGCGACCGCCTGAAAAAGAAGGAGTTGAAGGCGAACGAGATCGCCTTCAACTCGCTGACCAAGACCACCGCACTGCCGGCCGACGCGACGCCAAACGAAATCGCCGCCTGGACGCTGCTGGCTCGCGTGCTACTCAACCTCGACGAGACGCTGACACGGCAGTGACCTGTCCAGTGTCAGTCAGGTCAAGTCAGGTGGGCACTGCCTACCCTCAATAAGCATCGTTAGTCAGTAAGCGATGGGCGGTGCCCACCCTGCTACGACTTAAGTCCTTACCGAAGGATCGCCACGATCATCACGACAATGATCAGAGAGATTGCGCCATTGACCAGGACAGCGGCAAAAAGATTTTCCGTGAATCCGCGTTCCCTCGGCTTTCCGAGGAAGAAGAGGGCAACGATTGTCGAAAGCATCCCGATGCCGAAGCACAGGCTTGCCAGCATTCGGATGATCCCCTCAACAAGTCTTCCCTCGGCTCCCTGAACCCGCACGGAACCAGCGATGACAGAGAGCAGAATGCCAGTCAGCGGACCGAGCCAGCCCGCCTTGGCAATCGTGACCGGAAGGGAATGCTTCGGGGTGGACATTACAAGCGGTTCCTAAAGGTTCCAGAGGGGAAGATGCTCGAGGCAGGGGAGAATCTGCCTTCATCGCGACGCTCGATTCGCATCTCGCCGGGACTTCATCGCCGGCGCATGGCGAGCGTGTGCTCGCCTGACCTCTCTCTTCTGCGGGCGCCACCCGTCGAAGGCGATCATCGATCCGTCCTGAGACCAGGCCGGCGAGCCCTGGGCCTGAATCTCGGGGAGATCGGTCAGCGGCTTCATCTCGGTGCCGTCGATGTTCGAGACGAAGATCCGCGTGGTGAACTCTTCAGATTCGTCGGCTTTCGGAGCGTCCTGAGCCTGCACCGCCGCCGACAGACTCAACAAAACTCACGCAACGGCCGGCAGACTCGTGCGGCCAACAGTGGACCGAAGTCGTCGATGCGGATTGACATGATTTGTCACCGAGGGGGGAAGGTCGATGAGGATGTGCGGGCAAAGCGAATGATCTGGTGATCATTATGCGGCGGCGTTACGCTGCATCCAAGGGGCTGGCACCGACATTCGCAGGATCGTGCTGACCTTGGCAGTCGGGCGTCTGCGGAACTTGATCTGATCGACGAGCCGCTCGCATTCCTTCTCATTCTGCGATGAGTTTGATCATGCGATTTTCGATCCTCTCCGCATTGCTGCTCGTTCCGATGGCGGTGAATTCGGTCCATGCGGCCGATGAGGCGAAATGGCAATCGCTGTTGCCAGCCATCGACCCGGCTTCGCAACGCGTGGCGGGGGAGTGGAAGAAAGGGGCCGACGCGCTGACAGTCAATGCGGCGACGGGAGCCCGATTGGCGCTGCCGGTCTTGCCAGCCGGCGAATACGACTTCCGCGTTGCCTTCACTCGAAAAACCGGGATCCATTCGATTGCCATGGTTTTTGTGCACGGCGGGAAGCAAGCGACGTTGGAGGTCGACGCGTGGGGAAGTCACCTGTCGGGGATTCAGAATATCGGCGGGAAGAACCTGCGCGAGAATCCGACGCGCCGCGAGAACATGACGCTCAAGAACGGGCAGCGGTACACGCTGCTGCTCGAGGTGCGGAAGGACCTGGTGCGGGCGCTGCTGGACGATAAGGTGATCGCGACGCACCGCACCGACGGCAGCGATCTCTCGCTGCTTCAGGAATGGTCGTTGCCGTCGCGCGACAGCCTCGGGATCGGAGCGTGGGAGAGCGAAACGACCTTCCATGCGATCGATGTTCGAGCGGTCGGCGATTCGAAGCTGACGATTGCTGCGGCCGCCTCTTCGCCTGCCACCCCATCCACGCGTCCGCCGATGAAGACACCGGCGACAACCACGGCCTCGAAGCCTGCCACAGGCACGCCGGCCGCCGCATCATCGGCCGCGGGCAAGCGGGTACTGATCGTCATCGCCAACCACCACTTCTTTTATCGCGAGTACGGCGACCCGCGGCAGGAACTCGAACGGGCAGGGGTGAAGGTGACGGTCGCCGCGGGACGCGTGGCGCCGTGCCGCCCGCACGAAGGTTCGGGCCAGGGAGCCAATGGAGGCGTGGTGACGCCGGACATCGCCATCGCGAACGTGAAAGCGGACGACTACGACGCGATCCTGTTTTCGGGGGGCTGGGGCGCTTCGATGTATCAGTTCGCCTTCAACGGTCGCTACAACGATGCGAGCTACAATGGCGATCGCGCGACGAAGACGCAGGTCAACCGCGTGATCAACGACTTCGTCGCCCAGGACAAGTACGTGGCTGCGCTCTGCAATGGGACGTCGGTCCTGGCATGGGCGCGGGTGAACGGGAAGAGCCCCCTGGCGGGAAAACGCGTGTGCGCCCCTCAGAGAGAGGCGCCGCCAGGCATCTACGAGGGTCGTCCTGCACAGCCGTCGTGCCGCTGGCATGCGGAGAAGAATGGAGCGGTCATGTCGCCCCCCGGCTCGATTGGCCGCCCCGGCGCGGCGGACGACGTCTCCGTCGATGGGAAGATCCTGACGGGAGAGGACGATATCTCCGCCCGCGAAATGGGCCGCAAGCTGGTTGAGGTGCTTTCCTCGCGGTGAGGTTGCCGAAACGCAGCCGGAGAAATCTCTGGTGGCTGTTCCGCCGGGCATGCCCGAGCAGCTTCGGCGATGTCGCATGGCGATCGCCACGGATGCCCTGTCGAGCTGTCCCACCGCTCGCTGCCTCCGATGTGCCATTCTGGGCGCCTCCGCGTAACATCGCGGACGTCGCTGCGCTGAAGAGGCCCTCAGCACAACCGCATTGCCCATCGGGCGGGGCGGTGTTTTTCAGTCACACGGGGCTGTATACTCCCGAGCCTGTCGCAGCGGATGTGCTTCTCCGTTGGCCGGTGGAGTGCCGGCGGTGACGTCCCCTTCGCGACAATCTCGATCTTTCAATCCGGCCGCCGATCGCGCGGCCGTCGAGGAGTCCTGTCATGGTTTCGCGCGGACAACTGGCATGGATCGCATGGGCTGCCGTCGGTGTGATGATCTCAGTAACGCTGGCCGGCTGCGGGGGGGGCGGCGCGGCATCGACGAACGAGATCCTCATCGGGCACTACGGTTCGATGACCGGCTCCGAAGCGACGTTCGGCGTCTCGACCGACAACGGGATCAAGCTGGCGGTGAAGGAGCGCAACGCGGCCGGAGGAGTCAAAGGCAAGCAGATCAAGCTCAAGACGTATGACGACCAGGGGAAGGCGCAGGAGGCGGTGACGGTCGTGACGCGGCTGATCCAGCAGGACAAGGCGGCGGCGATTCTCGGGGAAGTCGCCAGCTCGCGCAGCCTCGCCGGCGGCCCCGTCTGCCAGCGGCTGGGCGTTCCGATGATCAGTCCATCCAGCACGAATCCGGACGTCACTGCCATCGGCGACATGGTCTCGCGGGTCTGCTTCATCGACCCGTTCCAGGGATATGTCGGCGCGAAGTTCGCCTTCGAGAATCTCAAGCTGAAGAAGGGGGCGGTGCTGTTCAACCGGGCGCAGGCGTACTCGTCGGGGCTCAAGGACAACTTCAACGAGGCGTTCAAGAAGCTGGGCGGCGAAGTGGTCGAAGAGCAGGCTTATGGAGACGGCGACAACGACTTCTCGGCACAGCTGACGGCGATCCGGGAGAAGGATCCCGAATTCATCTACATCCCCGGGTATTACACCGAAGTCGTCAACATCGCCCAGCAGGCCCGCGCCCGCGATATCAAGGTCCCGCTGATTGGCGGCGACGGCTGGGACAGCGACAAGCTGGCCAACGCGAAGGACGCGCTGCAGGGGTGCTATTTCAGCAACCACTACTCGCACCAGGACACGCGGCCCGAAGTGCAGGAGTTCGTCAAGAAGTACCAGGCCGAGTACGGCGCGGTGCCGGACGGGCTGGCGGCGCTGGGATACGACTCGGCCCGCCTGCTGTTCGACGCCATGGATCGGGCGGCGTCGCTCTCGGGGAAAGACCTCGCCAAGGCCATCAACGAGACGAAGGATTTCGCCGGCGTGACCGGCAAGATCTCCATGGACGAAAACCGCAATGCTCGGAAAGACGCGGTGATCCTGGAAGTCAAAGACGGCGTTCCGAGCTTTGTGACGTCGATCGCGCCGGAATGAGCGACGGGCGTTCGCGGGAAGCGCCTTTGCGGTTCGTGCCACGAGGTGCGTCGGCGGCTCGGTCTGTTCGACGCAGAGAACACCCATTGACGACACGCAGGGGATGACGCCCCATGGCCGCACCCGAATCGGGACCACAATCCAGCCCGGGGACGGGCTCGCCTTCGTCGCCGCCTCCGTCAAACCGCACGCTCTGGCAGCGGTGGCATGCGCTGCCGCTCTATCTGCGGATCCTGGCCGGCGTGATTCTCGGAGTCATCGCGGGTCTGGCGCTGAAAGCCCATCCCCAGGTGGCGGCGGCATTCGGCGTTCCCAGCAAGTATGTGCTGCAACTGCTGGGCGCTCTCGCCCCCCCGCTGATCTTCCTTGCGGTCGTTCAGACGCTGATCCACGCGGAGATCCCCGGACGCGACGGCCGGCGACTGATCTGGCTGTTGATCCTCAACACCACGGTGGCCATTTTCATCGGGCTGTTGGTCGCGAATGTCGTGCGACCGGGAAAGTGGAAGAAGCCCGAGCCTGCAGTCGCCGCCGAAGCCGCGGATACGGACGGAAAACCGACAACTTCGGAAAAGGCGAAATCCGAGCCGTCCCCCTTCCTGCAGTTTCTTGACAACATCCCCAGGAGCCTCCTGGGCCCCTTCACGGACGGCGGGAAGGTGATCGGTGTGATCATCGTGGCCCTGGCCCTGGGCATCGCACTCCGCGGGATGAGGGGGCAGAAAGGAATGCAGGCGGTCGTCGATGTGGTCGACGTGCTGTTCCGCGCGTTGATCATCATGCTCCATTGGATCATTGAGATCGTCCCGCTGGCGATCTTCTGCGTCGTGACCAATCTCATCGGCACGAAAGGGTTCGCGCAGTTTGTCGCTCTCGGCGGGTTTGTGGCGGCGGTGATCCTGGCGCTGCTTCTGCAGTGCGTCTATTATCTCGTCCGGATCCGGTTCGGATCCTGGGTTCGACCGAAGGACGTTCTGAGGGGAATGCGTGACGCCCTGATGATGGCGTTCTCGACCGCCAGTTCGACAGCCACGATGCCTCTGACTTACGAGTGCCTCACCAGGAAGATCGGCGTGCGCGATCGCTCGGCCAGCATGGGAGCGCTCGTCGGCGCCAACTTCAACAACGATGGGACGGCCCTTTACGAGGCCATGTCGGCACTTTTTGTGGCACAGCTGTTCGGCGTCGAGCTTTCGCTGGAAAGCCAATTGATGGTCGTGCTGACCTCCATCATCGCGTCCGTGGGGGCGGCCGGAATCCCTGAAGCGGGACTGGTGACGATGCCGCTCGTGTTCGATGCCGCCGGACTCTCCGAGCACAAAAGCTACATCATCGTCCTGTTGACGGTCGACTGGTTCCTCGATCGCTGCCGCACCGCCATCAACGTGATGGGCGACGTCAACGTGAGCTGCCTCCTCGATGGACACCAGCGCGAAGCGTCCGCGCCGGATGTGTTGGCGGTTTCGGCCGAGCCGGAGGCCGCGTCCTGAGCCATGGGGGCGCCGACGGCTTGCCCTGCGTGCATTGACGTCGCCGGTCGGAGTCATCTCCGAAGCGATTGAAAAATGGCACCGCCGCGCCACACGGCGCGGTCACCCAGCTGCTCCTCAAGCCGAAGCAGCTGGTTGTACTTCGCGAGACGTTCGCTGCGGGCGACCGATCCGATCTTGATCTGGCCGGCCCCGGTCGCGACGGCCAGGTCGGCGATCGTGGCATCTTCGGTCTCGCCGCTGCGGGCGGAGATGACCGGCCAGTAGCCGTTGTCGATCGCCAGCCGCACCGTTTCGAGCGTCTCCCACAGCGTGCCGATCTGGTTCACCTTCACGAGGACGCTGTTCGCCACTCCGGCCTGAATTCCGTCCGCCAGCCGCTTCGGATTCGTGACAAACAGATCGTCGCCGATGAGTTGCACGCGGTGCGCCAGCCCGGCGGTCAGCTGCTTCCATCCCGCATCGTCGTCCTCCGCCGCGCCGTCTTCGATGCTCACAATCGGATAATTGTCGACCCACCCCGTCAGCAGCGAGACAAACTCTTCGGAGGTCATTTCGTTTTCGCCGCCGGTCGTCAGGCGGTAGACGCCATCCTCGTAGAAGTGCGAACTGGCGACGTCCAGGCCGATCGCCACGTCTTCTCCCGGTCGCAGGCCCGCCGCCTCGATCGCCACCATCAGGCACTTCACCGCATCACTGTTACTGTCGAGCCGCGGGCCATAACCTCCTTCGTCGCCGACGAGGTATCCCTCATGGCCCGTCTTGAGCAGCACCTGCCCGAGTCGACGATAAATCGTGACAATCCATTCCAGCGCCTGCCGGTAGGACTTCGCCCCCACCGGGACGGCGAGAAAGTCCTGAAAGTCGAGGTTCCCCCCCGCATGAAGTCCGCCGGAGATCATGTTCACCATGGGGAGCGGCAGGACGAATTGATCCGCCAGGCCCGCGGTGCGACTCGCCGACGCGCCCCGACCTTTGGAGGCGACTCGCTTCCACACCTCATGCAGATGCTCGACCGGCAACAGCCCGCGGGCTGTCGCGGCCGCGTAGGCCGTAGCCAGCGACGCGCCGAGGATCGCATTCGCCCCCAGCCGCGATTTGTTCTCGGTTCCGTCGAGTTCCCTGAGACGTTGATCGATCCGCTCCTGTTCCGCCGCATCAAGCCCGACGAGAGCGCGGGCGATTTCGCCGCGGACATTCTCGACGGCGCGTCCCACGCCCGTTCCATCGAGGCGGGCGTCCTCGCGATCGCGAAGCTCCAGCGATTCGAACTTTCCGGTGCTGGCGCCGCTGGGAACGATGGCGCGAGCCGTGCGTTCGCCGCAGCTGATCTCGACCTCGACCGTCGGTCGGCCGCGGCTGTCGAACACTTCCCGGGCATGAACGCGAGTGATTTTCGTCACGGGGCGAGCTCCTGAAACAAATTCCAATCAACCGCTGATGGTAATCCGTAGGAGATTGTGATTGGAGGGAGCGGCACTCCACGGTCGTGGCAGAAAGGGTGACCACAACGTCTCTTTCACTGCCGTGGCCCGCACGCTATCACTACGTCACGCAACCTCTGCCGATACCTGCCACGGGACGCATTGATTCACCCATGACCGCCGCCCCGCCGCTTCTCGACATCCGCGGACTGAAGACGTACTTCCACACCGACGGCCAGACGGTGAAGGCGGTCGACGACGTCAGCATCCAGATCCGCGAAGGGCAGACGCTGGGGCTGGTCGGCGAGTCCGGATCGGGGAAGTCGGTCACGTCGCTGACCATCATGCGGCTGCTGCCGGAATTTTCGGCGAAGATCGAAGCAGGAAGCATTTCGCTGCTGGGACGCGACCTGGTGCGGCTGCCGGCGAAGGAGATGCCCGCCATCCGCGGGCGCGACGTCAGCATGATCTTTCAGGAGCCGGGGACGTCGCTGAACCCTGTCTACCGGGTGGGCTGGCAGGTGATGGAAGCGATCAAGCTCCATCAGGACGTCTCGGACGAGGAAGCCCGCGAGCGGACGATCAAGCTCTTCGAGGAAGTCGGCATTCCGGATGCGGCGACGCGTGTGGACAGCTACCCGCACGAAATGTCGGGAGGTCAGAAGCAGCGCGTCATGATTGCGATGGCGCTCTGCTGCAACCCGAAGCTGCTGATCGCCGACGAACCGACCACGGCGCTCGACGTCACCATCCAGGCGCAGATCCTCGATCTGATCCGCCGCCTGCGCGATCAGCGGGGCATGTCGATCCTGTTCATCACGCATGACCTGGGCGTGATTGCGGAAATCGCGGACGAAGTGGCGGTGATGTTCCGCGGCAAGGTGGTCGAGTACGACACGGTCCTCAACATCTTCCAGAAGCCGAAGCACCCTTATACCAAGGGGCTGCTGGCCTGCCGTCCGCGTCTCGACACGCCTTACCGCGTCCTGCCGACGGTCGCCGACTTCATGGACGTGAAGGAGGAAGGAGGGGAACTACGAATTGTCGAGAAACCGCTCGACGAGGCGCGGCTGAAGTCGCTGTCGACCCAGGGGCGCGGGCGGCTCCTGCATCCGAAGTCGGTTCTCGAGCGGATCGGCCACCCGTTCGATCCTGCCAAACTGCCGGCCGGGGCGACCGCAATCCCCGAGGGGCAAACGCCGCTCTTGAGCGTGAACGACCTGAAGGTCTACTTCCCGATCAAGAAAGGAATGCTGCGACGTACCGTCGACTTCGTGAAAGCGGTCGACGGGATCAGCTTCGAAGTGTTCCGCGGGCAGACACTGGGACTGGTGGGCGAGTCAGGATGCGGGAAGACGACCACGGGACGAGCGATCCTGCGGTTGATTTCGATGACCGGAGGCAACGTGACGTTCGACGGTCAACCGCTGTCGCAGCTTGCGGGACGGGCGCTGCGTGACTTGCGGCGACGGATCACGATCGTCTTTCAGGATCCGTATGCGTCGCTCAATCCCCGCATGACGGTCGAGTCGATGCTGACGGAAGCCATGTCGGTGCATGGGCTGGGCAAGTCGGCCCGCGACCGTCGCGACAAGGCGGCTTCACTGTTGAGCGAGGTGGGCCTGCTGCCGATGCATCTCGGTCGCTACCCGCACGAATTCTCCGGCGGCCAGCGGCAGCGGCTGTGCATCGCCCGCGCGTGGGCGGTCGAACCCGAGTTCATCATCTGCGACGAATCGGTCTCCGCCCTCGACGTCTCGGTCCAGGCCCAGGTGCTTAACCTGCTGAAACGGCTGCAGGAGCAGCGCGGCCTGACCTACATCTTCATCAGCCACGACCTGAGCGTGGTGAAGTTCATGTCGGACATGATGGCCGTCATGAACAAGGGTAAGATCGTCGAGTTCGGCCCGTCGGACGCCATCTATGCCGATCCGAAAGACGCCTACACCAAGCGCCTCATTGCGGCGATCCCGAGCGATTCGATCGAGCGGATTGTCGAGCGGAAGCGAGCCCGCGAGGAAGCGCTCAAGAAGCGCAGCGGCGATTGAGCATCGCCGTCACCCGGCGCATCACAGTTACGTCATTGAATGGACCGGATGGGAATCGAACCCACCGCACCGATCTTGCAAGGATCAGTCGCCCCCAAGGAACATGCCAGCCCGTGTTGTCGAAAAAGGTCCTCCCGGGAATTGAACCCGGTCTTCCGCCCTACCAATGCGGCGTGCCGCCGGAACACCTGAAGACCCGGCCTACTCCCAATACTCTTCCCAGCGGTCTGCGAACGCCTGCTTCAGTCGTTCGAGATACGCATTGGTCTTGATCTTGGCCATCCAGAGATCTGACTTTCCCGTCCCTCCTTTGCATACCACGCCCTCATTAACGCCATATCGTCCCTGTCTGACGTCTTCAGCGAATCGTCCCGTCAGCCGTCCCCGGTAGATCACGCGAGCGATCGCGAGGTGTTGGAAGTCCTCAACGAAGCGCAGCGGTGGGACGATGCCATTCCCGACAATCTCCACATCGAAGAGCTTGAGATAATGGTCGTCGTCTGCCTGATGCCGTCCGGCGAATGAGCGAGGGCCGAGGAACTCCGTGAAGATGCGAACTTCCTGAGCCTTCTGATATTCGCCATGTGATTTCAGGACCGCTTCGATACCGTCGGCGATGGTCTGTCGGAAGATGTCCGAGGCACGCCTCAGTTCTGTGTGTGCTCTGCAGAACTCCGAGACTCCGTCCGGTGTCAACTGGAAGGAGTCGCGTCGCGTTCCGAACTCGTGCCAGCCGAAGTCACGGTCCCAGGTCCAATGAAGGTTGGTTCCGTCGTACTTTTCAAAGGCGATGCACTGCGTGCCAGGACAGCCTTTGGATCCGGGGATCTTGGGATAGGTCAGAGGCGTTGCCGCCATGATGTCACCAATACTCCAAAGTGACCGAGGTGGGAGTCGAACCCACAAACACGTGCACCTCAAGCACGCCGCTCTTCCATTGGCGTACCCGGCCGTCACGAGCCCGCGAAATCTCGCGGAACTCTTCATCGTTCATCAAGTCGCGGGTCCGGGGGTCGCACCCGGCGAGCAAGGCTTATGAGGCCCCGCTGAGCACTGGCCCACCCGCAGAGCGGAGGGCACGGTGCGAAGGGGTGTGAAGAGGTACGAATAGGTGCGAAGAGGCAGGATCTTGAGACGAATTGCTTTCCTGCCTCTTCGCACCTTTTCACACCCTTTCATACCCGTTCGCACCCTGCCCCCAGTGACCAAGGGGAGACTTGAACTCCCATGCCCCTTTCGAGGCGCAGCGTTCTGAGCGCTGTGTGTCTGCCGTTCCACCACCTGGTCGTGTGTGTTTCGTCGAAGAGAGCGACCCGTGCGGGAGTCGAACCCGCATTGCGAGCTTGAGGGGCTCGCATCCTGAACCGTTAGAAGAACGGGCCGTGAGTGCGTCGGGACGGAGTTGAACCGCCAAAGTCCGAAGACAGGTGGGTTACAGCCACTGAGGCTCGCCAATGCCCAGCCGACGCGGGGGGGAAGCGGGGTGCGAAGAGGTGCGAAAGGGTGTGAAGAGGTGCGAAATGGCAGGAACACCGCGAAGCGAATTCGCTGGGCGCGGCTCTTTCGATCTGCCTCTTCACACCTTTTCGCACCTCTTCTTACCTTTTCGCACTTCGCTTCGAGCGTCCCCGACGAGATTTGAACTCGCGATCTCCGCCGTGACAGGGCGGCGAGCACTCCGGGCTGCTCCACGAGGACGTAATTCAGTGGGTAGTGGGTAGTTGATAGTGGGTAGTGGGTAGCCAGAAAACTGTCAGCGGCTTTGTTCTGGCTACCCACTACCAACTAATTGTTACCCACTTGCCAAGGTGACCGGGCGGAATTGAACCACCGTAACCCCGGTTCACAGCCGGAGTCCTGAACCAGCACAGGACGGCCACAGCGCGTGCGGCGGGACTCGAACCCGCAACTTCCGCCGGGCGCCACGCGGTGTGGCGCGTCAGTCACGCGAATCGAACAAGACAATCCAAGAGTCGTCCCGGGTGGACTCGAACCACCGAATGCCTCCATGTGAGGGAGGTGCCGTTGCCGCTGGGCCACGGGACGAGAAGCAAGAAGCAGGGTGCGAAGAGGTGAGAAATGGTGCGAAGAGGTGTGAAGAGGCTGGAGGATTGATCTCCGAAAATAGCTCCTGCCATTTCACACCGCTTTGCACCTCTTCATACCTTTTCGCACCTTGGATCTTGAGCGGAAGCCGTGGGACTTGAACCCACAAGCGGGGAATGTCCCCGCCACCTGATTTCGAATCAGGCTCCTCATCCGGCCGGATGACTTCCGGAGAGTGGGTAGTGGATAGTTGGTAGTGGGTAGCCAGCGAAGAAGCGATAGAGCTTGAACTCTCCCTTCTGGCTATCCACTATCAACTGCCCACTACCCACCAAAATTGCGGGAGCAGGAATCGAACCTGCGCCCCCGGGTTCAGAGCCCGGTATCGCTACCAGCAGCGACGATCCCGCAGGAGAGAAGTGGGTAGTGGGCAGTTGATAATGGGTAGCCAGAAGAGGCTTGACGCTCCGCTGCCTTCTGCTGCCTACCCACTACCAACTATCCACTACCCACTTCCTAAAGTGCTCTGCGGGAGTTGAACCCGCCTTGCCGGATTGGAAGTCCGGAACCTCTGCCGCTCGGCCAAGAGCACAAGATCGGAAGAATCAAGAAGCCTCTGCGCACGAAAAAGGCCCGGCATCCTGACGATGCCGGGCCTCTGCGGGTCGCAGAGAAGACGCGGCATCATCCGGCGAGAAGCTGATCCAGATGGGACATCGCATACGCGAGCCCTACCTGCATCGAATCGGCGGCCAGGATGGCGAGTTGTGCGGTCGACATGGCTTGATCGAAGGTTTGCATACTGGAATTCGCAAGAACCGCAACCGGTTCGTTCAGGAAGACGCAGTCGGCTCGCGAAAGGTTCACGGCGTTCGCGGAAATTTTTCCGCAACGCACGCACCGCGCGACCGGCGCTGCCAGTCAGTCGCGGCGGGACTCGAAGTACCGACTGAGAATTCGCAGGCGATACACCTGGTAGGCGACGATCAGGCCAATGATCGCCAGCACCACCATGTAGATGGCAGGATACTGCGCGGGGCGGGCTTCGGCCGGATGCAGACGAAGGAGCACGCCGTAAGCGACGATGCAGATGCACGTCATGCAGAGGACGAGGCGGACGCGAAAGAACATGCCCGAGCCGGCGACCAGAGCCGCGTACCCGACGAGCAGCGGACCGCGCGGCGGGTCGGAGAGCCACAGGAGAGTCGTCAGCAGCGCGGCATCCGCCCCGCACCACGCGTAACGAGCGATGTCGGCAAGGCTTTCCCGATTCAGCATCGCCTGAAATACCACGCACAGCACGCCCCACCCCGCCAGGACAGTCATCACCAGAATGTGAAAAGGGCGGTCGACGCCGGCGAACATGTAGTTGATCTGCAACACCACCATGGCCGCTGCGAGCGTTCCAAGCCGGACAACCAGCGCCGGCTCGCGGCGACCCCAGCGGCGCATCAGTTGCACAATTCCGGCGGGCTGCGCGGCGACGGGTTCATCCCGAGAGTATCGCTCAAGATCCTCCGCCAACTCGATCGCCGAGGCGTACCGGCGCTGAGGGTCTTTCTCGAGGCACTTCAGGCAGATGAGTTCCAGCGAGCGGGGAACGTGCTGGTTGAGCCGCGTCGGGAGTGTCGGCTCCCCTTCGATCACGTCGACGAGGGTGTCGAGCGGGTTCTCATGCTGGAAGGGAGGTCGGCCCGTGAGGAGTTCGTAGAGGATGGCGCCGAGGCTGTAAACGTCGCTGCGGGCGGTGACGTCCGAGGGGCGGCCCGCCGCCTGCTCGGGAGCCATGTAGCTGGGAGTGCCGACGATCATGCCGGTGCGCGTCTGTCCGCTGTCCCCGACGAAGGCCTTGGCAAGGCCGAAGTCCGTGACGTAGGGCGCGCCCTGCTCGTCCAGCAGGATGTTCGACGGCTTCAGGTCGCGGTGAACGATATTGTGCTCGTGAAGGTAGTGCACCGCGCGGGCCACGGCCGTGAGCGTCTTCACCGCCTGGTCTGTATCCAGTGTCCCGCGGCGAAGGATGGCCGCCAGACTGTTCCCCTTCACGTAATCCATGGCGAAGTAGTGCTGGCCGTCGATCTGCCCGACTTCGTGGATGCCCACGACGTGCGGATGGCGCAGTCCGCCCGCCATCCGGGCCTCGGCGTAGAATCGCCGCACCTCCTCGTTCGAGGCGAGATGGCTCGCGAGGATCATCTTGACCGCGACCAATCGGTCGAGGTCCTGCTGGCGGGCAAGATACACCACACCCATGCCGCCGCGACCCACCTCTTCCAGCAGGACGTACTTTCCGAAGCCGCGCGGCAGCGAGTTCGCACTCGCTGTGCCTGAGTCTTCCGCGTTCCCTGAGCCTTCCGTAAGCGCAGAGGCGGGTTTGAGGGCGCGATCCAGCGGGGTTGGGTCCGGCGCAAGCGTGTCGAGCGAATGGAGGCAGCGGAGCAGGTCGAGCAACTCGGGATTCTGCTCGTAGACCTGGCTGCATGAGGAGGCATCGCGGCGATGCAGACCGTCCACGTACCGATCCAGCAACTCGGCCAACCGAAGCTCTTCGGTCGGCGGATCGGGTTCGAGCGGAAGCGTTTCGTCCAGACGCGGGGCGTCGCCGGTCATTCCAGCCCCCCGCGCCCCAGGATTTCCTGAAGGCTCTTGATCGCCCGCATCCACAGCATCTGGCAGGCGGGACGCGTCCGGCCCATCCGCTGCGCCACCTCGTCAAAAGGGAGCCGCTGCAGGTTGCGCAGAATGATCACCTCGCGATGGTCGTCCGAGAGGCGGCTGAGGGCCGCCGCGACCACCAGTTCTTCCTCGTTCCGCATCGCCATCTGGCTGGGCGAATCCCCGCCGGCCGCCACGTCGCGCGTGTAAGACGATTGATCGCCGCACGGCGCGTGCAGCGGAACTTCGCGCCGCGCCTGCCGCTTGGCGGTACCGCGGTAGTGACGCACGAAGTCGGCCGCATTGTGCGCGAGAATCCGCTTCAGCCACGCGCACCATTCGGCTTCCGTCGTCCCCTGAAACTCGTGCAGGGCGCGATGCGCGTCGAGGAGCGTCTGCTGCACCAGGTCCGATGCGTCGACCTTCGTCCGCAACCAGCTTTCGACCTGAGACCGGGCCACCACGCCGACATAGGCCCGGCACTTCTCAAAAAGCGCCTCGCGCGCCGCCGCGTCACCCATCCGGGCACGAGCCAGCAATTGAGGAAGGTTTGTCGAGGAAGTATCCGGCATCGTCGGCGCCAGGTTCCGAAAAAAACAATCCACCCTACTGACGCACGAGTGTATCCCGCGATCAGTCGTTTTGAACATCGTCTTGCGCCAGTGTGCGGCCTGCCATTTGCTCATCGTTCCCTGAACGGCGGCCGGCACGCATTTCCCAGAACCTCAGCGGAGGCCAATCCATGACGACTTCGCCCCGGCAGAAAATGCAGGACCTCTTGCAGGACTTCAAGACGGCGATGCTCGTCAGCCGCACGAGCAGCGGTCAGTTGCGGTCCCGGCCAATGCAGATCGCGGAGATCGAGGACGACGGAACCGTGTGGCTGATGACCGATCGGCATTCCGCCAAAATACAGGAGATCGAGCGGGATCATCAGGTCAATCTGGTGCTGCAGACGTCCATGAAGTTCGTGTCCTTGAGCGGTTTAGCCACCATGGTCGAAGATCGAGACCGCGTTGCACGCCTCTGGAACGAGGCCTGGAAAGTCTGGTTCCCCGGCGGCAAGGACGATCCCAACCTCATCCTGCTGCAGATTCGCAGCGATGCAGGAGAGTATTGGGACAACAGCGGAATGAGCGGCCTTCGATACCTGGTCGAAGCCGGGCGAGCCTATTTCACCGGAACGCGGCCCGACGTCGCCGGAGATCCGCGGGTCCACGGGAAAGTGGATTTGTGATTCTGTCGATGGAGTGTGTTCTCGGAAAAGCGGGCCGCTGCGCAAGCGTGCTGATCGCGTTGCGCCCAGGACGTGCCAAGGGCTCGCACGATGGCCAATGGGCAGTGGCAAACAATGAGGACGTTAGAGCCCGCCTTCGGCCCCGGCTCCGATACCGTTTCCGAAGGTTTCCTCTCTCAGCAGATGTCGGTAGAAAGGGAGCGGGAAACATTGCTTTGCCAAGTTTCTCTGCGGGCCGTTTGATGGCTCGCTTCCCCCGTCACTTTTCGGCCATCCAGACCCATGACATTGCCGATCCCTGCTCCGTTCCGACTTCTGGCCGTCCTGGCGATTCTCTGCGGGTCGAACGCTACGCTGCGAGGGGCCGACGCCGACGACCCGGTGGTGACGGAATTCGACGTTGATCCATCCTGGCCGAAGCGTCCTGAGAATGTGAGCGGAGCGGGTTGGGTGTCCGGGCTTGCCGTCGACGACAAGGACCAGGTGTGGTTCTTCCGCAAGGGGCCCGATCCGGTGCAGGTCTATCGAGCGGACGGCACGTTCGTGCGAACCTGGGGCAAGGACCAGTTCGTCCAGCCACACCATCTGCGGATCGACCCCGAAGGCAACATCTGGGTCGCCGACTTCGGACTGCATGTCGTCCAGAAATACACGCCGGAGGGCAAGCTGCTGATGTCGCTGGGCGAGCGAGGCAAGTCGGGAACCGATGAGTCCCACTTCAACATGCCGACCGACATGACGATTACGAAGTCGGGCGACATCTTCGTCAGCGACGGTTACGGCAACCGCCGCATCGTCCACTTCTCGAAGGACGGGAAGTTCGTCAAGGAATTCGGCACGGCCGGTCCGAAGCCCGGGCAATTCGTCCTTCCCCACGCGATCGTGGTCGATTCGAAGGGGATGCTGTACGTCGCCGACCGCAACAGCGGCCGCATCCAGCTCTTCACGCAGGACGGCAAGTTCGTCGATCAATGGTCGAACGTGCTGATGCCGTGGGGCCTTTCCATCACGAAGAACGACGAACTGTGGGTGTGCGGGTCATCTCCGCACTGGTGGTTCCGCCACAACGTCTATCCGGAATACAAGGACCAGCTCTTCATGCGGTTCAATCCGTCGGGCCGCGTCCTGCAGACCTGGACGCTGCCGCTGGGGGACATCGGCACAAACAAGGACAAGCCCGACACATCGAAGCTGAAGCCGGGCGAGACCGTCGGCGCGCACTGCATCGCCCAGGACTCGCAAGGGAACGTCTACGTCGGCGACATCTACGGCGAGCGGGCGCAGAAGTTCGTGCCGATCTCGAAACGGTAGAACATGACAACTGCGGGGAGAATCGCCGGGCCGGGGCAATGCGACGTTGCGCTCGACGACTCTCACATCAGCTCGGCGATCGTCTCGCGATCGTCCAGCACATACCGCGGCCGGCCCGCGTGATCGGGAAACGTGAGAGTGGTGTCGATTCCCAACACGTGATAAAGCGTGGCCAGAATGTTCTGCGGTCCGTAAGGGCGAGTTGCCGGACGGTCCCCCTGGGCGTCGGTCGCGCCGATGGTCTGACCCATCCTCAGGCCGCCGCCGGCGAACAATGCAAAGCCGGCAGGAGCCCAATGGTCTCGGCCGGCGGACTTGTTCACCCGCGGCGTGCGCCCCATCTCTCCGCACACCACCACCGCCACGTCCCTGTCCATCCCGCGGGCGTGGAGGTCGGTCACCAGCGCGTGGATCGAACGATCGAGCAAGGGAACATAGCCCCGCTGATACGGGAAATGCATGCTGTGCGTGTCCCACACGCCAGCGGCCAGCGTGACGACGGGAACGCCGGCCTCAACCAGCCGCCGCGCCATTAGAAACTTGCTTCCTTCCCAGCAGCGGCGGGGATCCGGGTCCCCCTTCCACGGAATGTCACCGCCATACAGAGCGTGCATTTCGGGAGGCTCCCTGCTGAGGTCGAGCGCCTCGCGCACCCGGGGCGAGCTGATCATGTCGAGCGCGCGATGCGTGAAGGAGTCGACGCCGTCCATTTCTCCCCGCGCATCGACTTCGCTGCGAAAGCGATCGAGCTGGGCCAGCAGCGAGGAACGGCTCGACATGCGGCCGAGCGTCACGCCGTCCACCGGATCGAGGTTCTTGATCGCTCCCATTCCCGGGCCGGTGTAGTTGATCTGCGTGTTGATCAGGTCGCCGGCCGTCCAGGGGACGAACGGCCGATGCCGCGCCCCGACATAGGTCGGTTCCTCGTGCCCCGCCAGCACCGGGTGCGGGGGAAACTGGGCCATGCTGATGTACGGCGGCAGCGGATCTTTCACCCCCCGCTCCGAGCGAACACGGCTGACGATCGATCCGAAAGACGGTCGCTGGTCGGTCTTGCGAAACCCGCTGAACATCAAATGCAGGTGATGACCGTCATCGAGAGGCCATTGGGCGCTGCGAACGATCGCCAGCTTGTCCGCGATGCGGGCCTGCATCGGCATGAGTTCGGAGATCTCGATGCCCGGCACGTTGGTGGGAATCGGCTCGAACTCGCCGCGGATCTCGACCGGCGCCTTCGGCTTCAGGTCGTACATGTCGAGGTGACTCGGCCCGCCGTTGAGGCAGACCATGATGACGGCTTTCCGCGACGACCGGCCGGCCGTTTCTGCCTGAGCCCGCCCCAGCAGCAACTCGGGCAGCGACAGTGCGCCGCCCAGCGCCCCGATCCGTAGGAAATCGCGACGGCGCATTCCGTCACAGTACTGCTGCTTTGAACCCAGAATCGTCAGCATCGGCACGCTTCCTGGAGGAGCAACTGAGGCTGTAACTGTAGGGGTTCGGAACGCGGTCGTTCCAAAACAGGGTGGGCCAGCGGCGGAGCGCTAGCTGCGCCGCATCATCAAAAACGCGAGGCCGACAAACAGAGTTGCTACGCACGCCAAAGACGCCCAACCATAGGTTGCGACGCCAGATTTGCCGGGGAACTGGTCCGGCGGCGGGCGACGGATCCGAGAGAACCGATAGATACCGACACCGTACCCTGCGGCAAAACCGAGGGGAACTCCGGACAGGCCGGCGCCAACAGCTGCCATTGCACCCAGTGCCACGGCATAAACTACCAGCAGAATTAGGTAGGTTTTTCCGGTCTGGCCGGGAGTCGAACTCTCGACAACGTATCGATAGAAACTTCCTGCTCCAAATCCTCGGCTTGACTCCATCCCGAACACCGCGAAAAAGATAACGAAAAAAAGCACCCCACAGGCGATCTGCACGCCGTACTTCACATTCGCGCCGATCGGGTCGTACAGCTCATGAACCGCATAGTTGTTGTGCAGGAGGCCGGAGCCGATCGGAAGCCAGGACGTGCGAGTCTTCCAGATTTCCAGCGCAGCGACTTGGTCGTCACCTGTGCCCGAAGGCTTTGCATAGAGTTCGCGCCCCTGCGTGAAACGATTGGCTGATCCAGCAATCAGCAAGTCGCAAAGCTGTTGAACCTGCTTGAATCGCCGAATTTCACCGCTGTCCAGTCGCACTTCAAACCAGACTTCACCTGCCGGAATATCGGCCGGTATCGCGCTCAAATCGGCGACTTGATCTGGCGGAGGACGGCAACCAGTATCGAATTTGGACAGGAAGCTCTCGGAACATCCGCAGACCGAACAGACGCCGTTACTCATCACGTGAGCGTTTTCGGCAGGTTCCACCGGCGGATTTGAATGTGGAAGAGGTTTGAGATCCCCGGAGTCCGGGAAGGTAAAAGGGCTCCCTGCTGATGTGACCGCCGGGGATACAGACGGAGCGCTTGCGACAGGTGCCCAATCCAGCGCGGCACGAGCGGTGTCATTTGACGGCTGCGAAAACGGAGACGGGAACTGGTTTGGACCAGCCGTTGCGACGGATTCCGGTGAAGGCAGCACCGGCGTGGGGACAACCAACACCCCGCCGCATCGAGGACAGTTTCGCTTCTTGCCCGCGGCGGCGTCTTTGACTTCAAGATGTGCGGAACAGTGCGGGCAGCCAAACTGAATCGCCATCGTCGTTTTCCCAACAGGGTGTTGGAAGCCGGCGAACTTCGACGCATTGACTCTCGGCACGAACAGTGACAGCCTTTTGTTCTCGATTGTCTTGGTGCGGTAACCGTCGCCAGTGCCGAAGGCTGGGCATTATTCATCTGCAGGTGACATGGGCTGCGACTGTTTTCTGCTTCCACCGCTTGTCGGACAGCCAGAACGCCTCCACGATCAGAACAACTGGTCGATCGGCTCGGCTTCGACGAGCCGCACCGGGCGGCTGCCGGGGCCGGGCATCATCGTGGTTTCGAGGTCGATGCCCATCGCGTGGTAAATGCTTGCGAGGACCTGCGGCGGTTCGATCGGGTTGTTCTGGGGGCGGGCGCCCGTCTTGTCGGTCGAGCCGATCGCCTGGCCTCCCTTGATGTTGCCGCCGGCGAGGAAGTTGGTCCACGCGGCGGGGTGATGGTCGCGGCCGCCGCGCGGGTTGAGCTGCGGGGTGCGGCCCATTTCGCTCAGCACGCAGACAACCGTGTCGTTGAGCAGGCCGCGGCTTTCGAGGTCCTGTAGGAGAGCGGTATAGGCCCAGTCGAACTGAGGGCAGAGGAGATTCTCGTAGTCGGCATAGGTGTTGTTGAGGCCGCCGCCGTCGGCATGCATGTCCCAGCACGAGATGCCGAAGACGGTGTCGAAGTGATTGATGGTGATGTAGCGGCAGCCGCGCTCGACGAGGCGGCGGGCCATCAGGCAGCTTTGGCCCAGCGTGTTGCGGCCGTAGCGGTCGCGGGTGGTTTCGGCTTCCTGCGAGAGGTCGAACGCCTGCTTCGCTTCGTTCGACGTGATGAGATTGAACGCCCGCGAATAGGCGGTATCTCGACTGAGAGCCGGGCCGTTCTCCGCGCGCCGCTGCATGTCATCCAGCTGCTTGAGCAGGTTGTGCCGCGTATTGATCCGCAGTTCGGTCTGGCCGGCCGGCGGCGACAGGTCGGCCACCTTGAAGTCCGACCGCGACGGATCGGACCCGAGATAGAACGGCTCGTGGGCGCTCCCGAGGTACGCGGCAGTCTGGCCGTGGAGAGGGCCGGCGCCGGTGTTGCCGATCTTCCATGGCAGAAGGACCGACGCGGGGAGCATGCCGTTGTTGCCGAAGACGCGCGAGATGACCGACCCGCTGTGCGGCTTCATGCTGTCGGCGTTGAAGTCGTGGCCGGTCATCATCCAGCGCTGGCCGTTTTCGTGCGTGGCGCCGGTCTTGTGGTGCAGGCTGCGGATGAGGGCCACCTTGTCCATCATGCGCGCCATGAGCGGGAAGTGCTCGCAGATCTGGATGCCGGGGACGTTGGTGTCGATCGGCTTGAACTTGCCGCGGACCTCGGCGGGAGCCTCGGGCTTCATGTCCCAGGTGTCGACCTGGCCGGGCGAGCCGACGAGAAAGATGGTGATGCAGTTGCGGATCTTTGCCTTTGACTCGTTGACGGCGCCCGACGCTTCGAGAGCGTTCATGGCGTGCATGCTGAGCGCGCCGATGCCAGCCGCTCCGGCGTGGAGAAAGCTGCGGCGGGTGACACCGTGGCAGACCGGAACGCGGACGTCTCCGAGGTGAAGCATGGGTGGCTCGCGGGGGAGAGTGTTCTGTGCGGGGCGCAAGGGGGGATGCAACGATGCAATCCGTGCGAACTCGTGCGGGACGCCTTCGCGTCAGATCGTCACGGTCACCTTGTCCGATACGTCGATGAATTTGCTGACGGTGTACTTGCCCGCCGCATCTTTCGCGTAGTTTTCGTACTTGAAGATCTGCAGGACGACCTCGTACTGGCCGGGGGCCGCGTCGGCGAGCGAGTACGATTCGCCGAGGCGGGCGTTGACGCTGGCGACTGGCTCGCCACCGCGCGTGATCTTCCAGAGAAGCTGAGAACCCCAGTCGTTCGTCACGGCCGTGCGGATGACCGTGCGGCCTTCGACGCGCAGTGTGGCTTTCGGCGTGCCTTCAAACTTCTGGTCCATCGATTGATTTCCCCGGAGCGAGGGTCAACGAAATGGGCGCGAAGACAGCGTGAATGGCGCTGCCCTTCGAAATGATCGGCATCTTCCCCAAGACGCATCAAATGATATTCAACTGTCGCACAAAACGCCAGAAGACAGATGTGCGGAATTGTCACCAAGTCCTGGGGGCGTCTCCCGGGTGAGACAAGAACGAGAGGAGACCGAGATTCGTGCGGAGGCGGGCACCGACTGAGCGACCGCGCGTCTCACACGTCGAGAGCGAGCCGTGTCCATCGACTGCGATGGAAAGGCTTCTGCAGACGGACTTTCTGTCGATCGGCACCACGCCACATTCGACCGCGGCAATCAGTCGATCGCCGTTTCGCAGCCGACGACGCCCCTCCCGGGAATAAACGCGAGACGCGTCTTGGCAGGGGGAACTTCAAACGTCTCGGTGCACTCGGGCGCAATGATGGACGGCCCC
>JADZEF010000039.1 GCA_020850695.1 Planctomycetaceae bacterium | reverse complement strand
GTCGGACAAGTCGACTGGATTCGCATCCCCGGAAAGTGCCTTTGGTTCTTTGGATTCTCCTTCGCATTCGTATCGATCGTCGGATTGCCGCAATCGCTTATTCTTGGCTTGCGTCACTCCATTCAGGAAATACGGTTGCTGGGTTCGACCCTCAGTATCCACCGGCGAAGCGGGACGATATCGACGACACTTGAAGGGACGCAGTGGAAGACAAGTTCCTGCGGTTGGGATCAATCAGGAGCTTGGCTTCCCGACCGACGGCTGATTGTGGTGCTTGTTCCGGAGGCTCACCTTTCATTCGTCTGCGGATTCACAGCGGAGACGTTTAGGGTGTGGGAGCAGGCGCTGGGAGAATGTCGGAGGATCGTTCCTTCCCGGCGATCAGTCGTCTTGATGAAAATCCTGCTTGTGGTCAGTGCGGCAATTTGCGGAGGGCTCATTGCTAGTGTGGCAGCACCCTTGGTTCCAGGATGGAAAGGCAATCCGATGTTCATCGGGTTGGCCGTTTTCACTGGTCTTGTTGATGGGTCGATCCTTGGGTTTCTTAAAGCAGGTGCATGGGAGGCGACTATCCTTCGAGATGCACACCGCGGTAAGAAACTTGCGGGATTGTTCGCTCTTGGATTCTTGACCGGGTTGAAGTTTCTGGGAGGTGTTGGACAGGCTCATGTTCTTCGTGCAGCGATTGTCAATGGAATGATTCTCGCTTTGTTCGGATGGTTCACGATCGAACGGAACGAAGTGGGATATGGAGAAGCGAAGTCGGATTCAAATCCATTTGACGGCTCTGGTGGTTGATCCGGCGACGTCGCCTTCGGTATGGATTTCGTTTCTGAACCACGTCATTCGATTCGGCACCCAGGCTGCTCCGAGCCGCAGCCTGGGTGCTGTCGCGCCGGGAGCTACCGCGCCGCGGGAGTGATCGTTCGACGGTCGGCGATTATGATGTCCGCCCATCAAGAGCGCAGGTGCGTTCCAACGACGATCCACTTTTCGAAGACCTCTGCTGATGAAGATCGCGAAGCTCGAAGTCATTCCTCTGTGTGGCGGGACGGTTGATGGCGGATGGCCGCAGGGGCATAAGCCCGAGGACGATCTGCATGCCCTCATCGAGATCACGACCGATACCGGCGTGACGGGTGTCGGCAGTTGCTTTACGTCGGGGCGGTTGGTGCAGGGGGCGGTCGGCCTCTTGTGGCCGATGCTGAAGGGAGAGTCGGCGGTCGAGCCCGAGCGGGTGACCGAGCGGCTACGGCAATCGTCGTTCTGGCAGGGGCGCGGCGGATCGGTCGAGCATGCGATCAGCGGGATCGACATCGCCCTGTGGGATATCTTCGGCAAGGCGTGCGGGCAGCCGGTGTCGCGGCTGCTGGGGGGGAACTACCGCTCGCGGATCAAGCCGTATGGCTCGATGCTGTTCGATGAGCCGGAGCAGCTCGCCCGCAATCTCGAAGCGACGGTCGGCCGCGGGTTCAAGGCGATCAAGATGGGCTGGCGTCCCTTCGGCCGCCGTGACCGGAAGTTTGACGAACTGTTGATCCGCACAGCCCGTAAGGCGGTTGGTGACAAGGTCGAGCTGATGGTCGATGCGGGGGGGAGCGAGCAGTTCTGGCCGCACGGGATGAACTGGGCCCGCGAGACTGCGAAGATGCTCGCCCAGTATGATATCGTGTGGTTCGAGGAGGCCCTGCCGCCGGACGACCTGGCGGGGTACATCGAGCTGACGCGAAACTCGCCGGTGCCGATCGCGACGGGGGAAGTGCTGACGCGGCGGCAGTCGTTCATTCCGTGGCTGGAGAACAAGGCGGTCGACATCATTCAGCCCGACTGCACGAAGAACGGCGGCATCACCGAGTCGCGCCGCATTGGCTGGATGGCTCACGACCACAACATCCAGATGGTCTCGCACGGCTGGAACACCGCGATCGGCGTCGCGGCCGACCTGCAGCTGGCAGCCGCCATGCCGGTGGCCCGCTACGTCGAGTATCTGACGCCGTGCGCGTACATCGAAGACCTGACGGTCGAGCGGTTCGTGATCGACTCGGAGGGCTTCCTTGAGATCCCGCAGCGGCCCGGTCTGGGCGTGACGCTCGACCACAAGAAGCTCGAGAAATACCGCGACAAGCGGTTCGCGAGGGACCCGTGGGTGGCTTAATAGTGGCCCTCTTGCTCCGCAAGAGGTTAAGCCTTCCTCACTCGAACTCGGGATAAAGAAAGAGTGCGGCAGGCTCCGACGGCTTAACCTCATGCGGAGCATGAGGGCTACCTTCTTTGGCCTGATCATGCATGATCCCGGCGTGGTGATTCTGACGCTGACCGCCGGGGGAGTGCTGCTCCTCGTCGCCGAGCGGTGCGTCGCGGCCCGCAGCATCGTCTGGTGGGCGCTCGCAGCGGTCGTGCTACTCGTTGCAGGCGGTTTGTCGTTTTCAACCTTGGCGTCTCCCCTCGAAACGCTGCACGGCCGCGGCGTGGGCAGGGCGGCCGTGTTGGTGTGGTCGAGCGGTTTGCTGCTCTGTCTCCTCTCGGCGTCGCGGGAATTCGCGCGAGACGACGTCGAACGAAGGGGGAGCAGTGCGGGACTACTGTTGCTGACGATCGCCGGCACGCTGTCAGTCGTCGCCGGAGTGACGGCACGTGATCTCTGGATGGGGCTCGAGCTGATCGCGTTCTGCGAAATTGCGCGGCGTCGACTCGAACCGGACGAACCTCAGAGGATTGCCGGCGAGCAGGGCCTGGGCGGGGAGACTGCGGCCGGGCTGATGGCGGCCTTGCTGTTCGCCGTCGGAATCGCACTCACTAACCCTTGGATGGATGCGGGCGTGAGACCTGCGGTTGCGGCGAAGGTCTCGGATGAATCGAGCCGCGGGAACGCTCCGCGCATCGCAGCTTCTTCGGGAACGCCACGCGCGGCCGTCTCGACGGCTTTCCTGATTGCCAGCCTCGGAATGCGGCTCATGGCGGCGCCGTTTCATCTGCCGCTGTGGCAGTTGCCGGCACTTCGACCGTTCAGCGACCTGACCGCGTGGATGGTTCTTGGGCGTGGCGCGGTGCTTGTCGCCTGGGCGCGGCTGATCATTCTTCCGTCGAGTTCGGAGAACGCCGGAGCCCTTCTCACGGGGGTCACGGCAGCGGCCTCGCTGGGCATCGGATCGCTGGTGCTCGCTCGCGAGGTTGCGGTGCGGCCGGGACTGCATGCGGCCGCCATGATTCAGACGGGGATTGTGCTGGCGGGGCTGGCGACTGCGGGCTGGATCGCGACACAGCCCGATCTTCCCCCCCCTGGTGGCTTGCTCGAATTGGCATCGAATGCCTGGCTGGCGGCGCTGATTGCCGAAGGTGCCGTGCTGTTGGGCCTGGGAGCGGTGGTCGATGGCATCCGCGCCCCCGATCGCCGGCTGGAGACTCTCGAAGACTTCCGTGGACTGGTCCGCAACTCTCCCATGGCCTCCGCGTTACTCGCCATCTTTCTTGCCGGACTGGCGGGCCTGCCGTTGACGGCCCCCCTCTGGGGACGCCTTCTGGTGCTGGCGAGCGCCTGGTCCGTCCGCCGTGACTTCGCGGGAGCCGCCAGTGCCGCTCTGCATCCCGCGGCGGTCGCGTTGGCGGTCTTGGTGGTTATGGGATGGATTTCGTTGATCAGGTATGCGCTGCGAATCGTCACGCTGACGTTCTGGCGTCGCCCGGTGTGCCGGCACACGCTGGCAGGTCGCTGGCCGCTGCTGCTGGGGGCGATCGTTGCGATGGCGATCGTCCTTGCCGGCGTCTGGCCGTCCCTTCTGCTGAAGAATTGAACGCGGTGCGGGGGCCTCTTCCTCGAGGATTCCGCGATGGGCGAGGATGAGGGGGGACGGCCGAATCTTCACTCGCCGGAAGCATCCCTCGCGTGGTAGGATCGACAAAGCGACTCGCGAGACTCCTGTCCGATTCCTCCCGCGGGCCAGCGCTTCCGTCCTGCAGAAGGCGTGTCGATGTTCCAGGATTTCCCTCGTCTGAAACGGAGCGGGTTTGGAACCCTCTCCGGCGGTCGTGTTCGCTGGCAGCCCGCAGCCGACGTCTACCGCACCCCGTCCGGCTGGCTGCTGAAGATCGAGCTGGCTGGTGTTGCCAAGGAAGAGATCCAGGTGCGGGCGAGCGGGCGCAAGGTGGTCGTCGCCGGACAGCGCCGCGATTCGTGCTGCGACGACGAATTCCGCGAATGCCAGTCGCTGGAAATCACGTATTGCCAGTTCGAGCGCGGGTTTGAGCTTCCGCGCGATCTCGCGACGGCCCGCATCCAGACCGACTACCGCGATGGGATGCTTCTCGTGCGTGTGACCGTCGACGGGGAGACGACATGAGCGAGACGCCCGAGCCGCTCGTGCTCCCGCTGGTGCCCGTCCGAAATACCGTCCTCTATCCGTACGTCGTCATTCCGATCTCGATCGGCCGGCCCCTGTCGGTCGCGGCCGTCGAGGCGGCGCTGGCGCGCGAAGACAAAATGCTGGCGATCGTCGCGCAGAAGGACGTCAGCGCCGAGGTTCCCAGCCGGGAGAGCTTGTTCGACATCGGCACCATGGCCGTCATCAAGCGGATGGCCCGTTCCGAAACGTCGATCGAGTTGATCATCCAGGGGCTCGACCGGGTCAAGCTCGATGAACTGATCCAGACCCAGCCGTATCTCACGGCGCGCGTCACGCGCCTGCCGGTGCCCGCGGCGGACGGCACCGAAGCCGAAGCGCTGCAGCGCGAGCTGCTCGACATGGCCGAGCGGATCCAGGGGATCGTCGAGCCGCCCAACCGCATCGACTTCAGCGAGGTGTTCGCCCAGCTCGATGACCCGATGCAGATGGTCTACATGCTGGCGACGATGGTGCAGCTCTCGTTCGAGCAGTCGCAGCGGCTGCTCGAAGCAGGGACGCGCGTCGACGCGATGCGGCTGCTGCACGAATACCTGACGCACGAGACGAAGGTGCTGCAGCTCCGCAAGGAGATTGCCACGCAAGCCAGCGAGGAGATTTCGCAGGAGCAGCGCGAGTACCTGCTGCGGCGACAGCTCAAGGCCATTCAGGATGAACTGGGCGAGCAGAGTCCCGAGCAGGCTGAAGTGGTGGAACTGCGGAAGCGGCTTGAAGAGGCCGAGCTCCCGGAGGAAGTCCGTAAAGAGACCGAACGCAACCTGAATCGGCTCGAGAATCTTCCGTCCGCCGCGCCCGATTACCAGGTGCTCCGCACGCACACCGACCTCGTGCTGGAACTGCCGTGGGCGAAGCTCACGCAGGACAACCTCGATCTCGTCAACGCGCGGCGGATCCTGGACGAGGACCATTACGGCCTGAAGGAAGTCAAGGAACGCATCCTCGAATTCCTGGCCGTGATGAAGCTGAACCCGGAGGCCAAAGCACCGATCCTGTGCTTCGTCGGACCGCCGGGCGTCGGCAAGACATCGCTGGGGCAGTCCATCGCCCGGTCGCTGGGACGGAAGTTCGAACGCTTCAGCCTCGGCGGCCTGCACGATGAGGCGGAACTGCGCGGACATCGCCGGACTTACATCGGAGCGATGCCCGGGCGCATCATTCAGGCCATCCGCCGGGCGGGCGTTCGCAATCCGATGCTGATGCTCGACGAGCTGGACAAGCTCGGCCGGGACTTCCGCGGGGATCCTGCCGCGGCGCTGCTCGAAGTGCTCGACCCGGCGCAGAATTCGACGTTCCGGGACAATTACCTCGACCTGCCGTTCGATCTGTCGAAGGTCTTCTTCGTCACCACCGCGAACTCGCTCGATCCGGTCCCGCGGCCGCTCCTCGACCGCATGGAAGTCATCCGGCTGACCGGGTACAGCGATGAAGAGAAGCTGCAGATCGCGCTGAAGTACCTCATCCCGCGGCAGCGCAAGGAAGCGGGGCTGAGCGAATTGCAGGTCATCCTGCCGGACGAAACGCTTCTCGCCATCATCCAGCGGTACACGCGAGAGGCCGGGCTGCGAGAATTTGAACGGATGCTGGCCCGCGTCTGCCGGAAGGTCGCCTTGCGGTTCGCGGAAGGCCGCACCGACCCGATGACGGTTCGCCCCGAGGACCTCAGCGAACTGCTCGGGCCGGAACGCTTCTTCCAGGAACACTTCCGGACGAAGCAGACGCCGGGCGTCGCCACCGGGCTGGCGTGGACCGAAGCGGGCGGGGACGTCCTGTTCATCGAAGCGCTGCGGCTTCCGGACGGAGGTGGATTGACCCTCACGGGCCAGCTCGGCGACGTGATGCAGGAGTCTGCAAGGGCGGCTCAGAGTTATATCCTCTCGCACGCCCAGGCGCTGGGGATCGAATCGACCAAGGGGGGCGTCCACCTGCACGTTCCGGCGGGAGCGATTCCGAAGGACGGCCCCTCGGCGGGCGTGACGATGGCAACCGCACTGGCGTCGGCCTACTCGGGCGAGCCGGTCCGCAACGATACGGCGATGACCGGCGAAATCACCCTGACCGGACTGGTGCTGCCGGTCGGCGGCATCCGTGAGAAGGTGCTCGCGGCCCGGCGGGCGGGAATCCGCCGAGTGATTCTTCCCGCCGAGAACCGCAAGGACCTGCGAGACATTCCGGACGACGTGCGAGAAGAAATGCAGTTCCTCTTCGCCGAGCAGGTCGAGCAGGTGCTGTCCGCGGCGATTCCATCACTTCAGGACAAGTTCCTTTCCGCGATCTCTTGAGGCCGGACGCGTCGCCTGAGCTCGTCATCGAAGTCTTCGATTGTCGAAAGTGCCTGCGATGTGGCGTCGTTTTCTCGTCCGCTCGTCATGCGGTGCGTGACGGCAACACTTCCGTGCGGCCTTTTCATGTGATGCGGATTCCATTCAGGGAACTCGTCCTCGCCACCAGCAACGCGGGGAAGGCCCGGGAGTTAGCCGGTCTGCTGGCGCGCACCGGACTGACCCTTCGGACCCTGGCGGACTTTCCAGGCGTGGTTCCGGTCGACGAATCCGGCGCCACGCTTGTGGAGAATGCGCGACGCAAAGCGGCCGGATACGCGACGCAATTGTGCTCGTGGGTGCTTGCCGACGATACCGGACTGGAAGTCGACGCGTTGGGCGGCGCCCCCGGAGTCCGTTCGGCTCGGTTCGCCGGTCCGAGCGCATCGATGGACGACAATCGCTCGCTGCTGCTGCGCCGATTGAGCGAGCATCGGGAGCCCTGGTCGGCCCAATTTATTTGTCGCCTCGCGCTCGCCGATCCGACGGGAACGATCGTTGCGGAGTCCGAGGGGCGTTGTCCTGGATGCATTCGTCGGGAGCCGAAGGGCGAACAAGGCTTCGGTTATGACGTCCTGTTCGAGGTGGACGGCGCCGGACGAAGACTCGCCGAGCTGAGCGCTGAGGAAACCGCGGAGTGGGGCCATCGTGGTCGCGCTGTCCGCGTGCTGGTCGACACCCTGAGCAACCTTCGTCCGTAGGGCCAGATGGAGAAGGAAGTCGAAGCTCCGCGTTCCGTTGGCGACGCGGAATTGCTCGCACTCGGAGGGCATTGCATGGGAGTCGCCCATTGACCCGCGGCGATCCCGGACTGATGATCCG
>JADZEF010000038.1 GCA_020850695.1 Planctomycetaceae bacterium | reverse complement strand
TTCACGTCATCCCGCACGACATGAACGAGACGTTCCATGCAGGGGGCGGCCCGATGAGGGGGGGCGGCTTCTTCTTCGGCGGTCCAGGCGGCGGCCCCGGTGGACTTCCGGGAGGCTTCGGAGCGGGCCCCGGCGGACCCGCCGCAGAGCGACGACCCGAGCCGCGCGGCCCCAATGGCCGTCGGCCCGAAGGACAGCGGGGACAGCGTCCGGAAGGTCGGCGAGAGCCGGGAGGTCGCGAAGAACGCGGCCCGCGGGGCCCTCAACAGGCGGGACGTGGTGGACCGGGCGGTCCCGGCGGAGGCTTCGGAGGTGGACCCGGCGGACGCGGGCCGGCGGGCACTCAGCTCGATCCCCTCGTGGGGCTGACCGATTCTTCAAAACCACTGCGCAGCAAACTGTTGGCCGTCCCCTCGCTACGGACACGCTATCTGCAGCACGTCCACACCATCGCCGACAAGTGGCTCGACTGGAAGACGCTTGGCCCGATCGTCGCCGACTACGAAGCGTTGATCTCGTCCGAAGTCGAGCAGGATACGCGCAAGTTGAGCTCGTTCGCCGCGTTCAAAGCCGCCGTCAGCGGCGCGGAACCCACCGCACGGAATGCCGGCCCCGGTGGACGCCCCGGGCCTGGCCTCCGGGCCTTCGCCTCCGAGCGCCGCAAGTTTCTCCTCGAGCATCCCGCGGTCAAGGAAGCTGCCGCACAGGTGAAGAAGGAGACGTCGGCACGCTGACTCGCAGAGGGTGAGACCACAAAGCCGCAGGAACGAAAGACTCTTTCGTCTTTGCGTGGCCTTCTTTTGCGACTTCACGCCTTGGCGTCAGTGGTTTTCGCGTTCGAATCCCAGGATGCAATCCATCGAAACCCTGGCGGCGCAATGCAGAACACGCATGGAGAGGTCAGAAAGGGAAAACGGAGACCTGGGGCGGACGCGGTTACCGACTTGTCGTCGCGTGTTGCGGCTCCAGGGAATCGGCGATGGCCGAGTGAGCGGCCGGTTCAATTTCTTCGAGTGCCTCGTTGCCATATCGATCGACGTCCGGGCGGCGGGCGCCGGTTGCGGCATAAAGCGTGCCCACGCCGATGGCGACCAGCGAACTGGTCCAGAACATCGCCGCGAAGCTGAACTGGTCGATGATCCAGCCCAGTAGCGGTGCGAAAACCATCGTTCCGATCTCGAGGAAACCGAGGACGATGGTGGTGCCGGTGCCGCGGTAGGCGCGCGGGAAGCCTCCCGACCCGATTGAGACGACCGCAGGAAACAGCATTGCATGGCCGAAGCCGGACGCGATGCTCGGCAGGATGAAGTGCCATTCGCTGGTGACAAACGGGAGCATTGCCGTGCCGATGGCGTGCCCCGCAAGCCCGGCCAGGATCATGCGATGGCGTCCAATCGAACCGTTCCAACGACTTCCCGAGACCCGGAAAATGAACGCCGAAACCGTGTATCCGGTGAAGAACACACCGATTCCGCGGATCGCGATGCCACTCTCGCGCAGGTGCGTGGCGAACCGGGTGAGGAAGACGGTCGGGATCGCGAGCGTCATCCCCATCGTCATCGCGACGAGGACCACGACGCCCGGCCAGTAGCGGAAGATGAGTCGATGTGCGGCGGGTGTATGGCTCGGGCGCTCGTGCTCATCGCCGTGTGTCAGATACAGGACCATCGACAGGTAGATGAACGCGAGCGTCGCCGTGCAGGCGAAAAGGACGACGAATTTGTAGTGATCGGGATGCAGGTGGTTGAGCACCCAGTCGCTGGCGTGCGAACCGATCACCATTCCGAGAAACCCGCTGCTGCCGAGGCTGCCGATGATCTCGGTGCGGCGGTGTGGGGGAACCTGGTGCTGCACGAGGACCAGCGAGCACGCCGCGACCCCTGCCTGCCCAATGGCGAAGATGACGCGGGCGGTGAGGAGGAGCGGCCCGATCTGGTCGCTGAGGATGTAGAGGACACACCCCACGAGGAGCAGGACCGCGTTGGCCACCCAGACCCGGCTGGCGCCATAGCGGTCGATGGCCTGTCCGAGGACGAACCGCGTGGCAAAGGATGCCGCGAGGCCAAGGCTGACGATGTTGCCCGTGATGCTCTCGGTGCGGTGGACGTCGTCGATCCCCCCGGAGCGGGCGAGATAGGCGACGAATTCGGCGAACCGGAACGTGAAGGCGTTGGCCGTCACGAGGGCGAGGTTCGCGAAGTAAGAGAGCCAGAAGACGCGGGTGTAGATCGACGGCTCCCGCCCGAGGGGCGCAGAGGGAGACGCTTCCAGAGTGCTCATCGAGCGGGACGGTCTCAACGCGCGGCTGTTAGGAACCGATGCGTGGGTAACCGGCAGAGGGCGGGTGAGACCGAACGCCAAACGCTGGCGCAGGCCTCCGGGGTGGAGTGAACAACGAGGGCATCTTACGGCACTGCGGGACGTCGGGGTAGCGTAGATTCTGTGGATTGCTTGTCCCGCACGGGGCGCGGCGGAGCGTTGCGGACGGAAACAGCATGATCCGAAGCCGCTCCAGTTGATTTTTCAGCGAACGCGACGTGAACGATCACGCGAATCGGATCTCTCTCAGCCGAGGGAATGCTTCCGAGCCTCGTGATACAATGCGGGCCGCCTTCCGTCGCAAAACCTCTACGTACGGTCGCCCGCCATGCAGCACTTCCGGAACCTTCTCGTCGGCGTCGACGTCTCGTCCGGCGAACGACTTGCCTCGTTCGACCTTTCTCCGGCAACATTCGAAGCCATCAAACGGGGCGTCTGGCTGGCTCGCGAACTGGGGGCCGAGGTCACATTTCAGGCGACTCTCGATCTCTCCGCCGAGACCGAGGAGATCCTTCATGAGGGATTCGGCGATGCGTCACGATCGGTCGAGCAGGCCGCCAGCGACGTTCTGGAAAAGCTGTGCGCGGACGCGAAGGATCAAGGGGTCACCGCTCGCAGCGTCGTCGCATTCGGCCTGCCGTGGGAGGCGTTGACAAAGCAGGTGCTGAATGGGAAGCATGACCTCCTGCTGGTCGGAACACGGAACCGCGGCGCGACGTCTCGAATGCTTTTTGGCAGCACCTCGCTGAAGTTGTTGCGAGTCTGCCCCTGCCCGGTGTGGGTGACGCGACCGGATCCGAAATTCGACGACATCAACATGCTGGTCGCGTGCGGGCTCGGACCGGAATCGGACCGCTTACTGCATACGGCTGTCGGCGGAGGGCGATTGCTCGATGCCCGCGTGCATCTGATTCATGCGGTGGAGCTTGGAGAATTTGTCGGCGACAGCCTGATCGGTCAGAGTCGCGAGGCCCTCGAAGAACACCGGGCCGTGGCGCGGAAGAACGCTGAGCATGCGCTGCGAGAGAGTTTGTCGCACACCGATTTTCGCACGCTCCGGCATGGCGTGCAGATTCACCTCGAGGAGGGAGAGCCGGAGACGGTGCTGCTGGAAGCGATCCCGAAGTACGGAATCGACCTGCTGGTGATGGGAACGAAGGTCCGGACGGGACTCTCGGGCGTTTTCTTCGGCAATACGGCCGAGCGGCTGCTGTCGAAGGTGGATTGCTCGGTGTTCGTCGTGAAGCCGGAGGGCTTTGTCAGCCCGGTGACTGTCGATTGATGAGATTCAATGTGGCACGGGCACTCATGCCCGTGCGTCAATCCCTCCGTCTTCTCACCATGGGCATGAGTGCCCGTGCTAAGTTTTGCTTCCTGGTTTAAGGGCGACACCGCGATAGGCCATGTCGAGCAGATCCATCGGGTGGGAGACGAGGATCTTGTGGCCGCCGTCACGGATGGCCGCCTGCATCTGCAGCGAGCAACCCGCGTTGCCCATGATGACGATCTCGGCTCCCGTCTTCAGGATGTTCTGCAGCTTGCGCTGAGCCAGCCGCTCCGACATCTCGGGCTCGGTCAGGTTGTAGCTGCCCGCCGCGCCGCAACAGACTTCTGACTCGGCGAGCGGCACCACTTCGAGACCCGGGATGAACGACAGAAGATCGCGCGGCTGCTCGCGGACGCGTTGAGCATGCACGAGGTGGCACGCGTCGTGGTAGGTTGCCTTCGCACGGATCTCACCGCGGGGAGCGATCGGTCCGAGTTGCATCAGGAACTCGGAGACGTCTTTCACTTTCGAGGCGAAGCGGTTGAGGACCGCGCCGGTGCGGGCGTCGTCGGGGGCCAACTCGTGGGCGACGTGGCCGTAGTCTTTCAACATCGATCCGCACCCCGCGACATTCACGATGACCGCATCGACGTCATCGGCAAATGCCGCCGCATTGGCCAGCGCGAGCTTCAGGGCCGGCTCGCCCGCGCCGCTGTGATAGTGGATCGCCCCGCAACACTGCTGCGTGCGCGGAATGACGACCTCGCAGCCGTTGTGCTGAAGGACGCGGGCTGTGGCGCGGTTCGTTTCGGGGAACATCGCCTCGGCGACGCATCCGGTGAAGAGAGCCACGCGAGCCCGTTTCGGTCCGATCGCTGGCAGAACCTCGGGAAGCGTTCCCTTCCGCGGCTGGAGCTTCGGAAGTTGCTTCCACATCCGCTTGAGCGGGCCGGGGAGCAGCCGCTCGACGCCGAGGCGGTTCGCGAGTCGATCGAGACCCGTCGCCTGGAGGATACGGGCGGGGAACAGCGCCAGCCGCATGCGGGTCGACGAGGGGAACAAACCGTAAAGGAACCACTTCTGGAACCATCCTGGCGTTCCTCCCTTCTTTGCAGGAGGGAGCGTCTGCTGCATGTCGACGCGGAACGGCTCGATGAGCCGCCCGTATTGCACGCCCGAGGGGCAGGCGGTTTCGCAGCTACGGCAATCGAGGCAGAGATCGAGATGACGGCGGACGGTGTCCGTCATCGGGATGCGGCCGTCGACGACGCCCCGCATCAGGTAGATGCGGCCGCGCGGACTGTCGTTCTCGTTCCCCGTTTCGAGGTACGTGGGGCACGCCGACGTGCACAGCCCGCAATGGACGCAATCGAGAAACTTATCGTATTCGATCCGCGCCCCGAGCGTGACGAGGGGCGCGGGGGGGCGGGTCTCGGGATGGGGCGACGATGGCTCGGGAGGGGCGAGGGGCGTCGTCGAAGCTTCGATTGCGGGGGTGGTCATCGGTGGGACGAGAGGAGCGGGACGCGTCCGAACGACATGCTGGGACCGTCCAGCGTCATCGTACGCCATTCATCATAGCGGTGACGGCTCCCGCTCCCCACTCAACCCGCCGACTTCATCACAATTCCTGACGTCCGCTGACGGCGGATCGGATCTGACATGCCGGTGTTCCATTCCCAGTCTTCGCAGTTGGCTTCCGCCACAGCGAAGTCCTGCCGGAGTGCGGCAAGCCGCACCCCGGCGGGTTGTAACCAGGCGTCACCCGGTTCGTTCATCGACTCGCGGGCAGGCTTCGGTCCTGTCAGCAAGGGCCGACGGGACTCCGACTTGCCGAGGACCGGTTCACGCTTCGACGCGAGCGGGCGGCGCGACACGCACAGCCATCCGCACGCCGTCACGAACCACAGGATCGCCGAGTGCTCGGCGACGAGCTGCCAGTCGAAGAGCGGCTTGCCGAAAAACAGGTGCACCGCTCCTGCGTGCCACCACGGGGCAACCCACGAGGCCGCCAGCCATCCCATTCGGACGCGCGCCCCGGACGCCTGGTGCGAGGCACATGGAAACGCCCGGATGAGCGTGAAGGCGAGAACAGGAATGCCCGGGAGGAATGCGAGCAGCACGACCGGGTACGCGCCGACCATGTCGATCAGCAGGCTCCGCGAATCCGAGAACTCGACCACGCCGAGTCCCGCACACGCCAGAGCTGCCGGCCCCGCCGCAATCAGCATGACCTTCCAGGTTTGATTGGTATTCATGGTCTCCTCCCCCAGAAGAACGAACAATGGAAGGGTCTGGATCAAATGCAGAGCAGCTGTTCATTGGGAAAGCGCATTAATCGTTGGCCGAGGGCGCTTTGACTCTCCCGCCATGTTCGCGTAAGACAGGGAATCAGAAGCATTTCTGTTCCAACCCGGCGTCTATGCTCCGACGTCAACAGACGCGTCCTTTTTCGAATCCACTGCCCGCATGTCCCCGTCCATCGGTTTTTCGCTCATCGCCGCTGCGGCCTATCTGATCGGGTCGTCACCGTTCGGATATCTGATCGGTCGATCGCGCGGGGTCGATGTCCGGACTGCCGGCAGCGGGAACATCGGAGCGACGAACGTCGGCCGATTGCTGGGTAAGAAGTGGGGCAGCCTCGTCCTCCTCCTGGACGGTCTCAAGGGCCTGCTCCCAACGCTCCTGCTCCCACATCTGCTTTCTGACGACCGCACCCATGCGGCTGTGCTGGCGGGGATCTTCACGATCCTGGGCCACATGTTTCCGTGTTGGCTGAAGTTTCGCGGAGGGAAGGGAGTGGCGACAGCGCTGGGCGTGGCGCTGGTGGTGGCGTGGCAGGCCACGCTGATTGCGGCGGCGGTTTTCTTTCTGCTGTTCGTAACGTTCCGCATCGTGTCTCTGGGGTCGATCGGGGCGGCCCTCGCGTTCGCCGTCACCCAGATGATTCGGCTTCGCCCCGACCCGTTCGCCGCCGATCGCTGGAGCCTCGCAGTGTTCAGCCTGGCGATTCCCGCGCTCATCATCCTGCGGCATCGGAGCAATATCGTCCGATTGTGGCGAGGCGAGGAGAAGCGGTTCAGCTCGAAATCGAAGTCCAGCGAGACGGCCGCGCCCGAAGTGCCCGCCTCGTCCGGGCCGGGGCCTGCCTGACATGTCGCCTCTGGAACCGACCGCGACGAAAGAGATCGGCGAAAGAGCCGCCGATCGACCACTGCGACTGCTCCCATCGCTCGGGCTCGAAATCGTCTGCGTGTGGATGCTGTTCTTCGCGTATGGTGCACTGCACGCGCCGCCTCCCGCCACGGGCGAGCCGCACTATCTTTCGAAGGCTCGCCACTTCTACGATCCGACGTGGTGCCAGGGAGATCTGTTCCTCGAGTCGACCGACACGCATGTGGTGCTGTATGCGGCGTTCGGATGGTTGATGCTGCTGGTGTCCCCCGAGGCGACGATCTGGATCGGGCGCGGCATTTCGACATTGCTGGTGGCGAGCGGATGGACGCTCTTCGCCCGCGGGATTGTCCGACGTCGAGGAAGCGGATTGGCGGCGGGGAGCATCCACTGCGGGCTGGAGTCGATGGTGAACCTCTCGGGAGAATGGCTCCTCGATGGATTCGAGGGGCGTGTTCTCGGGTATGGAATGTTGTTCCTCGCGTGGGGGCTGGGATTGCATGGACGACGTCTGGCGGCGGCCGCCGCGCTGGGTGGCGCGATCGCCATGCATCCTGTCGTCGGGTCGTGGGGAGCGCTCGCCACACTGGGCGGATGGCTGTTCTGCCGACTGATGCCGGGACGTTCGAACGGGGCGGAAGCCCCGAGTCTTCCTTTCGGCCAGAGGATGGCGAGTGCGGCGTTGTTCCTGCTCACGGCCTCGGCGGGAGTTGTACCGGCGCTGCGGGCCGTTGGGGGAACGGACGGACCGCGGGCGGATGCGATCCAGGTCTTCTATCGACTCGCCCATCACCTCGATCCGACGACGTTCGATCGTCATGCGTGGTGGGCGTATGCCGCGATGCTCACGGGATGGCTCCTCTGTCGCCGGTGGGAAGTCGCGCCGCATCCTTCCGCAGCGACTTCCTCAGCGACAATGAAACCGCCCCCCCCGGCCGCTGAGTCAAGACGAGGAACCGAGTCTGAAGGGCCTTCGCCAGGCACTGCACGGCGCTGGTGGCTGGGGTGCGTGCTTTCGAGCATCGTATTTTTCGGCAGCGGGGTGGCGATCGCCTGGGGACCGCGGCCGGTCACCGATGAAAACTTCCCGCTGCGGGAGCTGCGGACGAGGCTTCTGAAGTTCTATCCGTTCCGGCTGGCCGACATGCTGATTCCGACCGCCGTCGCCCTCACCGCAACCACGCTCGGTTTTCGGTTGCTGGCTTCCGAACGACACGGACCCGCGTCGGAGGAGCATCAGCGACATCCCCCACTTCTTGCGGCCGCCGTCGGGGTGACGATCGCCTTCGCGCTGGGCAACGGGTGGGTGCAACGCGTGCGACCGCCGATCGCTCCCTGGCGCATCGCCGCCTGGCGGGACGTGTGCGCATGGGTGAAGGGAAATGCCCCGCGCGAGACAGTTTTCATCACGCCGCAAGTGTCGTGGGCGTTCAAGTGGTTCGCCGAGCGGCCCGAGTACGTTTCGTACAAGGACTGTCCGCAGGACCCGGCGGGGCTCGTCGAATGGAATCGCCGGCTGCTGCTGCTCGACCGCTGGGCGACCGACGAGTTCCATGACGGATTCTCGGTCGACGCTCTCCGCAAGCTGCGACGGCTCACGGGCGCGACGCACGTCCTCGCGCGCGACCTGGGCCCATTCGCCGTCGAGCCGATCTATCGGAATGAGGTCTATCAGGTGATCGAGTTGCCGCCGGACAACGGCGAGGACACTCGATCCGAGCCGTAGCACGGGCACTCCTGCTCGTGAGTGAAGGATCCAAAGAATTCCAGCCGCGTCCTCGCCCCAGAATCGACTTTGGACGCAGTTCCGGCGCTCTCAGTATTCGAGAGCAAACCGTTGGAAGCGTTTGCAGCGACCATCGACTCTGCGCACGGGCATGAGTGCCCGTGCTACGGCACTGAGGCAAGGCGGCCTCAGCGATCACTCGTGTCCCTGGGCGGCGAGCCAGCGTTCGGCGTCGAGCGCCGCCATGCAGCCCGAGCCGGCGGCGGTGATCGCCTGGCGGTAGTAGTCGTCGGCGACGTCTCCCGCCGCAAACACTCCTTCGATGTTCGTCCACGTGCGGAAGGGCTTCTGCCAGAGAATGTAGCCTTTCTCGTTGATGGCGATCTGCCCCTTCAGGAACGCCGTATTCGGCGTGTGGCCGATGGCGCAGAAGTAACCGCTGGCAGCGAGTTCTTCCGACTTCTCATCAACCACGTTCCGCAGACGGACGCCGGTGACACCTTCCTTCGGAGTGCCCAACACTTCCTCGACGACCGAGTTCCACTTTACTTCAATCTTTGGATTCGCCAGCGTCCGGTCGGCCATGATCTTGCTGGCGCGGAATGCATCGCGGCGATGGACGATGTAGACCTTCGAGCCGAACTTCGTCAGGTAGCTTGCCTCTTCCATCGCACTGTCGCCGCCGCCGACGACGACGAGCGGCTTGTTCCTGAACCGGGGCAATGCGCCATCACACACCGCACACGCGGAGACGCCGCGGTTTTTCAGCTTGTCTTCGGACGGAAGCCCCAGGTAGTTCGCCCGCGCGCCGGTCGCGATGATGACCGAATGCGCTTCGATCGTTTGCCCCTCCAGCGTTTTCATCACGAACGGGCGCTTCGAGAGATCGACGTCGACCACGTCGTCCGTCATGATTTCCGTGCCGAAGTTTTCGGCTTGCTGTCGCATCAGGAACAGCAGTTCGGGCCCCGTGATACCGTGGCCAATGTGCTCCTGCAGTCCGTCGAATCGCGTCTCCGGCAAGGCACTCCTGACGTATGACGTCACATCCCCCGCCGGAAAGCCAGGATAATTCTCGACCTCGGTCGTCAGGTTGAGCTGTCCGAGCGGGAGCGTTCCCTGGAGGCGGTTCTCTTCGGTAATCGCCCCTTCGATGACCAGCGGCTTGAGGTTGGCGCGGGCGGTGTAGATGGCGGCGGCCCAGCCCGCGGGTCCCGAACCGATGATGACGACTGGTCGTGTCACGCGGCAACTCCTGAGAGACTCCGCCGCAACGAGACGCACGGCGGAATCGAATCCGATGGCGAGTGAATCCTAGAGGAGCGCGGTCTGTCGGCTCCGGTCCGCCGGAACGATACAACAGCCGGTCGGACACGGCAACCGGAGCATAGCCCCCTCAGTCAGCGACGACTTTGACCGACAGAAGCTGGCCGTCGTTGCGGAATGTGGCGCATTACCCCGCGTGTTCCGCTTCATCGCTCGGCCTTCCAGGCCGGGTGCCCGATTTCGTCCGGCCTGGGAAGGCCGGACTACGGAAAACCCTAAGGTCGCGCGTCTAAAGAATGAGCATCGCGTCACCGTAGCTGAAGAAGCGGTAGCGGGCTTCGATGGCGGCCTGGTAGGCGGCGAGGATCAGGTCGCGGCCCGCCAGTGCACTGATCAGAATGAGAAGCGTCGACTTCGGAAGGTGAAAGTTCGTGAGCAGGGCGTCGATCGTGCGGAACGTCCAGGGAGGACGGATGAAGATGTTCGTCTCTCCCTGCCACGGCCTCAGAGATCCCTCGCGGGCGGCTGATTCGAGCGTCCGCACCGTGGTCGTGCCGACGGCCACGACGCGACCGCCCGCGGAGCGCGTGGCATCGATCTGTCGCACAGTCACTTCAGGGACGGTGCACCACTCGCTGTGCATGTGATGGTCGGCGAGGTTCTCGACGTTGACCGGCCGGAAAGTTCCGACGCCGACGTGCAGTGTCACCGTGGCCCGCTGCACCCCCTGATCGGCGCAGCGGGCGAAGAGTTCGGGAGTGAAGTGGAGTCCGGCCGTCGGAGCGGCGACCGAGCCGGGCTCGCGGGCGAACATTGTCTGATAGCGTTCGCGGTCCGCGGCGGTCGGTTCGTCACGTCCGATGTAAGGCGGAAGGGGGACCGTTCCGAACTCGTCGAGCAGGTCGAGGAACGATCGCTCGGATTCGGGCCGGAACACGAAGACGCCGTCCGCTTCTCTCTCGATGAGCTGAAGCCGCAGCCGGTGCGACGGGTCGGAAGCATGGGTCACATCCACAAACTCTCGATCGAGCAGTCGTCCGCGCGAGTGGGACAGGAGACGCCAGCATCCGTCCTTGCGGCTGGAGAGATAGAGGCCTTCCCACTTGCCCCCCGTCGCTTCGCGCAGGCCGCGGAGGCGGGCGGGAAGGACGCGGGTGTCGTTGAGGACGAGACAGTCGCCGGGGCGGAGAAACTGCGGAAGGTCGCGGATCGTCGCGTGCTCCCAGCGCTGCGATCGGCGATGGACGACCAGCAACCGCGCCGCTTCACGCTCGGCGGGCGGGGCCGTGGCGATGAGCCCCGGCGGGAGTGAATAGTCGTAGTCGGAAAGACGATCCATCGGTCTCGGTGAAGTCCCCGCTTCGCCGCAAGCGGCAGCGTGAATTCAAAACGTTTATGCGGACTCGCTGGTGCTGGCGTGGGCATAGGTCCAGGCCTCGTGCTCGCCTTCGCTGGTTGTCACGCGGACGCGGATGCGCCGGTAAGACGTTCCCGCGGACTTCCCGGGCGGAATTCCTTCGAGGTCATCACAGCCGGCGATCGTGAGGGCCCAGGCCTCGGGCCGCACCTCGTAGAGTTCGCCCACGACAACATCTTCCGGACGCCGCACGATCATCAGCGGATCGATCTTTCCGAAGCCGGGAAGCCGTGCGGGGAGCATGCGGGCATACGAGCCTGCCAGATAGTGGTGGTTGCACTGCCCGCGTCGCAATGTGCCGAACACGAAGAGAGGAAGTTGCTCGACCGGCATCTCGATTCTCGCGGCCCCGGCGTCAATCGGCCGAGTCGTTGGGATAGAGCAACCGTCCGCACGAGCGACAGAAGACGAACTTGCCGTTCTTGATGTTCACCGCATCCTGCGATGAGATCACGCCGTAACACGTTGTGCAGGCATTGCTCTCCACAGCGGAAAGGGCTTCGGCACCATGGGATTGCACCAGACGCCGGTAAAGCTCGACGATGTTTCCCGGCAGTTCGCTCTCCGCATCCCGCAGCGCGGCCTCGATGGACGCCGCCTCGTCCCGCAAGGGCGGCTCGGCTGCGGCCACGTCCTTTGCCAGTTGCTCGGCCTCCTTGCGCGTCGTTTCGAGTTCCGCTTCCAGTTTCCCCTGCATGGCCTTCGCAACGTCGACCTTCTCTAGCATCTCGAGAATTTCGTCCTCGAGGACGCTCTTGGCCATGGTGTCGGCGTCAATCTGCGAGCGAAGGATGTCGTATTCCTTGCCCGACGTGGCCTCGTCGAATTTCTTCTGGAGGTTCTTGAGCTTTGTCTCCGCAGTCTTCAACTGAAGATTGCGCTGGTCGGCAGCAACTCGCATCTGCTTGAGTTGTGCGATATGGGCTTCCAGCTCGGCTGTCCGCTTTTCGAGAGTCTGCCGGCGGGCCTTCAATTGCCGCGGGCCACGCTCCAGCTTCTCCTGAACTCCGCGCATCTTGAGGTGGAGTTGGTGAAGTTTGCGCAGTCCGCTGGATCCCATCGTCATCCGTCGTCTCCGGAGTCCTGGATAGTCCACGCCGGAGCCGGGGGGGAACGGCATCTCCAGCGGGGCCGGTCTGGCGGCAACCCGGTAACAGGCTGCACACCTCACTCACTTTGAGAGTACGCGATCAATCCACAAAAGAAAACCGCGAACCCCATCGCGAGCGTGTGCCCGAGTGTCGTCAGGCTCTCCCCGTGCCCCCATCTCCACCTCGCCCGTCCTCGTCACGGTTCCCTGCCACGCCGCTGCCCGATAACCTTCCCACAGACGCACCCGGGCGATGAAGGACGCCGTCCCGGCGGGCGTCGCGATCTCTTCTGCAACCCCGCCATGCCTCGCGACTTCGCCACCGAAAGCCTCTCGCACGATCCCATTCACGGGTATATCCCGTTCGTCTCGGCCACCGGTCTCCCTGCGGGGGAGGTCTCCGAGCAGGAGATCCTCGACCATCCGTGGGTCCAGCGGATGCGGCAGATCCACCAGTTGCAGACGGCCTGGTGGGTCTTTCCGTCGGCCGAGCACATGCGGTTTCAGCACATCATGGGGGCGATGCACCTGGCGTCGCGGGCGGTGGAAGCGTGGTACGACTCGCTGGTCGATTCCTGCCACAACGTGCCGTCGCGGGCGTACGTCGAAAGCCTCGTCCGGATGGCGGCCCTGCTCCACGACGTCGGCCACGGCCCCTTCGGTCATTTCTTCGACGACCATTATCTTTCGCGTTTCAGCATCACGCACGAGGACATCGGCGGTGTCATCATCGAGCAGGAACTGGGGGACATGCTGCGTCACGTGCGACGCAACCCGCACGGTCGTCTGCAACCGCTCGAAGAACTCGAACCGCGGCAGATCGCGTGGCTGATCCGGCGCCCGAAGAGGAAGGCAGAAGACGACGAAGGGCATCCCGACTGGCTCCGCAAGCTGCGGTCGCTGTTCAGCGGGATCTACACCGTCGACAACATGGACTTCGTGCTCCGCGACGCCTACATGTCGGGCTACAACGTGCGGGCCTTCGACATCTCGCGGCTGATGCACTACAGCTTTTTCACTCCCAGCGGACTGACGATTCACGCCCGCGGCCTGCCGACGCTGATCCACTTCATCGAAACGCGGGCGAACCTGTTCCGCGCGATCTACTTCCACCGGACTGTGCGGGCCATCGACCTGGCCCTCGCGGAAGTCTTCCCCGAAACGATGCCGCACCTTTTCCCTGGCAACCCGCTCGAGCACCTCGACCAGTATCGCGGGCTGACCGAGTGGAGCTTCCTCATCGACGTCCAGCGCTGGCACACGTCGAGCGATCCTGTCTTGAAGGCGCTGGGCGAACGCTGGGAGGCGATCTTCCGCCGTCGCACCACCTGGAAGATGGCGAGCGAGCGGACGATCAACTTCCACTCCGCCACGTCCGAACGGACAAGCATCTTCAGCGAGCCCGACCTCGTCGAACGCCGCGTCCGCGAGCGGCTGCCTGAGGTCATCCGCGAGATCCCGCTGGCGATCGACGTCGCCAAGCATTACCACCGCCCCAGCGGGCGGTTGCCGGCGGGCGGTCAGAATTATCTATTGGATCCCGCCGTTGGCGTCCCGCAGGAGTTGCACGACGACGAGTTGTTCCGCTCGCTGCCGATCAGCTTTGCGATCTTCCGCATCTACTCGAAGGACCATCGGCACGACGCGGCGCTGAATTCAGCACTGAATTCAGTCATCGGCGACACCGTCGACGCGCGGACGAATATGTGACGCGCAGCCACGGGCGTCTCCGATGATGGCTTCCTCTTCCATGGTGGCGCAAGGAACTTTTCGGATCACTCCCGAAATAAGTCCCGAATGAAGCTCACGACGGGCAAGAGCATCACGATCAGAATGACTATCGAAATCATGATCGCCTGCGGATTGGCCGAATAGAACCACCGGCGTCCATCATTCTTGCGTCCGAACAACATGATCTCGCCCCTCCAGCCTGCGACTCTTCCGCCAGCGCAATAGGATCTCCGCGAAAAGAAAAGTGCAAGTGGAAACGTTCGTCGCTACGGCGGATCTTCCCCCTGCCCTCCCCATGGATGACACCGGCCGATGCGGCAGATCCCCTTCCACGACCCGCGCCACAACCCGTACTTCCGCAGTGCTCCAATGAAGTAGTGGCTGCACGTCGGCCGGAACCGACACTGTCCGCCGAAGATCGGGCTGAGGAAGATCTGGTAGAGGCGCACCAGCCCGATGAGCGGGAGAATCGCGACGCGTGAGGCGACAGACAGCGGTGCGGGTTCGGTCGGCTCGAGGTTCAAGTCTTCTTCAACTCGACGGGAATCTGATCGATCTTGGCGGCCAGGATGAAATCGTTTTCGGACAGCCCGCCGATGGCGTGCGTCCAGATCTCGATGGCGACGTTGCGGTACTGCTCGAGGTGCAGATCGGGATGATGCCCCTCAGCCTCGGCGACTTCCGCCACTTTCTCGAAGAACCGGATGGCCGCCATAAAATTCTTGAAGACCCACGTCTTCCGGATCCGCTCGCCGTTCCGCGAGAGATCCCACCCCGGCACCTGCCGCACCTGGTCGGCCGCCTCGCTCGGTGTCAGTTTCGGTACGCCCCCTTCGCAGGGAACGCACTTCTTCGCTCGCAACTGGTCGGGCGTCTGCGCGGCGGTCATCTGGTGGCTCCTGTTGGCATCTCACTCACTCCAAAGGTGTCAGCTCCCATTATAGTCCCCTTCCGCTCTGCGGCGCGGGTCTCGCGCTTGCGGGTTCGCAATGCCTTTGTCTTCGGCCTTCGCTTGCGGCTTTCGGTAAACCACCTGCGGCGGCAGCCAGCCATCGTATTCAGTGACAAAGCTCCACTGTTGCGATGGCCGCCTGGCCTTCACCGGATTCAACTCCACATATCGGTTAGTGCACATGATGTCGCCCCGCGTGAACAGGAACACCTTCCATCCCGGCCCGCCCCACACACGATGATTCTCGCCATGTCGCGGACGGCGGCGCAAGACCAGGGCGCTGGCTTCCTGAAGATGCTCGATCATCTCCTCGGCCCCTGTCGCGATGCTTGCGGACGACCATGTGGACAAGGTCGGGCATGATGGCGCAGGAATAGCACGTGTAACGTCGCTGGTGAACGACTTCAGCGAAGGCCTCGCCTATGAGGCCGATCTCTTCGTCGGTGAACGTGAGGAGTTCGTGTTTCAGCAACGGCCGGGCGCGTTCCTGAAACTGGCCGACCGCCCAACCCGCCGGTTGATGCCGCTTGCGGCCAAAATGCAATTCTCCCAGATCCTTCAACACGTCGGCGCACACCTCGCGCGAGTTGCTGCCGCGCGGATCATTGGGGAGCCACCAGCCGTATGCGGTCCAGATGAGATGGTGGGCGGCGACGTTTCGCATGACATGTCTTCCCAACAATGCCATTTCAATCCGAAGGCAATGCGAACCCGCAAGCGTGGTTCCGCGCGGTTTTGACTGGCCGCTCCTTTTACTCTATCAACATGATACTCTATCAGCATGGATCGACGCTTGCGGGCAGGGCCAGCGCACACTAACTCCTGCTCCCGACGAGGACTTGCATCAGGAAGTCGTCGCTCCACCCGCAAAGGCGTCGCTTCATCACCAGGCTCTGCTTCCCCCGATGCTGCTTCAGAAGCGACA
>JADZEF010000037.1 GCA_020850695.1 Planctomycetaceae bacterium | reverse complement strand
TCTCGCTTCTTCGGCGGTGATGAAGAATCCGCACTCCGGGCACTTGTGGCTTCCGGGGCCAAGCAGGCTGAACGCGCAAACCCAGAACGTTTCGGACGGGCCGAGGTGTCCGCACTTGGGGCAATGGCCGTCGTGCATCGCTCGAACAACCCGATGAAGAGCCCGCGCCTTGTCGGCAGGGTCGATCGAGTTATTGAGAGAGTTGAGCATTCCTGCTGTCCAAAAAGAAAACCCGCTTCCCCGTGGTCGTGACACAGGGAAGCGGGCTCGAATTCCGCCGGAGCGGAGTTGTATGCGTGATCGACGGCTCACGACGCCGTTGACATGGATATACGCCACCCCGCCAGAAAAGCGACGCGGACTTTTGAACTTAAGGTACTGCGTCTCTCTCGCCTGCATCCCGCCGGATTTCCCGCGAGTCCACTCCGCCGGCGTTCGTAAAGACTCTCGTGTTTCGATCGAGTCCTGTGCGGGGGGTGTTTCGTGTGAGGGAAGCAAAGCTGCCGCCGAGGCCGGCGGATCCGAAGTTCGGGCGTCGGACGATGCGGCGGCGTCGGTTCTTCTATGAGGCGATGCGGCACACGCGGCATCTCCAGGCTCAGCAGGCGCTCGTTCCGACTCGACAGGCGGAGCGTGCGGTCCGCTCATCCTTCGTGATGGCTCAAGAGGAAGCTCTTCAGCATGCGTTGCGTGAGAAGGAAGAGCGGGTTGAGAAGGAGTGGACGCCGGCAGAACTGCGTCGAATCCGGATCGCGAGCATCGACTGGGCTCACATTCGGGCGAGGGTCGAGCACGAGATCGTGACGGAAGTCGCCCGGGTCATATCGGAGTATTGGCAGCGGCACGTCGACCGGTTGCAGGCTGAGGTTCGGCAGTCGGCTGAGCGGCTGTTGCAAGCGAAGGAAGATCGAGGTCGTGTGATTCAGGCGATCGGCGAGTGCCTGAAGGCCTTGCGGGACGTTGTCGTCTTTCCGGAAGGGGAACGAAGCGACGAATACCGCCATGGCTTCCGCGACGGGGCGTCGCAACAGGGCAAGGCGTTGATTGGGGTGTTGCGGGCGGGAATGGAGATGTCGGGCGTTGAGATTGGGGTGCCCGGGAATGGCTGACGACGCGGCGGAAACACCGATTGCGGAGACGCAGGTTCTTGACGTGCCGCTGGAATTGCCGGCGCCGGATCCGGGAGTCGTCGGACGCGCGAAGGCCCGAGAGCTGATTCGTCGCGGATACCTGCATGACGAGATTTCCGACGCTCTCGTTTCGTCACTCGGCTGTGATCCTCGGACCGCGTCGAGCTGGATTGACGAGGTCCTCACGGACCTGTCGAAGACGAACGTCGACACGTTCAAGAATCGGGACGCGAATCTCGCGATCCATCTCGAACGGTTGAACATGGTCTTTCGGCGGGCGATGGATGAATTCCTCGCGGAAGAGGAGCCGATTTCTGGCAAAAAGGTCGCGAAGTACAACGCAGCGGACCGGGCTCGATATCTGAAGCTGGCGTTAGAGACGCTCGACCGGATCGCTCAGGTTCAACGGCTGGTCGGCCCGAAGAATGTGGTGGGCGTGAATCTCAACTTCGCGGGCGGCGGCGCGGCCGGAACAACAGGCCCGCTCCCGCTTGAGCGGCGGACGCAGTCGGAGCTGATCGAGGAAGCCCGGCGCCGCGGTCTCCCCCTGCCAGCTGACTTAGATCTGCAACAGCTGGCGGTCGAGGCGGGACAGAACGGCGACACGCTCATTCTCGATGCCGCGGATGCACGTCGGCTCGAAGAGGGGAGATTGAAGTAATCCATGCCCCTCACGGATCAAGAAATCACGCTCGGGTTGATGGCCCTGGACCCGATGTATTTCCGCGAGCATCTCTTGATGAGCGCGGCGGACAACCTGCCGGTCCAGTTCTCGAAGATCATGGAGCCGTGGCAGCGGCATGATTTCGAGTCGACCGATCCAGCCCTGAAGTATGTCGCGGGTTTGACGACGGAACGGCCGGCGAAGCTCTGTTCCTGGGTGCAACGTCCCCGTGGCCACTCGAAGACGTCGGACCACGCCACGGACCTGACGTGGCTGCTGTGGGCGTCGCCGCGGCGGATCACCGGCATTGCGGCGGCGGAAGACAAGGATCAGGCCCGTCTCGTTCGCGAGCAGATGGAGACGATCGGGAGAAACAACCCCTGGCTCTCGGACCGGCTCGACTACCAGCGGAACATCGTTCGCAACCGGCACACGGGGTCGCAGCTCGAAATTATTTCAGGCGACGTCGCTTCGAGCTGGGGGCACACGCACGACTTCATCACGTGCGACGAGTTCACCCACTGGACCGATCAAAAGTTCTGGTCGTCTCTCTTCTCGACCTATGCGAAGAAAAACAACTGTCTGCTGTCGATTCGGTGCAACGCGGGCGTCGGCCGCGGGTGGCACTGGGATGTGCGGCAGATGGCCGCGAAGAATCCGAACTGGTACTTCTCCGCGCCGGAAGGGGCGGTCCTCGCGAGCTGGCTGACTCCGGAGAAGATCGACGAACAGCGAGCGGGTTTGCCGCGGACGGAATTCAACCGCCTCTGGCTCAATATCTGGCAGGAGACGGGCGGAGAATTCGTGACGCTCGATGAGGCGGAAGCGTGTCGGAATGCGAACCTCGTACGACTAGACCGCACACGGGCGGACGGTTGGAAGTATGTGGCCGCTTTCGACTACGCGGAGAAGCACGACCGCACGGTGGGCGTCGTCACTCACCAAGAGGGTAGCCAGGTCATTGTCGACATGATGGACGTGATCGACCCGAAGCGGCTTGGCCAGACGACGCGGCTGAGCTGGTGCATCGACTGGATGCGAGCGGTGCGAAAAGACTTCGGCGGCGAGTTCGGCCAGGTCTACTTCGTGCTCGACAAATACCAGATGCTCGCGATCGCCCAGGAGCTGATGAGCGAAGGTTTCAACATCGAGTTCTTCGACTTCGGAAGCGGTGTTGGAAACTGGGAAATGGCCGTCATTCTGCGGCAGTTCATCATTCATCAGAAGGTGCAGTGGTATCACGGCTGCGGGCGACTCGACTCGCCATGGGGGCGGGACGATCTCGAGACTGAGTTGGCGAGCGTGGTTGTCACGCCCTATCAGGGCGGACGTCGCTGGCGGTTCGACCACATTCAAGACGACACGCACCATGATGACCGGGCGTTCGCGCTCGGCGCGGCGTGCTGGTTCATCGTCAAGAATTCAGGCGGGTATGAGGAGTTCGGGTTCACTCCGCCGGAACGATTGCAGGCCTTCGGTCTCGGGAGGGCCGCATGAAACGGCCGCCCGTGGACTTCGATCAGAACATGATGTCGCTCGCGGCGGAAACCGCGAGCCGATCCTCGGACCCGTTCTATCAAAACGGCGCGGTGGTCGTTGTTGGGAATCGTTGGCGTTCGGCGTGGAATCAGTCCGCCGATCCGCTCATCGACAACATTGATGCTCTGAGCCTCATTCCTCCTGGCGAGCAGGGCAAGGTTATGGAGTGGGCGGAGCGGGCGGTTCTGGCCTGCTGCGCAAGGCACGGAATGGCCACTGATGGCGGCACGCTCTACACGCTGTGGGGCTCGACCTACGAGACCGCACGCTTGATTGCGATTGCCGGCATTGCGCGTGTTGTGCTGTGGAAGTCCGCAATCAACACGTTTCCGGAGTCGATGCGAAAAGAGTCGCGGGATGGAATTCGTGCGATGCAAGGGTTTGGGGTTGTCGTAGACCTTTATGACGGTCCGCTCCTGTGTTCCGTCTCCGCGCTTCGTTGCTGGGACACCCCGCTGTTTCTCAATCCCGACCGTCGCACAACGAACACCATGAACGGTTTCGGCCGGAAGTCGGCGGACGGCAAGCCCGGAAAATAAGGCCGCATTGAGGGTTCGATGAAGGCGATTCCCTGGAATCAGAACGAATACAACGTCCTCGCTCCGACCCTCGCCGGACCGGTCTCAATGCAGGATCGGCTCGACCGGCAGGTCGAATTGCAAGGCTTGCTTGACCGGCTGGCGGAGATCAATGCCCGCGGTCCTTCCGGAGCCAGGCTTCGTGACGAGATCGAGGGCAAGATCCTCGCGACGGTGAAGGAAAACGGCGACGTTGACCTTCGGCGCCGAGCCCTCAAAGGGGCGATCACGCGATATCAGCAGGAGCGGGCAAAGGCTCTCCGCAATCCGGGAGCGGTCGGTCAGGGCGGAATGGCCGTCGCGATGCGGGCGATCCAGGATCTCTACTTCTCGTTCGGGCTCGAACGCTTCCGCGAAGACTTCGCGTCGATGTTCGCGGTCGACCTGGAGAAGGATGAGATGGCGGATTCGCTGTCGAAATTGACGAGGCGAGTCGAGGAGATCCAGTCGCAGGACCGCTGGAAGGTGACGGATGCCCGCAGGTTCTTCATTGGCGAGCGAATGCCGTTCTCCTTCCGGGAGTACCGGTGCGATCTGATGGGAGAGGTGCCGTTTGCGGAGACGATCTGCAAGCTGTTCCTCAAGGAATGGAAAGCCCGAGCCCCCTATTTCGCGGAACCGGTCACGATCGGCGGCGTGGCCATCCGGTCGCTCGCGGAAGTGCATCGCGGTCCGTGGCTCGGTCTTTACGCACGGCTGAAACTCGGCGACATGCCGAAACGAATCATGTACGAGCCGACGCTCCTGTCTCGGACAGTGAGCGCGGAGCCGCCGCCGACGGACCTGCCCGGAAAGTTCGGTCGCAGGAAGGGGTGACGAATGATCGGTGGGCAGTTCTTCGAGAAGGTTCGCGGTTGGTTCGCCCGGGAGACCTACACTCCCGAGACGGTGGAAGAACGTCTTCGCTCTCTTTCTCAGGAAGAGGTCTTCGCGATCACGCGGCACATCATGGAGAGTGCCGGCATCGCCGTACCGGAAGACGCCGATCAAATGGACTGGTCGGCGGGCAAGATTCGGCTCGATATCGACATCACTCCGAAGGAGCGGAAGGAGTCGCTTTGGCGGGTCCGGTATCTCGCGAAGAAGCAGCCGAATGTCATTCAATCGCTCCGGCTTTACAAGACCTACGTTCTCGGTCGCGGATTCAAGGTCAGTCTCAAGCTCCGCGATCCGGAAGCACGG
>JADZEF010000036.1 GCA_020850695.1 Planctomycetaceae bacterium | reverse complement strand
TGGTAGCCGTCCGGGGTGCCGTGGTCGAAGGGGTGATCGAATTTCTTCGTCGGCTCGGGGCGGGCATGGCCGAACTTCGCCATGAAGTTGAAAACGTGCGGGAGCATGAGCGCCCCGTTGTGATGCCAGTCGTCTCCCATGAACCAGTCGTTGATGGGGGCCTGCGGCGACGCACAGACGAGCGAGGGATGAGCGTCAATCAACCCGCACGCCGTGTAGTAGCCGGGATACGAGATGCCCCACAGCCCCACCTTGCCGTTGTGGTTCGGGACCTTCTTCAGCAGCCAGTCGATCGAGTCGTACGTGTCGCTGCTCTCGTCAATATCCGCTGTCCCCTTCTTCGCTGCGATGTGAGGGCGCATATTGACGAGTTCGCCTTCGGACATCCATCGCCCTCGGACGTCCTGATACACGAAGATGTAACCTTCTTTGCCGAACAACGGAGTCGGGCCGAGGTCGTTCTTGTACTGGTCGACCCCATACGGCGCGACGCTGTACGGGGTGCGAGTCATCAGAATCGGGTAGGTCTTCGATGTGTCTTTCGGCACATAGACCGCCGTGAAGAGACGCTTCCCGTCTCGCATCGGGATGCGGTACTCGAACTTCGTGTAGTTCGCTTTGACCTCGTCGACTCCCTGCGCGAACGTCGCGGGGAGATCGTTCGCGTTCAGCACGCAGACTGCAACGAGCGGGCACATTGCCGCGAGTCGAATCGACATCGGTGTGTTTCCGTGGGCACGAGGAAGGCGAAGCGTCGGCAAAACGATAGTGATCCAGCGGAGCAACATCACCGGAGTGACATCCAGATTCAAGCATGCGTCGGAATCAATTGAGGCGGGCGATGGATTGAGTTATATCAATGGACGTCGATGATCGGCTCCCGCCTTGTTCCCCGCCGGGTCCCTCCCCCATGTCGCACCGCCTGACGTTGTTACTGACCGCCGCAGGGCTTCTCGTCGCTGCGAGTATCGCCGCCAAGGGAGACGACTGGCCGCAATGGCGCGGTCCGAACCGTGATGCGTTCAGCAAGGAAACCGGCCTCAAGAAGGAGTGGCCTGAAGGGGGGCCGGCCGTCCTTTGGCAGGTCGAGAACGCGGGAATCGGTTATTCGTCGCTGGCCGTGTCGAAGGGACGGGTCTACACGCAGGGAGACCTCGACGGCGTCGAGCACACCATCTGTTGGAACGAGGCCGACGGAAAGCTGCTGTGGGCGGTCCAGCCCGAGCCGGTGAGGGAAGCCCTGGAAAAGCAGTTGACCGAGCAGTTCAGCCGCTTTGATAAGAATCAGGATGGGAAGCTCGACGAACTGGAAGCGTTGTCGGCGTTCGGTTGGAATTACACGACGCTCGACCAGCCCGGTGACGGGGATCCCAAAGTCATTGCGCGGAAACGATGCGACATCTACTTCGCGGAGTTCGACAAAGACAAAGACGGAAAACTGAGCGGAGCGGAAATCCCCGGTCCATTGATGGGTGAAGTCGAACGCCTCGACCGGGAAGACAAGTCTGCTGACGGCATCGAACTGGCGGCGCAGCGGGCTGCGGCCGGCATCGCCCGCTGCGACAAGGATGGTGACGGCGCGATCTCGAAGAAGGAAGCCGATGGACTGATCAGCCGCATCTTCAGTCGGGCCGACACGAAGGTCGAGGGGGCGAACAAAGGAGACGATCTTCTCACCGAGGCGGAGCTCAAGACTTACTACTTCTCGAAGGAGCCCGGGCGTGATGGCGCCATCAGCCGGAACGAACTGCAGGAGACCTTCGAGCGGAACTTCGCAACCCGGGACGGCGAACTGACGAAAGCCGACGTGAAACGGAATCTGGGCGGCTATCGGAATTCGTACGGCGACGGCCCGCGCGGCACCCCGACCGTGGTGGGCGGCCGGATCTATGTCGAAGGAGGCAGCGGGGACGTCGCGTGCCTCGATGCGGAAACCGGCAAGACAATCTGGCACCTGAACCTGTCGAAGGATCTGGGGGGCGTACGGCCCGGCTGGGGCTACTGCGAATCGCCGCTCGTTTACGAGAACCTGGTCATCGTGACGCCCGGAGGAGCCCAGGGAACGCTCGCCGCACTCGACAAGGAGACCGGCAAAGTCGTGTGGCGTTCGACCGAAGTGAAGGAAGGGGCCCACTACGCGTCACCGCAAATCGCGGAGATCGCGGGCGTCAAACAGATTGTCCAGTTCGCGTCGAAAGACCTCTTCGCGGTGACGCTCGATGGGCAGAAGTTGCTATGGAACTACTCCGCCGCGAACAACGGAACCGCGAATATCGCCACCCCGCTGATCTTCGGAGACCATGTCCTGGCGTCAAGCGCCTATGGGACCGGTTCTGGCCTCGTGAAGGTTTCGTCGATTACGTCCGAATCGCAGAAGGCGGACGAAGTCTACTTCACCAAGAAACTGGCCAACCACCACGGTGGACTGGTTCGCGTCGGAGATCATGTCTACGGCTTCGGCGAGGGGCTGATGTGCCTCGATTTCCTCACGGGCGACGTCGTCTGGAAGAACCGGAGCGTCGGAAAGGGCTCGCTGGTCTACGCGGACGGGATGCTGTACTGCCTGGGCGAGGGCTATGAGGTCGCGTTGGTGGAAGCCACCCCCGAATCGTACAAGGAGTCGGGACGGTTCAAGATCGACAACCTGGGCCGACCGGCATGGTCGCATCCGGTCGTCGCCAACGGCCGCCTGTACCTGCGGAACATGGGCCGGCTGACCGTCTACGACGTCAAGGAGTGACGCATTCTGACCGTGCCTCGATCAGGAAGCCGACTTGCCGCGAAGCGTCGCGCCGATCAGCCCCGCGGCAGCGGCGCGCACCTGATTGAGGACATTTTTCAGTCGGCCGGAATCGAGTTCCGAGCGCAACGTCCGCACAAACGACGTGCCTCGGGCTTCTCCCAGCAGCTGCCAGATCGCCGGGACGAGCGACTCTTCGATTCCGTAGGTCCGACTGCGGGAGACATCGCTGCAGACCGGCACGACGGCAGTCACCGCATCGCCGAAAATTTCGAGGACATAATTCACCGCATCGCGAATGTGCTCTTCCTTGGCGGACGTCGGCGATTCCCAATGGTAGGGGGGCGACCACTCCACGGCGGGGCTCAATCCGTCAATGTGCGTGAGAACCGCGATGACCTTCGGAGGTTTCAGCCGCGGACGTGCCGCGTACCACGCCTGCATCGTGTTCATGAAGTGCAGGTCGGCCGAGCGGGCGGGGCTGGTCGCCTTCAGGACCAGCAGCACGAGGTCGGCCCGTTGGACGGCGGCCTCGCTGTCGGCCCAGGAGCGGTCCCCCGTGGCGTCCGTGCCGTAGCCTGCAGTGTCGACGAGGACTAATCGATCGGCCGCTCCTTCGAGCGCCAGGCGATACACCGTCGCGTTCTGAGTGGCGGGGAGCACGTCCGACCGGGCACGCCGCTCTCCGAGCAGGGCATTGACGAGGCTCGATTTTCCCGCTTTCGCCTGGCCGACGACGGTCAGCGTCACCGAAAAAGGTTCCGACGGAATGTCGGTCGGCCCGGCTGCAACGGCTTCGGCGTGCGGTGTGCCCACCGTTGCGGGAGCTTCCCCCGGAACTGTCAACGGGCGGTCGAAGCGGGCCATGGAGGTGCGATATTTCTCCACGCCCCCCCGCAGCCGTCCGCTATTGAGCTCGATGGCATAGAATCCCACCTGACGCACGAAGAAGACGTAGAACAGGCTCAGAACATTCGCCTGCACGTGCCCTGTCAGCGGTTCGATGGCGAGCTTCGAGGCCAGCATCCGTCCGAGGTTGAGCGGATTGAGCAGAATGGCCCCGGCCCAGTAGATGTTGGTCGCAGTCTCCATCCA
>JADZEF010000035.1 GCA_020850695.1 Planctomycetaceae bacterium | reverse complement strand
GGATCCTTCTCGGCGACCGCGACACCGGCGAGCCCGATGTCGGCCAGCGTCACTTCCTTGCCGACAAACACTGTCGGCCGCGGCGTCCCGTAGTCGAGCGTGACGAACCGCTTCTCGCTTCCATACAGGTCGGCATAGTCGTGTGACTCGCCGGGATGCAGCACGAAGGGCATTTCCCCTTCGGCCCCCGCGGCCGTGGCGGTCCCGACTTCGGCTACCGTCAATTCCTGGTCAGCGACCCGCACCCGCTCGCCCGGAGAGAGTGTCTCCTTCGCCGGCAGGGCCACCGTCTCCGGGAGGTCCTTCTCGAACGTGATGTAGAACCGTCCCATCGCCTCGGCGAGCCAGCCCCAGCGCTCGGTCGCGAACGACGCATACCACTCGTCCCAAACGCCCCCGGCGGCGTGCTGGTATTGCACGTGTCCGACGATCAGGAACGATTTCCCCTGGTAGGTCCCCTTCTGGCCCAGTTCCAGAGGCGAGGATGTCTCGACAAGGGCCGCGACCTTTCCGAGATCCTCGAGCTTCTGATCGGTCCGCGCGACGATCGTCCGGCAGTACCCGCACACCGTGACCATCGCCGAGCTGATCTGGAACCGCACCGGTCCCCCGCACGCGGGACACGCCGCCTGGACGCCTCTCATGCGTGGCCTCCGCCGGTGCCGGCTTCCTCAAGCCATCGTTCTCCCGCGTCGACGACTTCGATCCCGCGGCCGACGCACCGCACCCGCACATCGTCCGCCCCGAGAAACTCGCGCAGGGCTTCACGCCATCGATAAGCCGGGCGCGGACGGCAGCAGAACAGGTTGAACGTCGCGAACCCGCTCTCGGGCCAGGTGTGGCAGGCCAGGTGCGATTCGCTCAGCAGGTACATCCCCGTGACGCCCCCCGGTGCGGGGAACCGATGCCATTGCGGGGCGCCGACGACGTGCAGGCCAAGCGTCGTGATCACGTCCTCGCAGGCGGCGCGGATCGCTTCCGCATCGGCCAGCAATGCGGCAGAGCAACCGTGAGCATCGACAATCCATTCGCGGCCCGTGGCCATGAAGTGCTTCCCGCCGGAAATCTGCGAACGTCATTCCGCGATCGATGAAACGTCAGAAATGACAAAAGGTTCAACCGAACCCGCGTGGAGTGGATTCTTCATGCCCGACCCACGATCCGCAAGGGGCGAGGAGCGAAACCCGACATGGCAGCGCCCTTTCCATGGTCTTGGCGATCAGGGCCAGAAGTCTTTTGCCGCCTCAAGTGCGATCCAATGCGACAGTTACGGTCGGTCTTTGAGAATCGGCGCTGATTGCCGCGCATTCGCACCACCGCACGGGAGCTTCGTCGCGTTCTCCGCTTGAAACCAAAGTCTCAATCGAAAGAAAAGGAGAACGAAATGAGAGCGGTGGGACGGGAGAACGATCAGGTTCGCGACGACCTTTCGGCAGTCTTCAACCGGATGCCGGACGCGAGCCTCCGCCGGCTGTACAGTCAGCGTGGCCGGCTGACGCGGGGCGTCTGGCGGACCGCCGGCGGGCTGGCGTGCCTCATGGCACTGCTCGCCGAAGGCCTCCCGGCGGGGGCCGGCATGCTCGACCTGGAGTCGTTTCTGCGGTTCCTGTCGGGCACGGCCGGCGAGGGCGAAGCGGGAGCTGCCGTCGCGATGGCCGCTCGCCATCTGGTCCGTCTGTGGGATGGTCACACCACAGACGCCGACGTGCTGGCCCGATACGGGTGCGTCGCCTGGCTCAGCACCGAGACTGTTTACTCGGTGCTTCAGGAGACGATGGAGCGTCGCGGAATGCGCGAGGTTCCGCGCGGCGAGGATCGACGCCCCATCAACCTTGAAGGGTGCTTGCGAATCAGGAGCTCAAGCGATGTGGGTTCCCTCAGGCGATCGGGCCGGGATGTCCCCCCGACGATGGGCGCCTGACGAAGCCGGTACGCGCCGAGGAGTGAGTTGCATGCGTGCGGTGAGACGCGTTGAAACGACCTACTCGGCGTGCATCCGTCGAGCCTTCACCTCGCGCATGACGTCGTCGATTGCCGAATCGTGCGGCGCTGCACCGTTGATTGCAGAAGGCTCCGCCAGCAGCATGACGCCGCTCGTCCCGCACACCAGCATTGAGATGAGAAACCCGAGGAAGAGGGCGTACCACTCTTCCGCCTGGTGCGGATGCGAAAGCGGCGGCAGCAATCCGGCGCGTGAGGCGACCAGGAACAGGAGGCTGATTCCCCAGAGGAGCGCGATGACGACCGACGTCCATCCGAGATAGATCCGCAGGTCGCGGCGGCGGCTCCAGAGACCGGCCGCGAGCGCCCCCAGCACGACCATCGGAAGTCCGAAACCGAAGAACGAGACGAACCCGTTCGACGGCACATGAGGGAACCACGCTTCCAGCGCCATTCCCAGGTATTGGCCGACGGCGAAAGCGAGCCCGAGCCCGAATGCCAGCCACCCCAGCGTGTCCTTCATGGCGTCACCCCGTCCGCGAGCGCAGTGCCGCACACGACCGAGCGACGTGACGCGAGGCACCAGCAGTTTCAGGGTGACTATAGTCCCGCGACGCAACGACGCCTACAGATTTCCACTATCAACAGGCGATGGCGGACTCGCTTCGCGTTTTGCCGTGTCGTCGCCCGGCCTTCGAAGGCCGGGTGCCCCTCCGGGGCATGCATTCCACGGATGCCGTCGCCTCGATTCGACGTAGTTACATCCGAAAATCCAAGCGACCGAAGTCTGGTAGCCCTCACTCGTCCGTCACGCATCCTTCGCTGGCGCTCTTCACGTTCTTGATGTACTTGTAGAGCGTGCCGCGGGTGTGCTTGTACGCGGGGGCTTTCCACGCGGCCTTCCGCTTCGCCAGCTCGGCGTCGGATAGGTCGACGTCGATGCGGTTGGCCTCGGCGTCGAGCGTGATCTTGTCCCCGTCCTTCACCAGGGCGATCGGTCCGCCCGCCTGGGCCTCGGGCGTGATGTGGCCGACGATGAAGCCGTGCGAGCCGCCGCTGAATCGGCCGTCGGTGATAAGGGCCACGTCCGAGCCGAGCCCCGCCCCCATGATGGCCGACGTCGGTGTGAGCATCTCGGGCATGCCGGGGCCCCCCTTCGGACCCTCGTAGCGGATGATGATCACGTCCCCCTTCTGGATCTGCTTCTGTTCGAGTCCCTTCAGCATGGCCTCTTCGCCGTCGTAGACGCGGGCGGGACCGCTGAACCGCAGCCCTTCCTTCCCGGTGATCTTCGCGACGGCCCCCTCGGGGCAGAAGTTCCCCCGCATGATGCGAATGTGCCCGGACGACTTCAGCGGCGTCTCGATCGGATGGATGATCCGCTGCCCTTCCGGCAGCCCCTTGTTGTCCTTGAGGTTCTCGGCCATCGTCTTGCCAGTGACCGTGAGGCACGAGCCGTCGAGGAGCCCCTTGTCGAGCAGGTACTTCATCACGGCCGGCGTGCCGCCATTGTCGTGCAGGTCGGCCATCACGTACTTGCCGCTGGGCTTCAGGTCGGCGATGTAAGGGATGCGGTCGCTGACCTTCTGGAAGTCATCGATCGTCAGCTCAACGTTCACCGCACGAGCCATCGCGATCAGGTGCAGCACCGCATTCGTCGACCCGCCCAGGGCCATGACGAGGACCATCGCATTCTCGAAGGCGGCCCGCGTCATGATGTCGCGCGGCTTGATGTCCTTCTCGAGCAGGTGACGGATCGCCGACCCGGCCTTCACGCATTCTCCCAACTTGAGAGGGTCTTCGGCGGGGATGGACGAACTGTACGGCAGGCTCATGCCCAGCGCTTCGATCGCCGAGGCCATCGTGTTGGCCGTGTACATCCCCCCGCACGCCCCGGCCCCTGGGATCGAACAGCGGATGACTTCCTGCCGTTCCTCGTCGCTCATCTTCCCCGCGATGTATTCGCCGTAGGCCTGGAAGGCCGAGACGATATCGAGCTTCGGATGCCGCGGGGTGCAGCCCGCCTTGATCGTTCCGCCATACACCATGATGGCGGGCCGGTTGAGCCGCCCCATCGCGATGAGGCAGCCCGGCATGTTCTTGTCGCAGCCGGGAATGGCGACGAGGGCGTCGTACCACTGGGCCCCCATGACGGTCTCGATCGAGTCGGCGATCAGGTCCCGCGACTGGAGCGAGTAGCACATCCCTTCGGTGCCCATCGAGATGCCGTCGCTCACCCCAATCGTGTTGAACCGCATCCCGACGAGATCGGCCGCCGTCACCCCTTTCTTGACCTCATCGGCAAGGCCATTGAGGTGCATGTTGCAGGTGTTGCCTTCATACCAGACCGAGCAGATGCCGACCTGGGCCTTGTTCATGTCGGCCTCGGTCATGCCGGTGCCGTAGAGCATGGCCTGCGAGGCGCCTTGCGAGCGGGGCTGAGTGATACGTGAACTGATCTTGTTGAGAGGCATGGAACCGGGGGTGTCAGATGGAAGTTGGCGAAGTGGAAGTGGAAAGCGAAATGCATTGCGAACCCGCAAGCGACGACCGTTGCGGGGTGGAGCGACCGTCGCCACGACATGAAGACGATGGTGATCGCTACTGGATGACGTCAACGGGATGGGGGACGCGGTCGACCTTGGGCAATACCTTCGGCTGGTAGACCGTCGTGTAGGCGTGCGCCTTGCGGTGCTCGTCGAGGTGGGGTTGGCTCTCCCAGACCTCGTTCAGAATGAAGACCTTCGGGTCGGTCTTCGAGTGGTAGGCTTCGAACCGGACGCAGCCCGGCTCGGCCCGTGACAGGCGTCCCTGCTCGCCGAGGAGCGATTTGACCTCGGGGATGTCGGCCTCGTTCTTGACCGTGAGGATGACGTTCAGGTGAATCACGGGGCGGACTCCGAAGCGACAGTCTGGCGGATGGCGTGTCGACACCACAGTCCCCGCAGGGTTCGGCGTCGAAACAGAGAAGATACCCGATTCCCGGACCCGCTTGCCACGTTGCCGACCGCTGCGGAGAATCGTGGCCGCCCGGCGCAGCACCCAGGGTGCGGCTCTGAGCACCCTGGGTGCCGAAGCAATGTGGTCTCTACGTTTGCTTTGGCTGCGCATTCGCACCGGCAAATCTGTTCCGCACCGTCGTCCTTCGTCGTCACAATAAATCGAACCTCGTTTGATTCGGCACCCAGGGTGCCCCAAGCTGCACCCTGGGTGCGGCGCTCACCGTATCCCGAGACCCTCCCATGCCCCGCCCGCTTCGCGGCGTCCTCTCCGTCTTTCAGACTCCCTACCACGACGACGAGTCAATCGACTTCGACACACTCGATCGGGAGTTCGATTACATCTTCGGGCACGGGGCCGACGGCGTCGTGATGGCGATGGTGTCGGAGATCCTGCGGCTCTCGACCGACGAGCGCGAGGCCCTGGCGGCCCACGTCTGCAAGAGTGTGGGGGGGCGGGGTTCCGTGGTGGTCAGCGTTGGAGCCGAGAGCACCCACACGGCCATACGACTGACGAAGCAGGCGGAAGCGGCGGGGGCCGACGGGTTGATGGCCATTCCGCCGGTGTCGATCGGGCTCGGCGAGGACGAGTTGATTAGATACTACGAGCGGATCCTCAACGCGACGACGCTGCCGGTCGTGGTACAGGATGCGAGCGGGTATGTCGGCCGGCCGATGTCGATCCAACTGCAGGCCCGCGTGATGCACGAGTTCGGCTGTGAGCGGGTCTACTTCAAGCCCGAGGCGGCCCCGATTGGCCCGCGGCTCTCGGCGCTCCGCGACGCGACGGGGGGCGCCGCCCGCATCTTCGAAGGGACGGGGGGCATCGCCCTCGTCGACAGCCACCGCCGCGGGATCGTCGGGACGATGCCGGGCGCCGAGATCATCGATGCCCTGGTCGCCCTGTGGAACGCGCTCGAAGCGGGGGACGAGAAGCGGGCGTATGAGATTTCGCTGCCGGTCTCGTCGCTGATCGCCATTCAGACGAGCCTTGATGGATTTCTCGCGGTCGAGAAGTATCTGCTGGTGAAGCGAGGAATCTTCCAGAGCACCAGGGTGCGAGGGCCTGTCGGCTTTCAGCTCGACGACGAAACCATTGCCGAAGTCGACAGGCTGTTCGACATGCTACAAGGGGTGCTGAAGGGGTAATCGGCGTCGCGAGGAGTGTGCAAGAGGGGCGTCGCTCCGACGGCGACGGCCTCCGCCGTCGACGCTCCGTCCCAGCCCGTGACGACGAACATGTCGAAGCCCAGCACGTTCCGCATCACGCGCGAGGGGAACGCGACGGCGTGGATCATCGTGGAGTTCCCACTTGGCCGCATAGTGACCGTCAACCGATTCGCAAGAGGGCGTCCGTGGGGATCAAGCCGGATGTTGAGCAGTCACCGACCTGATCCCCCCGACGGCCTGTTGACTCGTGTCGAACCCTGTCGGTGCGGGCCTGAATCCCGAGGCCTTATTGCAGCGACCACGGCTCACTTCGCAACCGCCCGAATCCGGTCCTTCCACACGTATTCGTCCCAGCTGTCTTCATATCCTTGATAGTGGATGAAGTAACCCCGCTTTTCGATGCGAAGCACGGTGGCGGGATACCAGGTATCCTTCCACTTGACCTCGACCTGATCTCCCCGACGAATCGGACTGGCAGTCTGCGCGGCCGCCTTCTGTGTGGTTCCGGCTTTCGTGGATGGCCAGTGGTCCTTCAGAAACCCGGAGAACTTGCCTGCCGCGAGGATCTCCCGGTATTCCTGTGCGGTGGGTTCGATCATCACCTGCTTCCTGACCTCGACCCCCTTTGCGAAGGTGCTCAGGCCGAAGAGGCGACCGTCGGGGAGGTAGTGGCGGCAGGTTCCGTGCGTGACCGCGTTGACGTGAGGCGTTTCGACGGATTTCTTCCCATTGCGGTAGTAGAGCGTCTGCAATCCATGAGGGAGTCCGCGATGCATATGATCGGTCGAGGCCACGGTGCCATCCTCGTACCAGGTCGTCGTCTCTCCCTCGCCGAGGCCGTTGACGAAGGTCATCTCGCTGAATTTCTTTCCGCTGGGGTAATAGCAGCCCCGTTTTCCCTCGACGCGACCTTTGACGTATTCCTCGGTCAGGATCAGGCGGTTCTGGTCGTCGTAGGCGCGGCAAACGCCATGCGGAACTCCGTCCTCGAATTCGACAACGCACCGGCGCTTGGGAAAGAACACATCCGCCTCCAGGGAAACCTCGCGCGTCTCGGCTGCATCCCCCATCGATCCGAAGAGAGCCGCGCTCCACAGGATCAGTCCCGTACGCAAGTGGCGGGAAAACGTCTTCATCGGAGGTCCTTGTCGTTGAGCGTCACCATGGGAATTCCCTCGAAAGCACTGTTTTCGGGGGGTCTAATGGGAGATGCCCCAATCCAACGCGCAGGCGACAGGAATTCTCTGAAAACGGTGAAACGGCGGACAAACACCCGATTAAGGAGCAGCCAGGACCCCATGACCGATGATCTCCCGTCACCTTCTTCAGGTGAAAAACGTCCCTCGGAAGGTTCCGTCACGGCCCTGTTCTCCGGTCTGAAAGGATCCAATCCGGCAATCCTGGGAGAAATCTGGCGACGATTCTTTCCCCGAATGGCGGGGCTCGCTCGCAAGGCCCTGGGCGCGCGCCGGGACGGCTCTCAGGACGCGGACGACGTGGTTCAATGCGCGATGCTCAGTTTCTGGAATGCGATGGATGACTCGTCGCCACCGGAATTCCGCGACCGCGACGACCTCTGGCGGTTCCTGGCGGTTATCACCGTCCGCAAGGCGCGGCGGATGACCCGGCACGCCAATGCCCGAAAACGCAGCGATCATCCCACTTTCACGGAATCACAAATCGCCCCTACCGGCAGCTCACGGCAAGACGAGGAATTCCGACTCGATCACCTGCTGACCGAGATTTCGCCGCCCGATTTCGATTTCTTCTGCGAGGAAATGTTGCTGGCGCTGGACGAGTCATCCCGACAGATCGCGCTGTTGCGGCTGCAGGGACATTCGTCCGCTGAGATTGCTGCGCGGCTGGAGTGTTCGGAACGGTCCATCCAACGAAGCCTGAAGGCGATTCGCGAGCGTTGGACGCAGCTCGGCGATGCTCATTGAACGGACCTGCGGAGCAGGAACCGCCATGGAGGGACAATCCGTCGGAAACCTCCCGGTTTTTTGTCGGGGCGCAGCCCGCTTGGATATGTACCTTAGGGAGCGTCCTTCTTAAAGGGACCGTTGACATTCCTGAAGTGGCGGGAGCGAAGCAATGCCAGTCAGCGTGCAGTGCCCAGCGTGCGGGAGTGGTTTGCAGGTCAAGGAGCGGCTGGTGGGCCGCACGATTGAGTGTCCTGCGTGCCACGCGCCGTTCACGGTTCCGGCGGTAACAGGAAACGCCACCCCGCCATCCGGCACTCTTCCAAGTGAGGGAGTGTCGCCTCCTCAGGCCGCATCGGACGGATCGCCACGGCGCCAGATGGGACGTTTCCGCATCCTGGCGGCTCTGGGCCAGGGTGGGTTTGGAACCGTCTACCGTGCGCACGACCCGGTGCTCGACCGCGAAGTCGCCCTCAAGGTTCCCCGCTTGGGGACGTCCGGGGCCGAACGTTTGATTCTGGAAGCCCGGGCGGCGGCCCCGCTGCGTCATCCGAATCTGGTCGCGGTGTATGAAGCGGGTGCGGATGGGGACGACCTCTTCATTGCGACCGAGTTTGTCGAGGGAGAGACCCTCGCCGAGTATTGCCAGGCAAAGCCGGTCGAGCTCCGGGCGGCAGCGACATGGGTGCGCGACCTGGCCGAGGGACTTGCCTATGCGCATCGCGAAGGCGTCGTGCATCGCGACGTCAAACCGTCGAACGTCATGATCGGGGCATCCGGTCGGGCGCAGTTGATGGACTTCGGACTTGCGCAGGCGATCGGCCTATCGGGACCGATGCCCGACACCGAAGTCTCACCCGCGTCTGGACGAGGGACTTCCATCGCGGGAACTCCCGCCTACATGTCGCCCGAGCAGGCGCGCGGCGAATCGAGCCGCGTCGGACCGGCGAGCGACCAGTACAGTCTCGGGGCGGTGCTCTATGAATTGATGACGGGCAAGCCACCGTTTGACTCGAATGCGGAGACGGTCGCGCGCGTTGCGTCCGGCGAAGCCCCGACACCACCGCGTCGGATTCGTCCGGGGTTGCCGCGCGACCTCGAAGCGATCTGCCTTAAGGCGATGGCGCAGGATCCGGCGGACCGCTATGTCGGATGCGAGGCGCTGGCCGAGGACCTTCGCCGCTGGCTCAACGACGAACTGGTTTCCGCACGCCGCTATTCACCGCTCGAGCTGGCACGGTATTGGGCGCGGAAACGGCCGGCCCTGTTCGGGTGGACGACCGCGGCGGCGCTGCTGGCCGCGTTGTTGCTCGGCAGTGGAGCCGCCTACGGCGTCCATGTGCTGACCGTCGAAGCCCCCTCGTCAAAGAGCGATGCGGACGCGGTCTCGATCGAGACCCCTGCAAAGTCCGTGGAAGCGACGATTCCGGATTCGTCACAAGCCGACGGCGATCGTCTCTCGGAGATGCATCAGTACGGCCGCCTGCTCGATCGCACCCGCATGGCGTATCACGACCGCGACGTCGTGCTGGCCGACCGCTGGCTGGAACAGGCCCGGTGGGACTTCCGTGACTGGGAATACCGCTATCTCCGCCGACTGGTCACGGGAGGATGGAAGACCATCAACGGCCACTCCGGCGAGATCACCGCACTGGCCATTCATCCGAACGGCCGGCAGTTCGCCTCGGCCTCGCTGGATGGCTCCCTCTGCGTGTGGGACATGGCGACGGGCGAGCCGATCCGTCAATTCCGTTCCAATCAGACGGTCACGTCGCTCGCCTATCACCCCGAGGGAACCGTGCTGGCCGTCGCGACGGGCGTCGCCGGCGAGCAACCGCAACCGATGATGATGATGGCCGCTCCTGTCGCGGCTGCTCCGGCCGCTCCGGCCCCGCCGGGCGGCGCTGCTCCTGCCGCTGTGGTTGCCGCAACGCCGGCGCGTCCCCGTGTCGGGCCCCACTACGTCGTGAGCCTGCGCAACGCGGAGACGCTCGCGGAAGTCGCCACCTACCGCGAGCACACCGCTCCGATCGCCAGCATCGCGTTCAGCCCCGACGGCCGGCTGATCGCCAGCGGCGGTGCCGGCTCCTCGTCTCCGGCGGTCCAACAGCCGGGCGGCGGCCCGCAAGGTCCGACGGGGCCTTATGCGCCGTCGACAGTCCGCCTGTGGAATGCGAAAACGCTCGAAACGGAACGTGAGCTGGCGTCGCCCGGCGGCGAAGTCCGACGCCTCGCGTTCACTCCCGACGGTCACCGCGTCGCCGCAACGACCGCCGGTTCGGTCCTCGTCTGGAACCTCGATCCGAACGCCGCAGCGGCTGTCATGCCGGGACCGCGGCCGAGCGTCTTTCCGGCGGTCATGCCGGTGCCGGCGGCCCCGGCAACCGACGATGCCCCGGCCGTTGCAGAGCTTCCCAAGTCGGCGGAGCCCCAGCCTTCTGCGCCGAATCCTTCGGATCAGTCGCCGCCCGCTCCCCCGACGTTGACCGGGCCGTTGATGCCGGAGCAGCAGTTCTTCGGCGCGCATGCCGCCCTCGCGATCAACCCGCAGTTCAATGGTCAGCTCATCGCGGCCCCCTCGATGGACGTCCGCTTGCTGGAGCAGGGGCGACGGCGAGTCGCCGGGAATGAAGGTGTGCTGCACCGTTGGCCGTTCCACATCGGAGCCGAGAGCGCCGATCTCCGCGGCGAGCCTGCTTCCATCCTCGACCTTGCGGTGCCGGCGGAGGGGAGCGGCTTTGGCACTCTTCCGGTCGCCGCCGCGGGTGGGGACGCGCTGCTTCGGTCTCGACCTGGAACGGTCATGCTCCACGACCCGGCCTATGAGTACGGCGGGCACGTTGCGCATCTCGGCCATACGGCGGCGGTCACCGCGGTGGCGTTCCGTCCCGACGGCAGGCAGTTCGTCAGCGGCGGTGCGGATGGCGTGCTGAAAATCTGGAGTGCGGAAGTGCATCCTGAAGTGGTTCGACTCCCCGTGCAACCCTCGGCGACGCGCGTCGCCGTTGGGAGAGATGGTCGCTATGTCGCCGTCGGCGGTCGCAGTGCCTATTGGACCGAGTCGCGCGGATTCGTCAGCATGCCCGGTCCGAACGGCGAGCCCGTCTTGGCTGCGAAGGCGCGGGGCACGGTCAAGCTGTGCGACATCCGAAGCGGGAAGGAACTCCTCACATTGACCTCCGGGCCGGGCGACGTCCTGGGATTGGCGGTCGATCCGGATTTGAAATGGGTCGCGGCCGGCGGCGAGGATCGACAGGTTCATCTGTGGGAACTCGCCAGCGGGCGGCCACGATTCGAAGCGAAAGCGCCGGGCGTTGTGCGGTGCCTCGCCGTCTCGCGCGATGGCCGGTACATCGCCGCCGCCTGCGGCAGCCGCAGTCCCTATGCCAGTGACAATCCTTCCCAGGGGGGAGCACCGGCACGGGCACTCCCGGCTCCTGCGCCCGCACCCCCTGCACCCGTGACACCCGCTCCGGCGGCCCCGGCGCCGGTCCGGCCGACACCCCCCGCCGCGGCTGCAACTGAGCAGCGGGGTGGCGATCAGCAAGGTTCAGCCCACTTCGTCCACCTCCTCGATGAAGATCCCGTACCCCAACGTCCCGCTGCCGAGGAAGGGACGATCGTCCTCTGGCGGACCGACACCGGCGAGCAGACGGCCCAATGGAAGGCGCATGTCGGAGACACGCTCAGCGTCGCATTCAGCCCGGACGGCACGCACCTCGTTAGCTCCGGGGCCGACCGCGCCGTCAAGCTCTGGTCCGTGGACGGCAAGGGCGAACCCCGCACGCTGCAGTCCTTTGACGGAGAGATTGTCGACCTGGCGTTCCGGCCGACCGGCGAAGAGATTGCGGGAGCGGGCTTTGACCCCTGCCGCCCCGACAAGCCGGGAGAGGCTGTCGTCTGGACTGTTAAGGACGGAACGCAGCGGCTGCGGGTCGCCAGCCTCTCCGGCCTGATGCACGGAGTGACGTGGAGCCCCGACGGGCGGCGATTCGTGACCTCGGGCGGGGCGTGGCACGGCAGTCTGTCGCGTCCCGGCGAGGTCCGCGTGTGGGACGCCGAAACGGGGATCGAACTTCTTCCGCTGGCCGGACGTCCGGGCCGCGCTCAGAAGACCGAGCAGCATTACATCACGCGGGAGTATGTCGTGAAGGTCCCGGTGACCAAGATGGTCAACAAAGCGATCATGCGCGAGGGGAAGGCGGTCCGCGTCTGCGAGCCCGTCACCGAGTACATCGAAGAGAAGAAGACGCGGTCTGAAACGATCGGCGGCCATGTCCAGTGGGAAGAGCCGGGTGCGGTGCTCGGCATCGCTTTCAGCGGGGATGGCCGCGCGATTGCGGCCGCGTGTGAAGACGGCTCCGCCCTGGTGTGGGACGCCGCCATCGACCAGCCGCACGATTCGACGCGCTGGGCGAACGGACGTCTCGTGTGCGCGGCGGCCAGTGCCGACGGACGGTTCATCGCCACCGCGGGTGACGGCGGCAACTATTGCGATTGCCAGGGGCTCATTCGCGTCTATGACGCCGTCACCGGGCGGCTCGCCCGAGAGATCGTGACGCCGACGGGGACGGTGACCGACGTCGCCTTCACGCCGGACAGCCGCCGGGTGGTGACGCGCGGCGGCTGCGGAGCGTGGATGCCGGCCTCGTGCGGGTGCGGGGCCGATGCCTCGCCGCCGCGGCCATCGATCGTGCAACAGTTCATGCAGCAGCGGCAGACGGCCAACGAGGCGGGGCGAAGCGAGGTGTGGGATGTCGAGACGGGCAAGCGGCTCTGCGAAATCGCTGCCTCGGGAGCGTCGATCGTTCAGATCGCCGTCCATCCGAAGAGCGGTCAGGTTCTTGCGGCCTGCAACGACAGCTCGGTGATTCTCGCCGACTCGGAGACAGGAAAGGAATTGCGGCGCTGGAAGGAAATCGGTCCGGTGATCGCCGTCCGATTCGCGCCGGATGGCCGGCAGTTCGCGGTCGCCACGAGTGAGGGAGAGATCTGGCTGGGCGATCCCGAGTCGGAGGCGAAGCCGACGGCGCTCGAGAAGATTGCGGGCCTGACCGATGCGATCTTCGACCCGTCGGGAAAGCGTGTCGTCGCCGTGAGCTGGCAGGGTGAATCACCGATCGCGGTGACGCCGGAGGGGGCGTCGTCCCCTGACATCCTGAGGCCGGAACTGGTTCCTGTCGGGACGCTCTCCACGTTCGATCTCTCGAAAGAGGGCGCGCCGACCCGCGTGGCGCTCCCCGTCGCGCCGACCCGTGTCGTGTGGATTCCCAGAACGGAATCGCTCGCCGTCGGGCTCGAACAGTTCTCCAACTCCCGCAACGTGGCGATCATCGACGCCGGAGACGGATCGAAGCGCGCGACGCTGACGGGGCATCGCGACGCGGCGCGGCCCATTGCGCTCCCCGACGGACGTGTCGCGTCCGTCGGCCAGGACCAACAGTTGAAGGTCTGGCGAGCCGCGGCCATGCAACGACCCGCGACGGAATCGGGCTCGTTCCCCGAGCTCCGATTGCGGACCGTCACTTTGGGCAATTCGGCCAACGTCTCCCTCCGGAAGATCCGGTTCTCACGCGACGGACGGATCGCGGCCGCCGCCGGCGCCGCCGTGCGACCGTCTCCCCCTGTTACTTTGGCTCCCGGCGACAAGCCGCCGCCGGCACCGCCTCCGAAGTACGACGGGAAAGTCTTCCTGCATGACGCCGTCTCGGGACGGCTCGTCGACACCGTGACGATCCCCGATTCCCTGGGAATACCGTTCGACCTGAGCCCCGAAGCACGGTATATCGCCCTCACGAAGATGGAAGCGGGCGCGCCGCCATGGAGTGCGAATGGCATCGCCGTGCTGTGGGATCGCGAAGCGCAGAAGCAGGTCGCCGAGTGTGCGGGCCACAAGGGGCCTATCCTTGCGATCGCCTTTGCGCCGGATGGCAAGCGGTTCGCGACCGCCGGTCAGGATGGATTCGTCCGCGTCTGGTCGCTCACGGGGGAAGAGCTCTTCGCCCTCAAGCATGCGGACCGGGTCACGAGCATCACGATCGATCCTTCAGGACGCCTGCTGGCCGCGGGGGACCAAGGTCGCACCGTCCATCTCTGGGATCTGGAAAAACGAGAAACGCTGCACAAGCTGGGCGGCCATTACGGGGCCCTGGCGGACGTCTCCTTCAGCGGCGACGGCACGCGGCTCGCTTCGACCAGCTATGCCTGGGCGAACGACGGCTGGGTCGGCGATCTCAAGGTCTGGGACGTCGCCACTGGCAAGCGGACGTTGTCCATCCCCTCGCACACCTGGTCGCACGCGGGAATCGCCTTCCATCCGACGCTTCCGCGGATCGCCACCACGGGCAAAGGGCACACGCTGCAGATGTTCGACGCCGAAACAGGCCAGATTCTCATGACGGTCCCGACGCGCGGCTACGAATGCAGCTCGGTCGCTTTCAGCCCCGATGGCCGGCGCATCCTGGCCCCGCTGGGGGGCATTCCCAAGCTCATCGATGCCTCCCCGGAGCCTGCCCCTTTCGGCAACGCGTCCGCTCCCGCCGTCAAACAGTCGCCTGAGGAGTCCGCGGCCGCCCGCTGGGTGCTCGAACATGGCGGACAGGTTCAGGTGCTCCTGGACGGCATCGTCCCGGTCGACATCGGAAAGCTCGACGATCTGCCGGAAGACCCGTATGTCGTCCGCCGCATCACGCTGGCCCATCGCGACGACGTCACCGATGCCGATTTCGCCCGATTCGCACCCCTCGCGCGACTCCAGGGATTGTGGCTGATCAATCTGAAGAAGACGACCGAAAAGGGGCTGCCGGATTTCTCAAAGTTCAGCGAACTGACGAGCCTGAATCTCGAAGGTCTGCCGGTGACCGGCGCGTGTCTCGCGCCCTTCCGCGGAGTGAAGCGGCTGACGTACCTGAACCTGTCGGGAACTCAGCTGAACGATTCCGCAGCCGCGCAACTGGCGGGGAACGAGATCGCCGAGCTTTACCTGAGTGGCGCGCCGATCGGCGATGCGAGCGCCCCCATGCTGCGCGCCGTCTCCGTCGGGCAACTGAACCTCTCGCGTACGAAACTCACAGGGACCGGTCTCAAGGCCCTGAAGGGATGCCGCGCGAAGAACTGCTGGTTTGATGAGACGGCCATCAACGATGCGGGGCTCAAGGAGTTCCTCTCCGGAAACCCGCCGCTCGAGGTCCTTTCGCTGGCGCGGACCTTCGTGACGGACGCCGTCGTCGACGACCTGTCGCGGGCGAAGTCGTTGAAGGTGCTCAAGCTCAACGAGACTGCCATCTCGAACGATGGAGCCGCCAAACTGAGGTCCGCGCTTCCCGGCTGTCAGATCGAACATTCATTCCGGGCCCCGCCCCTTCCTGGCCCTGCGGGCTTGCCGCAACCCGTCGGCTATTGGAACTTCGACGATCCCGCACAACTCGGCCGGGACCTGGCGGCCGACCCAATCCACGGAAAGGTGGACAAGGGGATCGAAGCGGTCGACGGCGCGATCGGCAAGGGAGCCCGGTTCCGCGGAAAGTATTCCGCGATCCACTGCGCCAACGGATCGAAGTTCCTGCAGCCGGGCCCCTTCACCATGTGCTGCTGGGCGAAGTGGGAGGGAAATGCAGAGAGCAAGAACTGCCGCATCCTCGGGCAGTGGACGCCGAAAGCGAGCGACTGGCAGTTGTGGCAGACGGACCAGGGATGGGGCGGCAACATGCGGTTGAACATCGGCACGGCGGCCCCGGTTCCGGTCGGTTCGTACACAAAGCTCTCCGGGGATGCGTGGCATCATCTGACGTGGCGATTCGACGGGCGGTCCGTCACATTGTTCCTCGATGGTCGGCCGGCCCGCGATCTGCCGATCGAAAAGGCAAAGCCCGTGGTCGAGGCACTCGGCAAGGAGGGGCGGATCGCCGATCCCGTCACGCGGGCGCCCGTCGAGGCGGAGTTCCTCATCGGCAGCAACTACCAGGGTGTGATCGATGAGGTGCGGCTGTACGATCGAAGCCTGACGAACGACGAAGTCGAACGACTGGCGAACTGGAAACCGGAGTGATGGCCGAGTCTCCCGTCTCACGTCTTCCGAACGACCCGCATCCCGGCGGGATGATTGTGCGAGTTTCCGTCTCCGCCGGCCCGCACGCAGGGGTCACCGTCGCGTGGCCGCCGGGCTCCTACCTCATCGGACGCGGGTCGCACGCCCAGCTGTCCCTCCCGCACGACCTCGCCGCGAGCGTCGAACATTGCCGGCTGGAATTCACCGAGCACGGCTGCACCGTGCAGGACCTCGGCAGCCGCCAGGGAACGCTGGTGAATGGATCACGGGCCGCCCGGTCGCTGGTCGACTCGGGAGACGTCATTCAGGTCGGCCTCTCGACGTTGTCGCTAAGCGTCGCCACATCGGCTGCTCCTGAAGCGACGGTGCTGCGTCGCAGCCGCTGGAACGACCCATACGCGACCACAATTGCTGACGACAACGTGGCAACCGCGCCACGGCTGCTCGATATTCCGGGCTATACCCTCGGGCGGAAGCTGGGCGAAGGAGGCATGGGGGTCGTGTATGAGGCGACGCGGCGGACGTCGGGCGAGCGCGTCGCCGTGAAGACGATCGTTCCGTTTGCCGGCGCGGGAAATTCCGCGGTGCTGCTGTTTCAGCGTGAGATGGAGCTGCTTGCTCGGCTGGAACATCCGCGGATTGTGCGGTACATCGAGTCCGGCGAACACGCGGGGCAGATCTACCTGGCGATGGAATACGTCGAGACGGTCGAACTCGCGCCGCTCATCAACCCCATGCCGCGTCCTCAGCAGATCCGGATCTGCTGTGCGGTGATCTGCCAGGTGCTCGAAGCTCTCGCCTACGCTCACGAGCGAAAACTGGTGCATCGCGACGTGAAGCCTCGCAATATCCTGATCACGCGCGACGGAAACCGGATTTTCGCCAAGCTGGCGGATTTCGGCCTCGCCAAGAACTTCGAGCTGGCGGGGCTCAGCCAGTTGACCGAGGACCACGAGATCCGCGGCACCCCGGCCTTTATGCCGTGGGAGCAGCTTCAGAACAGCCGCTATGTGAAGCCGACGGTCGACATCTATTCGACGGCTGCAACGCTTTACCACTTCCTCACCGGCCGATCGCCGGGTCATACGACGGCGGTTGCGGACGGGTCGGTCGACTTCACATCCCTCCCCGAGCCGCTTGCGGAGATTCTGCACCGGGGGCTTGCGTCCAACCCCAAAGATCGCTTCGCGACCGCTGCGGAAATGCGGGCGGCGCTACTGCCGTTGACGCGATGACGCGCGAATGCCGAAGTCCGCCGAGCCATCGGGCGCAGAGTGGCTGAGACAAGGGTTAGCCTCTCAGTAGTTCCTGCGAACGGGGAAGATTCTTCGGAATTCGTGTCGCCAACGGCTTTGATTGAGTCATTCCCTACCTGTATGAGTTCCGTGGGGCCTTGTTCGTCTGAACTGGATACCGCACCACACTGCGACAAGGATTCGACATCATGCGATTCACGAAGGCTTCAATTCTGTCGAATCTGGTTCTCCTGCTGGCCTTGGCTTGCTTCGGATGCGGCGGGGTGCAGGAAGAACCGGGATGGAACAAACCGGCCCAGGCGGGGGCCGCGCCGAAGGGCCCATTGACTTCTGGGATTGCCGCGGTTCTGGAAAAACTGCCGGCCGACATGCGCGACAGCCTGACGACGAATGAACTCCGCCGGAAGCGGGCGAACGAGTGGCTGGAGAAGAACGTCGTGGGCACGCCGATGCAGGCGGAGTGTGAGGTCGAAGAGGTCAATGCCAGCGCAGGCCCTCCGGGCAAGTACTGGGTGCGGATCTGGATCAAGCCGGGCGAACAGAAGATTCTGGGATGCAACTGGATCATCGGAGTGGGGCCCGGATGCCGTTTCAGCGACGTGCTTTTCGATCGCGGACTGGCGGACGTGGCGAATGTCGTCTCGCTGTCGGTGATTTTCGGCGAGCACTTCAACCCCCGGCCGGACGTCGCGCTTCTTGAAACCAGGGAATCGAGCCGTGCCGAAAAGCTCGACGATCTCCGCGGTAAGACGGTCAAGCTGCGGGGGACGATCGAAAAATTTATGCTGTTTCCGGAGCCGAGCTTCGGGAACGTCGGCGCGGGGGGCATCCTGATCAAGCTGCGGGACGCGACGCTCAATAACATCCCTGTGATGACCGATGGCCCCGAGGAAGCCCAGTCGTACTCGCTGAACCCGAAGAATCCGTTCGGTCACCGTTTCGAGGCGCCGCCGGAAGGGGCCGACGTCGAAGAACTCCGCAAGCGGGCGAACCTCCCCGGTGGGACGGACGACCAGAATGCCGAGGCCTGGAGCAATGTCCCCAAAAGCGACGACGGAATCGATGGTCTCTGGCAGGGACGCTGGAAGAAAGGCGACGGCGCGTGGCAGCAGAACACCGACACGTCGAGGATGCAAACCAAAGACGGTCTGCACTACTTCGAATACGTCGATCCGTGGGGCAAATACCTGTTCGTGCTGAAAAGCGAGGGAGACTTTCTCTTCGGACACTATGTGAACCTGTCGTACCCGTTTTCCGGCCCCCCCGCACCGTTCGTCGGCCGCGTGGTCTCTCCGTCCCGCATCGACGGTCACTGGGTCAACGAAAAAGGAGAAGTCCGTCGCTGGGATTTTCGGCGAATCGATTAACAGGACCCGATCCGGACGTGGGATTGTTCTGGTTTTTTGCGGGATTTGGGTACACCTGTAGAGGAAGTTGTCGATAGATTGCCATTCTGCGACAAATGTCGCTTTCTTTGGCAGAAAACAAGACCGACTTCGTTTACCTCGTCGCATCCTGATCCAGCCGGGCACACGGCTCGAATATCGAGTCACAAAAATCGGGAGATGTTACTTTGAGCGGGCCAATCCGTCGAAACAGATGTCCTTATCTCGCGGTGTGTTTCCTGATTGTCCTGTCTCGTCTGGCTTCCGCACACGGCCAGGCAACAACGGCTCCCGATCCGGACGTCTCCGCCAAAGCGCGGGCCATCCTGAAGCAGCAGTGCTACGCATGCCACGGCCGCAAGAAACTGACGCCGGACCTGAATGTCCTCGAGCGCAGCTCTCTGGTCGCCTCACGCAGCGATGGCCAGGATCCGTTCGTGTTGCCGGGTAACCTCGACCAGTCGACTCTCTGGCAGGTCATCGACAGCGATTACATGCCGAAGAAGCCGGCTCCGCCGCTGACCGATGAGGAAAAGTCGGTCCTGAAGACGTGGATCCTCGGCGGCGGGGAATTTCCCCCCGCCGCGGAAACCGTCCGTCCGCCACGGTCGAACAAGCACATTCTGGAAACGATTCACCGGCATCTGACCGATGCGCCGGCGAACACTCAGCCTTTTCTGCGGTATCTGACGATCACGCATCTGCACAATCAGCGGACAGCCGTGTCCGACGAGCATCTTCGTTATGCGCGGGCGGCTCTCTCGAAGGCGCTGAACAGCCTCAGCCGATCGCGGCAGATTCATCCCCCGAAGCCGATCGACGACGACGGGACGATCTTCGTCATCGATCTGCGCGACTACAAATGGTCGGCCGAACTGTGGCGCAAGCTGCTCGCCAGCTATCCGTACGGCCTCGACCCGAAGTCGGTCCAGGAGAAGTCGCTGCATGACAAGGTCGCGAACATCATGAAGACCGACTTCGACGGGGTCACCCATGTGCGGGGAGACTGGTTCGCCGTCACGGCGACACGCCCTCCGCTATACGAAGAGTTTGCGCAGATTCCGGAGACTCTGGGGGCGCTGGAAGCGGAGTTGAAGGTGGATCGGGCGGGCGATCTTCGCAACGATGCGCTGGTCCGCGCCGGGCTTCAGGAGAGCGGCGTGTCGACTCAGAACCGCGTCGTGGACGTGCATGAGACCGAGCGCGGCCTGTACTGGATCAGTTACGACTTCGAAGTGAACTCCGGACGGTCGAACATCGCGCGGTTCCCGCTGGGGCCCGAGTTTGCCAACCACCCGTTTCCCGGAAGGGCGTTCAAGCAGGCGGGGAGCGAGATTATCTTCTGCCTGCCGAATGGACTGCATGCCTACATGCTGGTCGACAAGGAAAACAAGCGGATTTCAGAAGGTCCGATCAAGATCGTTGCCGATCAGGACCGCTCTTCGGGCACCCCGGTGGTCGTCAACGGAATCTCGTGCATCTCGTGCCATGCTCAAGGGCTTCGTGAAGTCAAGGACGTCATCGGAAATGCCCACGGGTTGCAGAATGCCGCCGAGGCCGAGAAGGCGGAAGCGCTTTACGACGCGAGCAAGATGCGGGCGCGGCTGGACGAAGGGAAGGCGGATTATCTGAAGGCCTTGAAGAAGACGATTGGTCCGTTTCTGCAGGTGCAGGAGGACGCGAACCGGCCGATCGAGGCGTTTGCGGAGCCGATCACGACCGTCGCTCTGAAGTACGACGAAGACATGTCTCTCGAAACGGTGGCTGCCGAGTTGGGCGAACTGAATCAGGACGACCTGCGTCAGTCGGTCACGAGGCTGCCTGTTCTCCGGGGAATCGGCCTGGGGGTCCTCGGGCAGGGAAAGACGATCAAGCGGACGATGTGGACGGCGCTGGAGGGAGGCCGCTCGCCATTTCAGGAGACGGCGCTCCAGCTGGGGATTGGCGTTCCGCTGAACAACCTCCCTTGATGGATTGGGGGGATGCGATCTGACGGAGGGTGGACACGGTGAAACGAACGGCCGGCTTGGCGGTTCCCGCGCAGAGGGACCGATCGAGCGGGCATGGGCACAACATTCTGACGGGAGCAATCCAATGCGGGCCGGATTGATGGCTGGGCGGACTTTGCGTGCGGCAGGGCTGGGTGCGGTCGCGTTGGCGCTCTGGATCGGGAGCGTCAACGATGCGGCGGCCCAGGAGGTCAGT
>JADZEF010000034.1 GCA_020850695.1 Planctomycetaceae bacterium | reverse complement strand
TTCGGCATTCCGCGCGACAGGAGTCTTCATCGGGGCTTCCGCTTTACGATGGATGGATGCCGAACGAGGGCGTTTCAAGTCGGTCAATCGGCCGAAGACGCATCTTGAATTACCTCGTTAGCGGTTCGACGGTCGAAGCCCCGGCGACCTGCCGCTCACCCGTGCTGAAGTGGCCGACAGGTGCCGGAGTTCGGCGTTTCGATTTTGGGAACCTTCAGAGCGGTCTTCAGAGACAGACTTCGGTTCCTTTGTCACTCGCTCCGAACAAGTCTTACCGGCCATACGATAGCCCGACGATTGGCAGGCGGTCCGGACATCGTCCATTGTCCTGATTCGGTGTCCTGGCGCAAGGCTGTTCTCTCGTCTCAGCAAAGGTCGGAAAGTTCTGCTCGAGCAGAACTTTCCGACCTCCAACCGCGTCCGGGCCTCGATCGTCGCCCAGCGCCCCTACCATATAGTCGCCCACCACTACCCGACGGCCACCGATAGGGACTCCGTCACCCGGTCGGTCACCGCCACGATCCGGCGGGGCGGCGCTTGCCGGACATCGTTCCCCTCTGCCCTCGCGAGGTCAGAGAGAGTCCACCGACAGGCCAGGATGACGATGGCGCCCGACAGACGTCGCTTCGATAGCTCGGCGCGGAGGATGACACGGAGATTCTGTCGGCCACAAGACTCGCGGAGCAGGGTTTCAACTTCTTCCTTCTGAGCTTCGTCGTCGACCACCAGATAGATCGGCGGCCTGTCAGCAAACAGGTGACCGGGACGGAGATCACCGTCCCGCTGATCCGGCTGGCGGTCGACCGGAATGATCTGCTGAGTCGGATATCCGATCGACTCGGCCAAAAGGAAGGCGAACCGCGGCCGCGAGATCTGATCCGGGCTGGGATTTCGCACAAATTCCAAAGGGCAACGGCTCCAAGTCTCCGGCCCGAGCACGCGGACCTCAGGGCCGAAGAGCGCGTACAGCCAGAGCGCTTCCTCGGCGGTCTGCGGGCAGCCAGACATCACGCCGTAGTACCGGTTCTGGGGAAGGGGGCCGTCCAACAAGAAGTCAATTACCGCACCGGGCCTGCCTGGGGTCTTGATCGAGAGGACCAAACACTGACCCCGCACGGGCACCTTCCGGGGATTGATCGGCCGCGCTCCATCGTCAATGTGGATGACCCGTCCCTGGTGGGTCGACGCAATGGCCTGAACGACTTCCCGCTCGGAGATCTTGCTCCCAGGTTCGATGAGGAAGAGCCCTCGGGGGCGTCCGACAACTTCGCGAGCGATCTGGCGTAGTGCCGGACCGAGAGACAGATCAAACCGGACCTTCATCTCGACGATCTCTTCATGACATTCGGGGTTCAAGCCCTGCGCCCTCAAGCATGCAATCACCCGGTCGAGGAAGACCGACGGAAACCACAGCTGGCCTTTGCAGCGGCAGATCGTGAAGACATCGACCGCCCTGGCCGCGGCATCGAACTGCCGGACCAGCCTGGTGGTGATCTTGTCGAGCAACGGGATGATGTGGGGCCCCAGCTCCGGCTCGGTCCATGCGATCGGGCCCCGGATGTGAATGGGAGTTTCGTGAGTCATCGGCAATCTCCTTAGGTAAGAAACCTAGTCATTCCGAACGGGCAACACGCCGGTTCGATCATCGTGAAGTGCGATATTTCGGACGTTCTGGGTCACTCCGGTGAGAGTCGGTGGTGGGCGGTTTCGATGGGGCTGGAGACGTCCACGGTTGAGATTCGCGCCACGCCTGACAGTGACGAGTTCAGCCACTTCGACCTTTGCGATTCCGCCGTGAGCGGTGCGCGACGCAAAGTAAAACTGTCGAGCAGTCCGCTGCCGACCACGAACCCGACACACTTGTTGGTGAGGTCAGCTACGAACCAAACCAGCAGCCCCAACGGCAAGTGGTGCCTTGCCGTGAAGGCGGCTGGCCGGCGAGATCCAAGGAAACGGGGATGAGACCACGGGCACCAGCTCTCCATACCCTCACCGACCCTTCTTGCTGTTTTTGCAGGGGGGCTCGCGCGCACGCGCCCGGCAGGGCCACGCCGAGGAAAATCGGGAGACGGGGGGCAAAAACAACAAGAAGTACTCTCTCTCCTTACTCCTTTGACCCCTTTGGTTTGTGTTTCGTACCGGCCGCGGGGCGGAACCCTTTTTGCCGCGCAAGAAGCCTCAATTGCAGGCCCACCCGAGTCCCGTGAGCCCCCGGGTGGGCTTCCTGCCGCGCGCAAGAAGGGTGTTCTCGCGCCCCCAACAGCACTCTTACCCGCCAGCCGACAGCCTGAAGAACACCCCGGGACGACCGCCGGTCGACCGAGCATCCGACTCGATCAGCCGCTGGCCGATCAGCGTCGCCGCCACTTCCTCGAGTGCCGTGGTCGACCAACTGGAGAGCTGCCGTCGGAGCTTCCAGGCCGGCATCCAGGCATCGCCATTCTTCAGTCGCCAGGCGGTCAGGACATCGAGGAACCGTTTCCGCTGGCCATCGAACGAGTTCTCACTCGTGTGGATGGCCGCCATCGCGAGCATCTGCCTGGTCTGCTGCTCGATGAACTGGCAGGCCCACTGGGCCGCCGGCAGATCGATGCGAGGTTCGAGATGGTCGGCGCTCGCCGCGTAAATGAGAGCCAGGCGACGCGCCTTCTCATGTGCCCGGGCCCAGATCGCCATGCCGGCCTGGTCGTCCCGCCGCTCCGCGGCCGCATATTCCTGTTCGGCCGCTTCCCGGAAGGCGCGGAAGACCTGCAGGGCCTCCGGGCTCGCCTCAACCAGACGAGGCACATGTCGCGGGTTGGCGTCTGCCTCCGGATCCGGTTCCTGCGTGATCCACCACCGGGCGACCTCGAGTATGCCGGGCGGAATGGGCTGAGACATCGGTTCCTGGCCACGACCACGCGATCCAGAGGTGAGGATGACCATCCGGGCCAGGAAGCCATTAGTGAGCAGGGCGGTGGAGATCGAGCTGAAGAACTGACTGGGAACCGCCGTGCCGAAGATGCAGAAGCACGGCTGCTCGATGACCTGCCTGGGCCGGCCCGCACGGGCCCGCATCACGTAATGGGATGAGGCCGCCGAGTACATCTGGAGGAGAATCGAGAAGATCTGCTCGTGCCGGCTGTCACGCGCCTGAGTGGCCCGGCGCAGGAGGCCGTCGAGCTCATCGATCTGGAAGAGTACGGCCGGCTGCTCGAGCAGCCAGTCTTCAATCCCCTCACCTGACGCGAAGGCGTTGCCGAGTCGTCCCGCCGCGCCGATCTCCACCAGAATCCTCTGGTTGATCCTCCGGGGATGGTCCTTCCCCGCTCCGGAGCCCGCCAACCCGAGGACATAGAGGTTCGTGCGGGACTCCATCTCGTCGCGAACCCGCCGGCCAGCCAGGACCGCCATCAGGGACAGGGCACCAGCGAGGGCGAGCACCGGGTCGGGATAGGGAGCCGTCGCGAGCGTGTAGTCGACCACCTGATTGATCAGGCCCGGCACCCTCAGGAGGCCGGGAGGCATCGGCCCAGGATCCGAAGGGACGACTACCGACGCCGGCCCGGCGAGATCATCGGGCGGTTCGTCGCTCCCATGCGGACGATCGATCATACGTTCGATCATGGCGACAGTCGCCTGGTCCGGCTGATAACGCGAGACACTGACCGCAATGCGGTCCACTTCCTGGACGTCGAGTGGCGGCCGACAGCGTTCCTGGTTAATGACGCGGAGTGCAGCCTGCATGGCGTCGGCCGACAGGCCTTGGCGGCGCAGTCCTCCCGCGACCCTCGTCAGCGTGTCGTTGCGCGATCCTGCAGGAATCGAGGAGTCGTCAGTTCGCGTCGGGCTCAAGAACTCAATATGGACCCGCGGCCGGTCGAGATCCTCCAGCACCCACTGCGGGACAATCGGCAGCCGGTCGGCCGGGACGATGAGCTCGCGACCCGGCGCCCATTCATACTCGCCGACGTCAGTGATGCGCGACGGAGCGACCACCACGTACCCGCCATCGGCACGGGTATCGACCTGTGGGGCGAGGCGGCTAGACGTGCAGCGAAGCACGACTCCCTCCGGAGGTCGGAAGAACCAGTGCCGGCCACCACGCGGCGTCGTGGCCGTCGGGGCCTCCGAGAGGTCGGTCTCACGGCCTGGTCCCGGCCACAGGTTCTCGGGTCCGTCACGATCGACAACCAGCAGGCCGGCCGTCGAGATCGCCAAGTTGGCATCCGGGTGGGCGGACCACCACTCTTCGATCTGCTGGGTGTCGGTCGTCGCGTCGCGGAAACCATTCGGAGTCAGCGGCCGCTTTTCGCCGGGGCGGCAAGGGAAGACCGGGAAGCAGAGAGAGGCGAGCCGAAGAGCCGCAGCCAGAAGGTCATGTGTATTGTTAGTCATGGACGTATTGCTCCTACGCGGTCCGGACGGAAGTCCGAACTGAGAATCAAGTGGGAAGAGAGAGTGTGACCGCGACGTCATCCGGTCGCACGACCGGATGACGTCCGTCAAGTCATCTACTCGGAGGCCTTATCGTCGGCCGGCATCGTGGCCTGGAGGTTCGCGAGCGTGCGACGGAGCCGGGCGGTCACATGGACGGTCGACGTCACCGCGAGATCGAATCCGTGTTCTGGATCGCCCGACCGGTCGAACCAGTGCCGACGAGGACGCACGGTACGACCTCCCATACGGAGGTCAGTGCGGCACGCGATGATCCCCCGCGCAACGTTCAACAGGCTCTCGAGGCGGCGGGCGACCGCCGTGATTTCATCGGCGAGCCCGCGCGGCAGCGCAATGCGCGCAAGGTAATGCGAATCGACGTCATGGATCGACGCGATCGGAACCGAGTGCGAGGCCCGCGGAGAATTGCCCGAAGACTCGCTAGCCGACTCCGGTGCACCATTGCAGGTGGCGGGGCCCGAATTTAAAATCGACATTGTCGTTCCAACCTTGCGTGCTACGTGAGAATGGGTAGACATTGCCCGACGGGCGGTGGTGCGCCTGATCGGGCTACTTTTTTGGACGGTGGTGGCTGTCGGTTGCGCTGCGAGAGCCGCCCTCAATGTCGAGAGACATGATTGCAGCTCGCCGCCGGCATCACGGCTAGGCGGATCCCGACATCGCTGTATTAAGGGCGTCATCCCTGTCCCTCCGCGGCGTCGCGGGGAAGCAGGCCGGCCTCGATGAGCCGCTTGGTCGTCGCGGTCGAGCGACCAACGGGATCTGTCGTGGCCGGATCGACGTCGCGACCTGCCGTCAGCGCGGCAATGAATCGCTCAACGGCCTCGATCGTCGTCATCGTGCGGCCGCCAGCGCGATAGGATTCTAGCCGCACACGCGTCCCATCGGCGGCGAGGCAACCCCGGTGCATCCAGCGCGACACCGTGGAAGGCGCGAGAGATCGCCCATCCCGAACAAGAAGAGGATGGACGCGGACTTTCGGGATGGTGATCGGAGATTCGGACTTGAGGTTAATTTGCACGGTAAGGCACTCCCATGAATCAGGCTGCATGCCGATGCATGAGAGTGAACCACGTGCCCCGTCAGATGCGATATGGCACGTATCTGACGCGAGCCGTCAGATGATCTGACTGACCTCAGGTCTCAATGAACCTTCGGTCCTCACCGATCCTCACGCCGAGGACCTCGGTCAATTTCCTGTTGAATTCGCAGATTGCGGACTTCAGCCCGGCGGAATTCTGAGCGATGCCGTCTCGCAGGGCTTCCATGCGAAAGCGGTCCGCCCACGCGTCTTCTTCCGTCGCCTTGAACAGAAGTAGAAGGAGCTCCCGCCGCTTCACCGAGCGATCGAGTGAAATTGTTGACTGGCGACCATCCCGTCCGAGCACCTTCGCTCGCCGCTCATACCAGAGGCCGAGCGGACCAGTGATTCGGTCATGTTCCAGTTCGATCGCCTGCCCGCGAAGTCGGGACCGAATCATCCGATCGATGTCTAAGAAAGCCGCAGGCCCTTGGGATTCGCTCTCTTCGAAGGCTTCCTCGATCTCGGCGAGTACTTCGTCCCCGGGCCCCAGCCTTGCTGCAAATCCCTGCACGTTGCCCACGACCAACGAGTCGCGCCGCCACTCCGACACTTCGATAAATGCAACGACATAGAATGAAAACATCCCAAGCACCGCCCGCGGACGGAGCAGCCGATCAACATTCATCCCGAGGCTGTATGCCACGAGGAGGTCTTGCTCCACCGGCACTTGAAAGCTTTCGGAAAATTCGGCAAAGGGGAATTCATTGTCCGACCGAAAGTTTTCCTGTTCCCGCGAGTTATCGAACAACTGAGCAGCGATCCCGTGTTCGGTTCCTTTTGCTTCATCTTCCCATGTCTGCCAACGCGCGATGGCAGCAGTAAACGCGGCTTGGGTTCGTTTGCTAAGGGCCGGTTCAAGCCGGTAGCTAAGAGTCCGGAGTTTGGACACGAGTCGAGCAAACTCATCAAATGGGTCAGCGATGTTGCGAACGGCGAGCAGTCTTCGTCGCGGAGGTTGTTCCTGCCGAACTCCTCCGTCCAGCCAGGCGCGCTTCAAAAGCCAGCCGACCGAATTCACGAGTCGACCCAGGCTATAGGCGGCCTCAGCAGCGGATTGTGGTTCGTCCGCATACCATCGTTCCGAGCTGGGAGATCCAATTCCAAATCGAGCGGGGGGCGCGATAGTGCCAGACTGTCGGCTTCCCTCGGCAAATGGCCAATCGCGTTCCGGATCATCCTCGTCGGCCGACCGCCCAGTATTCGTCTCTTCGCGGGAGGGATTGAAGTCTTGGTTAACCGACTCGTCCGATGATGGCACGTGCCTTGTCATGGTCGATCTCCGCATAGATCTCGGTGGTGACTGCCGACGCATGCCCGAGGATCGTTCTGGCAGCTTCGATTCCAAACTCTCGCCGCAGAAACGTCGCAGCGTTGTGTCGGAGTTGGTTGGGGTTCCATCGGGGAACGCCCGCCCGGTCACAGGCCCGATGAATAGCCGTCCGGTATGAGTGCTCGTTGTAATGCTCGCCAGGACGCCACTGGCGACGCACTTCGGGTGCAACTCGCGGAGTGTGGCGTTGGGTCTGGGAGCGAAGCCGCCGTTTGGCGTCGAAGTCGTCCCGAGCCTCCCGTGGCGAAAACAGGTAGGCCTGGAGGTCCGACTGGAGAATCTCTTGGAGAATGGTCTGTCCGCGCGGACCGATGAAAATCACTCGTCGCCGGCCGTGGTGCTCGGTCTTATGGCTCTCGGGGACGAATTCCCAGATCGGTCCGGTCATGTTGAGATCACATCCGCGAATCAGCACGATCTCTCCAGGGCGGGCTCCGGTAAGCGTCTGTAGCTCAATCATGCCCCAGACTTGACGGCTCACATACGCACGGATCGCCTCAATATGAACTTCATCGACCGGTCGGACAGCCACTGACTCGACGGCAATCGTCCGTCCTCGCTGCAGACCAGAAACTGACTGGAGTGCCGTCCAGACCGTGGTCGGGACGTACTCTTCGGCAACTCCCCATTTGAACATTCGCCGGATACGTCCGACATGACGGTTCAACGAGACTCGAACCACACGGTCGTCGACCATTGCCTGGCGGACCTGCTTGAGGAGCTTAGGTCCGAATTGAGCTGCGAGCATGGAGCGGCACTCGGCCACGAGGTATCGAAGAGCAACCCGGATGCAATGCACCTTAGACGTTATTCGACCGTTTTTCCGATAGTGCTGTTCGGCATGCCGCAGATAGAGGAGGCACAGATCGCCAACGGTCAACGTTGAGCGTGTCGTGTCGCCATGCCGCAGAAGCCACTCGGATGTCAACTGCTCGTACCGAGCGAGACTTTCCGGCGATCCATGAAGCCCCAGATAGTAGTCGCGACCGTCAATTCGGACGCGGGCTTGGCCAGAAGGGCGGTGGAGCAAGTAGGACGGTTTGCGGGCTTTCGGCACGGCGGCCTCTCCAAAAAAGGAGTGGTAGGAAACGTGGTAGTCACCGCGTTTCACGCCGCACTGCCGAGCCCGGCAGGTAATCACATCTCGCGATTCGGCAAAGGTTTACGAAAAATCGGGACGACCGGCGATTGACATTTCTTAACGACAATCAAGCGGCGAGCCTGTTCCAGTTCGCGATCGCGCAAACACTGGAATTCACGGCAGATTCGTTCCTGCAACACAGAATATAGATTGCGACGCAGGGGCGGATTTGTCGACAAACTCGCGACTGAATCTCTCTTTGGGCGGTCTCCACGGATGGACCGGTCCGGAGATTTTGCCGTGTCACGCCGTTCGAAGAAGCAGGTCATCCCGCGGAATGGACACACCCTGATGGTCGTGATCGTCGCCCGCATCAGCGGGTGCGCGAACCAGAAGGAACTGAGTCTGGACGATCAGACGGATCATGACCGGGCCGTCATCGAGGAAATCTACGAAGGTCCGGCGGAATTCATCGTCATCGCCACCCGAGGGAAGGGCGAACGACTCGACCGCCCGGAGCTCAAGGAAGTCGAGGACCTGATCCGGACACGCACCATCGACGTCATCGTAATGGAAGATGTCGGCCGACTGGTCCGTGGGGTTACCGCAGCCATGCTGTGGGGGCTTGCGGTCGACCACGGTACCCGTTGTATCGCACCGAACGATTGCTGCGATACCAACGATGAATCTTGGGAGGAGGATCTGATCTCCGCCTGCCGCGACCATGTCGGCCACAATGCGCACACCTCCAAGCGGATCAAGCACAAGCTGATGAACCGGTTTGTGAAGTACGGTGGCTCGACCCCGATGCCGACCTACGGCTATATCAAGCCGGAAGACGCCGAGACGTTTGACGATTGGTCGAAGGATCCAGACGCCCGCGTGCATCTTCAGTCAGGAATGGCTCTGCTGCAGGAAACGTTGAATTGCAGTGCGGTCGCGGACCACTTCAACGCTCGCGGAGTTCCGGTGGGACCATCTTGCGATAACTCCGAGTGGGATGGCAGGATGATTCGACGTCTCTATGCGAATCCCATCCTCAAGGGAATGGCCGCCCGCGGAACGCATGAGACTGTCAAGATTCACGGAGAAGGCCGCCGGGTCTCGCGGAAGAACCCTGATGGGCCGGTGTATCGGGCCTGTCCGCACCTTGCCTGGTTTGACGCTGCTGAGTTCGACGACGTCAACGCACGGTTGACTGAGAAGAATGCTAGGACTCGGCGCGGCAGAAACGGAAAGATTGATCCTCGTCTCCGGGTTCCCCGCAAGCGGACCCGGTTCCCAGGACAGCACGCCACCTGTGCCTACTGCGGACGGATCTACGTGTGGGGGGGCAACGGAGTCACCGAAAACCTGCAATGCACCGGAAGTCGCGACTGGCGGTGCTGGAACTCCATCGGCTTCAATGGGTCGAATGCCGCACAGAAGGTTGCCCAGGTCATCACGAACGAGCTGGTTCAGCTCAATCAATTCGAAGCCCAGTTCGCAGCGATTGTCTCGAACGCCGCCAACGACTCGTCCGATCGCGAACAGCTGGACCGCGTTCTACGCGACTTGGCCGATCTCGAACAGGAGAAGTTCAACCTCGCGGAATCGATGGCCGCATGCGGTCCGCTCCCGTGGATTAAGGAAAAGGTGAAGAACATCGAATTCCGAGACGCCGAGTTGCAGCGAACTCGGAGTCGTCTCGAGCGTCAGCAGAAAGCCAAACTGAGCATCCCCGCATCGCTGGAGGAACTGCGTCGTCTTCTCGAAGAACACTTCGCTCAGCTCGCGATAAACTCGACTGAAATGGGAGACCTGCTCCGGCAGATCGTACCGGAATTCCGCGTCCAGCTGGTAAGGCTCTGCGATGGAGGGCATTTGATGCCGAGGGCTCGTGTGACTCTGAATCTCGCGGGTGTCACTCCGGACGCCAATCGCGTGCCAGGGCTCACTGACCTCCTCACACGGGATGTCACTCTTGATCTTTTCGAGCCGCCTCAGCGCGAGCAGATCCGTGTCGCAGCGACATCACTGGCGGCAATGGGAATGACTCAGCGCGACATCGTCCGTGCCCTCCCACAACGAGTGACGTTGCCCGCTGTGCAGAAGGCGCTCGCACTGCAGCGACGTATGGACGAACAGGGACTTGTCTCTCCCTATGTGGTGCTGGAAGGTCCCCCTAGTGACTATCCCAAGGTGCGGCGTCACAAGAATCCACGCTATCGCTTCAGGCCGTTGAACGGGCATCAGTTCCAGGCATAGTCATCACTGGAATCAGTCGAAGAATCCAAAGGGGTGGACCGGGACAGATCCGGGGCCACCCCTTTTTCATTTCGCGGAGACGACGATGCAGAAGAAGACAGATTCTCGAACCGATTTTCACTCGCCGATCTCGCCGGATTCACCTCTTCATCGAGTGCTGCAACTTGTCGCGAGAGAAATCGTGGCCCGGCTCCAACATCAGGAACAGGAGAGAATTGTTGATGCACCTGTCAATCATCTCATCTCAAAAGCGAAAGAATCTGCCGTGGTGGAACCACGATAGGCTGCGGAATCAGACCAAGCGATAAGAGAGCGATAGCAATTGTCGACGTTCAGCCTTGAAGGCGAATCCTTGAAGCTTGTGACAAAGAAATTTCATGTCTCACATCGTCCAAATCCAGACCCAAGTGCGTGATGCGGCGGCCGTGACGTCCGCTTGCCGCCGGCTTCAATGGTCCGCGAGCAGAAGGACGCCATCTGGAGGATGACGATGGCCGCTCACAGCCTCGATCCCGCGCAGCGTAGGCCCGATGACGCGGCTTGGACGGGGGCAGAGATTCAGGCCTGCTGCCGACTGGCCGCCCTACTCGATCCGCCCCTCATGCACGCGGCCCAGAATTTTGTGCCGATCGCCGCAACAGCCGCAGAGTCCATCGAGCGGCTTCGCGCCTGGGCCAGCGGACGCTGCCAATGCCGAAACGCCCGGGCTTTATCGGCGGAGCCGGCGACACCCGCTCGCCGGTCGGTCAGCCGCAAGCCGTCGAACAACTGACAACGCATTCTTTCTCCTCAGGCCCTCGATCGCCCTTCCGCAGGGAAGGGCGGTCCAGGGTCTTTTTCTCGTTTTCGGAGGTTCGATGATCGCCGACTTGGCTGCTGTCACCGCGCAGTTCCAACAGCATCGGAAGGTGCACTGTCGCGGTTTCACGTCCACCTGTTCGCCATCGTGCGTCGAGAAGTCCGCGACGTCGTCGCAGCGTCGCTCCGGGAGGCCGTCGAGGCGGCTTTCGCGCAACTCTCCCCGCACGAGGTTCCCGAGCGGTTCGACAGCGACACGACGGAGTTCGCGGACGAGTTCTCGCACGATCTCGTCGACGTCGCCAGAGACGACGAATTCACAGAGTCCCGCTTCCTGACCAGTGCTCAGGAGCCGCTCCTTGAGTTTGTCCGGCGGCTGATCGCCTGGCACGACGGCGGGCGACCGGAAGCAGAGTTTGAGTCGCTCCTTATCGAAGCCCGTTCGGTTCTCGAAGGCATGTCCAGCCCACCTCTCAAGGGGAGTGGGCCGCCGACCTGTCTCCGGTCGGGAGTCCACTCCTCGGTCCGTTTCCGCGGCGCGCTGACGCCCTGCGAGCTGAAGCCGACTGGCTTCTCTCACACTGGCTCCTTCCCACTTCCCCATCTTGTCAGGAACCGAACTCATGACCCGTATCTGCAACATCTCTCTGTCCCTCGTCTCTCTCCTCATCCTCACCGTCAGCGGCTGCAACTCCGAGTACGACCAGGGCTATCGCAAAGCCGTTCAGGATGTCCGCGAGACCCGTCAGAAAACGGGAGTGGT
>JADZEF010000033.1 GCA_020850695.1 Planctomycetaceae bacterium | reverse complement strand
TCTGGCCCAGATCTTGCCGCTTTCGGTGTCGGACTCCTTGGACTCGGTGACGGGGTCGATGCGGGGATGCTCGGTCAGGCCGCGCTGCAGCACCATGTAAGTCAGCACCGCACTGAAGAAGACCAGCAGCCCTCCCTTGAGGAACTGCACGTAAGTTGTCGACACCATGCCGGCCGTGACGACGATCGTCGTCACCACGCCGCCGACCATCAGCACCCCCGCCCAGTGCGGAAAGCCGAGGAGCGGTTTTACCAGGGCGCCGGCACCCACCATCTGCGGGATAAGGTAGAAGATGCTGACCGCCAGCGTGCTGATCGCGACCGTCAGCTTGATGCCGCGCGACTGGAACTTCGAATCGAGGGCGTCGGCGAACGTATATTTGCCAAGCCGCTTGAGAGGCTCGGCCACGACGAACAGCGCGACGATCCAGCCGGCGAGATAACCGATCGAGTAGAGGAAGCCGTCATACCCGTAGAACGCGATCATCCCGCAGATGCCGAGGAACGACGCGGCCGACAGGTAGTCTCCCGCGAAGGCGATGCCGTTCACGAACCACGGAATCTGGCCCCCCGCCGCGAAGTATCCGGCGGCCGACTTCGTCTTCGCCCCCAGCCAGAAGCTGAGAGCGAGCGTGACGCCGACAAAGGCCAGAAACAGTCCGACCGCCAGCGCTGAGGGAGTGTAGATCACAGGAGAGAAGCAGGGTTGAGGTTCGGGACCGGGATTCGTCGTTCGCTCTGGGGTGTGCGGCGGACGCTGCGGGTTAGCAATGGGGAATCTATTCGTCCGCGGGGGGCGTCCCGGGCGTGGCGCATAACCAGGCGTAGAGGAGCGCCGAAGCCAATGCCGCAACGATCAGCCCGAATCCGTACGAGACGGCGAGCGTCACGCCCCCGAAGGGAGTCGAACGCATCGTGGCGGGGGCGAAGGCGCTCAGCCCCATGAACCCGCCATAGAGGGCGAGATAAAGGAAGAAGAGCACGAGCCCCCAGCGGGCGCGGCGTTCGGCCCCGATGTCATCCTCGGGACGTGCGTCAAACGTTGTGTGATCCAGACCAGCCATCGGCTCTCCCGTGTCCTGATGCGGGCAATCAGTCCACCACCAACCCCGTCAGATCATGTCCGGGATCGAAACCTCAGGCAAGGACATGGCTCTCTTTCCTGCCTGCGCGTGCATACTTCCATGGGGTCCACCGGCGACAATCCCACCCGCGCGCTGACACTCGCCGCCGCCGGCACGGTCGACGTCTCGCCCGGATTGTGGCACGATGCCGTCGAACTCCTCCCGGACCTGAGATCCCCCACTTCCTGAACCTGCACCACGGAGTCCCCCCGTGCGACTGATCCGCTTCCTTCCGCTTGCCGCACTCGGCGCCACCCTGCTGGCCTTATCGGCGGCCCGCGCCGCCGACATCGATTTCGGCCAGATCACCGAGAAACACGTCATGATCCCCATGCGGGACGGCGTGAAACTCTCGGCCTACATCTATACGCCCCCGGGCGAAGGCCCCTGGCCGGTCGTCTTCGAGCAGCGCTATGCCGACCTGAAAGGGGCCGACACCCGCAAGAGTTTCGCCAAAATGGCCGAGTACGGCTATGTGGTCGCCGGAGTCAATTACCGCGGAGCGGGACTGTCGGAAGGGACGTGGGTCGGCTACCGCGCCCTCGCGTGGGGCGAGAAGAAGGACGGCTACGACCTGTGCGAGTGGCTCGGCACGCAGCCCTGGTCGACCGGGAAGGTTGGCACCTTCGGCAGCTCGCAGGCCGGCTTCGCTCAGAACTTCCTCGCCGTCACGCAGCCGCCCCACCTCGTCTGCCAGTACATGATCGACACCGGACTCAGCCTGTATCACGAAGGCTACCGTATCGGCGGCACCACGCGCCCCATCCGCTTCAAAGCCATGCGGTCGGTCTGCCGCGTCCCTGAGCACAACGACGCCCTCCTGGCCGAATGGTTCCAGCACCCCACCTACGACGAATACTGGGCGGCCGAGGACTGCAACCCGCACATCCCCAAAATGAACGTCCCCTGCTGCACCATCGGCAGCTGGTACGACTTCATGTGCGTCGGTTCGATCGACAGCTACGTCGGCCGCCAGCACCACGGCGGCCCCAACTCGAAGGGGAAGCAGCAGCTCGTCATCGGCCCGTGGCTTCACGGCCGGTTCAACAAGGGGAACGTCGTGGCCGAGCTGAAGTACCCCGAGAACGCGAAATTCGACGTCCTCTCGCACATGATGCGGTACTTCGATCACTACCTGAAGGGGAAGGACAACGGCGTCGAGAAGGACGAGCCGGTGAAGTACTACGTCATGGGTGCGGTGGGCGAAGAAGGGGCCCCGGGCAACGAATGGCGGACGGCGAAGGACTGGCCGATTGCCGCGAAGCAGGTCCCCTAATACCTTCACGAAGGGGGCAAGCTCTCGACGACGAAGCCCAACGGGGAGAAGTCGGCGACGACGTACGAAGCCGAACCTCTCAACCCGGCAACGATCCCCGCCGGCGGCTTTCCCGGGGCGAAGGACGCCCGCGGCTTCGAAGAACAGAAGAACGTCCTCACCTTCACGAGCGACGTGCTGAAGGAGCCCGTCGAGTGGACCGGCCGCGTGAAGGCCGAGTTGTTCGTCACGTCTTCGGCCAGGGACTCGGACTTCATTGTGCGGGTCAGCGACGTCTATCCCGACGGACGCTCGATCCTGATCATGGATTACATCCGCCGCGCCCGGTATCGCGAGGGCTACGAGAAGGAAGTGATGCTCGAGCCGGGCAAGGTCGAGACGGTCGCCTTCGACGTCGGCAACCTCAGCCAGATCTTCGCGAAAGGACACAAGATCCGCGTCACCGTCGCCAGCACCGGGGCGCCCTTCTTCGAGGTCAACCCGAATACCGGCGAGCCCTTCACGCTCGAGTTCCCGAAGAACACCGTCGTGGCGAAGAACGCGGTGCAGCACAACGAGAAGTACGCCTCGAGGGTGATTGCTCCGGTTGTTGGAAAGTGAGTGATGGCTGAGGCGTCACGTCGCCGCAGGCAGTTGGCAGACCGCCGGGAGTTGGCGGCCTGCTGTCGCCGCGTGCCACGCGTGGGTAGTGATGCCTTTTGAAAATCGCACCCCCTGAAACTGGCACGGGGGATGCTAGGGCGTCGGCTCCCAGACATGCGGCCGGATGCGGCGGTCGAGCCAGTGAGCCGG
>JADZEF010000032.1 GCA_020850695.1 Planctomycetaceae bacterium | reverse complement strand
TCGTAGCACGCCGGCTCGGCTGGTGCTGCGGGCGAAGATCGTGCTGGCTGCTGCGGAGGGTCGAGAGAACAAAGACATCGCGGCAGAGCTTGGTTGCACGCGACGGACTGTCGGAGAGTGGCGGATCCGGTTCGCCGAATTCCGTCTGGAGGGAATCGAACGCGATGCGCCGCGGGGTGGCCGGACACCGGAAGTGCGAGCGAGATTCGAAGCGGAGATCCTCCGCATGACGGCCCAGGAGACGCCTCCCAACGCGACGCAGTGGTCCACTCGATCGCTCGCCAAGGCGCTCGGGTGCAACGACACGCTGGTCCAGCGCGTCTGGAAGGACAACGGACTTCAGCCGCATCGGACCAAATCCTTCAAGGTTTCGAACGAGTCGGATTGCGCCAGATTCAACTCCAGCCACCGTGCAGGCTTTCCGCTCAGACTCACCGCTTCCCGAATCACACTTTTGGTCGCAAAAGAGATGCCGGCGCCGGGAGGTCCAAACAACGCCATCGATAATGGACGAGGTGACTCCGACTGCCGGAGGTAATCCAGGATCAGACGCTCAACCATCGTCCAGGCGCGGACTTCGTCCGGATCGTAGGTTTCGAAGTTGCCGCTCCGGAGACGAAGGCAATCGGCGAGGCGGGGGGATTGTCCGCGAACGACGAACTCCTCGGCTGCGGCGAGCATATCGTCCGGTCGAACAACGGGCGCGTTCCCATCGGGCAGGTCGGCCGTCGGGAGAGTCTGGGGTCGAACGTCTGCGGGACGCGGTTCGGGCTCGGAGATTCCCGCGACCTGGTGCGGTCCACCACCTGTTGGAACGGCAACCGGAGAGAGAGCCTCCTTCCGTGTCGGCTTCCGGCCGAGGACGGTCGCCCATCGCGCGTAGTCTCCGCCGATCCGTCGCAACCGATCTCCGGCCAGCTCAAGGAAGGGGGTGACTCTTCGGACACTGTGGTGTCGATGGAGGACGGGTCCGCAAGCAGCGCGCGAAACCCTTCCAGCGAACGTCCCATCCTCTGCTCCACGTGCCGCGACATCAGCGAGAGGACATCGATCATCGAAGCGCCGGTGAGGTCGTCCAGCAATAGTTCCTCGACGCCCGGATGGAAACGGAGCGGCACGTCCCGCGCGCGGGGAACATCCGCATCCTGTCGTTGCGCGTGGACGAGGCCGCCGAGCAGGAATTCCGCTTCATGAATCTGCCTCGCTTCGGGAAGGCACGACTGCCGGATCAGCCGCATCGTCTGGAGGCTGATCTCGGGGCTGGCCGCAGCGAGGCCGGCCAGTTGAATAGCTTTCGGCGATGCCATCTGCTTGAAGCGATGGACGCGCTCCTCCGCAGAAGGATCGGTCTCCGGCTCCTGGCCGGCGTTCTCGAGTCGCGTCTCGCTCTCCGGAAGAAGAATGCCGGCGCATTCGGTTCGACCGCCGGCAACGAAGTCGGCGAGGGAACGCAGAGCCCCGGGACGCAGGTCCGCGACCGGCAGCAGACATCCGCCGCCAATCGGCGGATCGATCCACGGATTGAGCGGCTCCGCCTGGAACCCCGCGTGACCGGTTGCGCCCGGTTTCCGACGAAGGCGGACCACGCGGCCCAAGCCCAGTGAAGTCCTTGGCCACAACGATTCGGGGAGCGCGTGGAGCAGTCCCACCGTGGCCCGCCGCGACCATGCGGCGAGGCATTGAAAAACCTGTCCCGATCGCCAGGCCTCGGAGACGCAGTCCGAGAATATCAGGATCAGGCGCGATTCGTCTCCACCGCCCCGGCGCTCATTCACTCGGGCGCCGTCCCCTCCGACGAACTGCGGCTCCGCACCGTCGGCAGACAGTTCCATTCGATCGATTCGTCGGAACGCGGCGGTGGCGCGGAGAACATTCTCCAACTCGCGCGCCGTCTGGCTCCAGATCCGCATCGAGACGCTTCGGTCGACGACCAATGTCAGCGACAGCCAGCGCCCGCCGACGGGCCGAAGCACGAGCCCGGCGGGGTCGCTGTCCGCGAACCTGCGGATCGAATCGTCGATCGAAACGACTCTGCGGATCGGTGATTTGACTATCCGCCGCAATGGGCGAAGCGAGCGGGCCAGCGGCAACCTTCCCGGGAGTGCGGAAGACATCGGGACAGGCGGCGGCAGAAGCGACGAGTTGCGCCTCCCCGCGCCCATCGGCAAGTTCCAGGGAAAATTCGATCTGCTGTCCATGACGGCGAACGCGGTCTTCCCGCCCGTGCCCGCGCCAGCAAGATAGGTGAAACACCTGTCACCACCGATCATATCGGTGCCCTCTCGCCGTGCAGATCCAGTTCACGCGACGTACGCGAACATCGTGTTTCAGCTGCCGTTGCCGACCGAGACCGTCCAGGAGTAACGCACGCGGGTCGATAGGCTCGACATGGAGTTACTATGCAGCCCCTTGCCAATTATCGTCAGCAGCTTGAAGAGGACGTTGCGATTGGCGGCGGAAGCTCCGCAGGCTCTTTCGCTGATTTCCTCCAGCTTCTGTCGGCTCAGCTCTCCGATTCCATTTGGGCTACCGACTCGCCGTGGCGTGGGCCATGCCTGCGTGTTGTCATCCGGTTGCCGGGGCAAGCTGGGCTTGCCCTCGGTCGCGTCCGTGATTCTTTGCTGCTCCCCCGGTCTCCGCGCTCGATGTTCATTATGCCGGGATATGACCCCCCCAACGGGAATGCCCGAGGCTCGCGATCAATGAGTCTGGAAGATCTCTCCACGGACCTCAACATTTTTTTGCATCTTCCGCGGCGTGAGCTAAGTTTGCATTCCCGGCATTTTTCGACATTCGTCGTTCCCTGCTACTTCAGGGTCTGCCGATGAAATTCACCGCCTGGCTGTCCGATCTGTTGCGCAGGACTTGTCAGGGTTGGGGCTACCGGGACGTGGTTCGGGGGTTCGCGTTCTCGCGGCGGCGGCGCTGGCGGCGATTTCGGACGGGTGCTCACCTCCCCGTCGCGGCACAAATCAGCCGGTTGGAAGAGCGGGTGATGCTGTCGGCCGCGACGCTCGCCGGCGGCGTGCTGACCATTGATTTCACCGCGACCGGCGCGACGACCGAGAGCGTTGCGCTGTCGAGCGATGGAACGACGATCTCGCTCATCGGCATGGGCTTTACGGGCACCTCAACCTTCAGTGCCGCCGACGTCAACCGCATTTCCGTCCGTGATCTCGGCGGAAGCTCCGCACAAAGCCTGACCCTCGGCGGGGCGGCCCTGTCTCTCAACGACGGGTTCTCGTCGATCGGCGTCGAGAGCTTCACCGGGAACAGCGGCATCCATGCCGGAAGCGCCGCCGTAGAAGTCGCGGCCGACAACATCGCGATTTCGTCCTCTGGGTCGATCACCACGACGAATACCGTTCTGTTGCGCGGATCGTCGGCCGCGCGGGCGATCTCCCTGGGGGCGGAGGACGCATCGCGCCTGAGTCTGACGGACGCCGAACTCGACCGCATCACGGCCGCTCTCGTGCAGATCGGCAGCGCCGCCAGTACGGGATTCATCTCAGTCAGGGACAATCTCTCGCAGGCGAATCATCTGGCGCTGGTGAACAACGTCGCGTCCAGCAGTCTCGTGAACATCGAGTTTCTGGGCGGCATCACGATGGCGGCCGACAAGGATCTGTCGGTGACAGCCCTCGGCGGTCCGCGGCCGATCGAGACTTTCAACGCAATTGTGATTTCCACGTCCGGAACCGGTTCGCTGTCGATGACCGCCAGCACGGGCATTGTGTTGCGGGGGGGAACGACGGTCACCACCGAGCATGGCGATCTGACACTCTCGGCCAACCTTTCGGGGACAGATACCGGGCTGTACTCCGGCGTGTTCCTGAACGGAGCGATCGTCGAGACGCGCGGCACGGGGGACATCCAATTGACGGGCCGGGGGTCGTTGGGCAGCGCCAGCGGAAGCCAGGTCGACGGCGTGCGAATCGTGGGAGCCAGCGTTGTTCGCTCGGTCTCGGCGGCCAACCTGCCGACGCAGGGGGAGATCGTGATCGATGGGACCGGCGGGCGTGGGGCCGGCATCACCATCGACCCGTTCGGCGCCCCGGGTGACCGGATCAATTCGCAGGGCGGGAATATCACCTTGCTCGGTCGAGGCGGAAATGCCGGAAGCGGAACCCAGGCCTATGGGGTCAATCTCGGGAACGGACCGCGCGTGATCGCCGCCAACAACGCGTCGATCACCATTTTGGGGACTGGCGGCATCGGCGGCTCCAGTCCGGGTGTCGCGGTCGGGGGAGCTACGGTCCAGTCCGCCAACGGCAGCATCACGATCCAGGGAACCGGCGGCACGACGACCTCGTTCAGTGCCAACTCCGGCATCGTATTGACAGGCGCGACAATCCTGTCGACCAATGGCGAAATCGCGCTGTCCGGAACGGGCGGTTCCAGCACGTCGAGCAACTACGGCATTTCCTCCAATAGCACCAGCATTCGGTCGACGACCAACAAGGTCTCACTGGTGGGGGCGGGTGGAAGCGGAGCCAGCAGCTTCGGGTTGTGGCTGGACAACAACACGCCGATTTTTAGCGGCCTCTCCGTGGATGCCGTGACGGACAGCCTCAACCTGCCCGGTTCGTTCTTTGCGGACATGTTCAGCGCGCCGCTGGTGTCAATCCGCCCGCTGACCGCCGGCACACCCATTCAACTCGGCAGCGGCGACGTGCTGACCGGCGCGTCGAAAGCCCTGGGTCTCAGCAGTTTCGAGTTCGGACGCATTGCAGCGACGACCCTGCGGATCGGCGACACGACCAGCGGGACGATCTCCGTCGTGGGGACGGGCATCAATCCTCCGACCGATCGCGCGTGGAATGTCGAACTGATCTCCGGCGGCGACATCGTCTTCAACGCCCCGTTCAGCACCGTCGGGTCCGCCAGCGCGTCGACGCCGACGCGCGGCAACCTGCTTCTGGCGCCGGGCCCAACCGGCGGCGTGAAACCCAAATCAACGACGAACGACGCCGTCACCCAGACCAACCTCGGCAGCGCCTTCACCACGTCCTTCGTGTCCGGTAGCGACCTGAAGATCGCCATCAATGGCCTGACCGCTCACACCCAGTACGACCGGTTGACGATCCTCGGTCGCGTGAACCTGGCCGGCTCCGACCTGGCGCTGAGCGGGAGCTACGTCTCGAGCCTCGGAAACGTCTTCACCATCGTCTCGGCTGGCAACGTCACGGGGACGTTCAACGGCCAGCCCGAAAACTCCTTCGTGCTGTTTAACGGACGGGTGCTCCGCGTCAACTACACCGCGACGACGGCCACCCTGACCGATGTCGGGATTCCGGTGTCGATCGTCCCGCAATACTTCAGTCTGCCCGAGAACACCACGCTGGCCGGCACCGTGCAGTCCAGCCCTCTCCCGATTGTCGGCGAGCCACGAACCTATGCCATCGTCGGCTCCGGTCCGGACGACGGACTCTTCACCATCACGCCGCAAGGTGTGCTGAGCTTCCTCGCGCCCCCCGATTACGAAGCACCCAACGATCTGGGCGGCACATCCGGCGACAACAGCTACCTGGTGTCGGTCCGGGTCACCGATCGCTTCGGCTTCTCGCAAGTGGCGACGATGACCGTCGAAGTGCTGCCGGTCAACGACGCTCCGGTTGCGACCGACGATACGGCGACCGTGAACGAAGACGGCAGCGTCACGATTGAAGTTCTGGCGAATGATGCCGATAGCGAAGGTGATTCGCTGGCACTCATCAGCGTCGGTGCAGCCGCGCACGGAACGGCGGTGATGCAAGACGACGGCACGGTGACCTATACGCCGGCCACCGACTTCTTCGGCATCGACGAGTTCACCTACGTCGTCTCCGACGGCCAGGGCGGTGTGGATAACGCGACCGTGCGGGTGACAGTCCGGTCGCGTCCGGATGTCGTATTCGCCGGCCGCATTTACGAAGACCAGATGAACGACGGCGTTTCCAACGGCAGCGACTCGGGCCTGGCCGGCATCACCGTGCTGTTGTTTGAAGAATCCAACCTGTCGACGCCGCTGGCCACCGCGGTGACGGATTCCAACGCTGGCTATCGATTTGTACTTCCGGTGGGGGCGGGAACGTATCGCATCGTGCGGTCGAACTTCGCCGGCCTGCTGGATGGCGACGAGGCCGCCGGGACGCTGGGCGGAGCCGTCGACAATGCGACCGACAGCCGCATGATCGGCGCGATCACGGTGACAGCCGACACCGGGGATGTCGCGGCGGACGGGTACGACTTCGGCATGCTCCGTCCGTCTCGCATTCAAGGAGCTGTGTTCGAGGACGCGAACCACAATGGCGAATTCGAGCTCGGAGAACCGGCCATTGCCGGCGTGACGGTGAGGCTGACAGGGATCGACGACCGGGGCGGCCGCGTTGACCGGGTCTTGCAGACCAATGCGCAGGGAGTGTTCGAGTTCCATGATCTCAGGCCGAGCGACGCCAACGGCTATAACCTCACAGAGACGCAGCCGACGGGCTATTCCGACGGTCAGGACACACTCGGCACGATCAACGGCGTGGTGGTCGGCGACAACGCGATCAATGATGTCTTCCGCCGCATCGTGATGACGCAATCCGGCTCGGCCGCCATCAATTACAACTTCGGCGAAGTGCGTCCGAGTAGCGGCACAGTTCAGCCGGGCCAGACCGCCAGCATCGGCTTCTGGCAAAACAAGAACGGGCAGGCGCTGATCCTGTCACTCAATGGCGGCCCCAGTTCGAAGAAGCTGTCCAGCTGGCTTGCATCGACGTTCCCGAACCTTTACGGCGTCTGTGCGGGGTCGAACAACCTCACCGGGATGACGAATGCCCAGGTCGCGGCGTTCTACAAGACGACCTTCAAGCGGACGGGCTCCACCAGAGAGGCGTCCGGACCGCCCAAGGTCGACGCGCAGTTCCTCGCAGCGGCTCTGGCAGCCTACGTGACCAACTAGAACCTGGCGGGACAAGCGGCAAAAGCCTACGGATTCACTGTGAATGCTGTGGGTGTCGGCGGGGCACTGTTCAATGTGGGAGCGAATGGAGCCGCCTTTGGCGTGGCCAATGGATCCGACGTGCGGGTGATGGATCTGCTGCTGGCTGTCAACGCACGGTCCCGCCGCGGTCGGCTGTTCGACATGAACGGCGACGGCGACACCATCGATCCGAAGGAAACGGAATACCGCGTCATGGCCAATGTCGTCTTCTCTGCCATCAACGAAGAGGGAGACATCCGTTAGTCAAGGGATGGACTCAGTCCATGACGTGGGACGATTAATCATGGCACCTGCTGTTCTCAAGTGCTTCAGGTCGCCTGAGTCAGGTATCGCCACTAAGCGCATCGAGCACCGCTGCCATTCAAGGCGATCCTGGCTCTGCCGCAACCATCCGCATTCTCGGCCCCTATTCGAGGCTTCGACGGAGAGTGCCTTGCTTTCGGCGCCCCTTCGCCAATGCTTCCTGACGCCAGTGGATTTCACCGGCGCTCGCCGACGAATTGGGCAGCATCAGGAACTGATGGCGATGGTTGCTGCAAGGCCATCCTCGCCAACATGAAGCCCGTACCCGGCTCAAGTCCAGGTTGGAAAGGCGTCGTCGTCGCATTCACCCACTCGACGATCGTATCTGGTCGCACGTGGAGAAATCCTCGTGGTCTACCGAATCCGTGTGAGGGCCAGCCGATATGCAGTTGAATATTCTGCTCAAGCAGAAATTCTGGTGACGGACTCCTGTTCGGTTCCAAAATCAGACTTCGGCCGATTTCACCGACGCGCCCAGATGGTTTCCGAGGACCAATGCGCTACAGCTTCCAGCTGTCCTGCATATCCACGTGTTGAGAGTCGGGCGGAAGCACAGAATGTGGCGCAGGAAGTCATCGCAAATGAGCGGGAAGCAGTGGACCGGGATCGCCCTGACAGACGAACGCCCCCCAGATCGCAGGGTCCGGCTGACGCTCCTTGAGGGACAGCTGAGCCAGACGGAGGGATTCGGCCCTGCCTTCCCCATCCAATAGCCGGCGATAGAAATCCAGCATCAGTTCCTCTGTGTGCTCGTCGGACACTTTCCAGAGACTCGTGACGAGGGTGCGTGCGCCGGCGATCTGGGAGGCGCGCCCCAATCCGAACACTCCTTCGCCCACTTCAATCTGGCCGAGGCCTGACTCACAGGCTGACAGCACGACCAGTTCCGTTCCGGAAAGGTCCATGCCACTCACCTCCTCGGCGGTCAGCAGTCCGTCTTCGGCTTCCCTGGGAGGAAGTCGGCCGGCAAGCCAGCAATTCACTCCGGCAAGAGCCAGTCCTGATCGAAGCAGCGGGTTTTCCAAGTCGGTGTAGATGAACCGTTCGAGTCTGGCTTGCAAGTGGCGATCTTTGCGCTCGGCTCCCACGCGGTCCAGGCTTTGTGAGGGGTCCCGCAGAAAGTAGCCGTGAGTTGCCAGATGGAGGATGAGGGGCGACCGGCATGCTTTAATGCGGCTGTCCAGTGCGGCGGGACCGAGCCAGGGGGTGACGTTCAGCATCTCGGCAACGCGCTCCGCCTCGCGCCGCGTCCCCTCAATCCGCGAGAATCGGAGATCTCCAAAAGCGCGGGTCGAATCGCGATGAGCGGCAGAGACCGCAGGTGCCATGCTATCGGTGGCTCCGAGATCGAAGTCGGGATCGGCAGCGACGACGGGAGCTCCGGCATCGCCGCGCTTGGATCCGAAACGTAGGACGTCGCGTCCGGTGCCGACATAACTGATCCGGTAGCGGTCGATCAGCCGCGAGCGATCCTTGGTCGGCAGCACCTCAAAGGGGACGAGGGTGATATCGCCATCCGGCGCAATCAAGAGCCGATTCCGAGCTCCTAAGGCCGGCAGCAGCGGCTCGAACACGGCCGTCCTCAGAGCCATCGCATGATGGAGCGAAGGCCGCGCTCCGTCGATTCGAGGCACATCGCCCAGATCTCGATGCTGCGATGGCGAAGCCGTGCCAACAATTTCCGTCCGGAAATCGGCAATCAATGTGTCGAGCGTTGCCGCGTCGCCGAGATCAATCAGACTGACATTGTCTGGCTCCTGACCATGGAGCACGAAGGCGAGGTATCGAGGCGGCCGCAGATTCCAATCGAGGGAGGCGCGACCGACGGGAATCACGTAATCGTGGATCTTGATGAACTCGATCAGCACGGCGCCTTCGGGGATGGCGTCCGAAACAGCGCGGTGGTCTCCCGTCCGCGACAGACTCTCCAGCCGCATCTCCGGAATCCGGCCAGCCAGTTTCGTTTCCAGGTTTTCAAGACGTTGAGTCCAGGTCGTGCGAGCCGCAGCGTACGCCGGAGAATCGCGCAGCCCATATCCTGAAAGGACGACCTGCGCCAGTTGATTCCGGAGCCGCGACAACTCCTGCAGTTCCGCCGTGAGTTCCGGGTATTCTCCCTGGAGGACGCTGTCGCGTCGCGCGGACAGCGCCTCGGCAACGACCGCTTTGCGGCGCAGGACCAGATCCAGCGCCGATTGCACGGCTCTGGCCGACGATCGCTGATTCCGGCAGATGTGCGACAGGACCAGATCGTCACGCTCTCGCAACCGTTGGAGAAACAGGAGCCGCTGCCGGTCCGTCGTCATGGCGAAGGTCTCGGCCATCACCTGGTCTTCGACGGCGACCGCTTCGAGCATCAGGTCGGTGGCGGACTCGAAACGACCCGCCGCCACCTCGCATCCCGCAAGGTTTCGCAGACTCCCGGCAAAATCGGGATGGCGGGTTCCCGGCCCGCGCCGTCGCAGGTCCAGAGCCTTCTCGAAGGTCGCCTTCGCCTGCTCGAATTCGCCAAGGTCTCTCATGACGCCGGCAAGGTTCTCGAGCGAGCGGAGAGAATCGAGATGGCTTTCGCCCAGCATGCGTGTGCGAATCGCGAGAGCCTGTTCCAGCAACGGTCGCGCCGCCTCCGCCTGTCCGGTTCGGACGAGAAGCGATCCGAGAGTATTGAGGCTGCTCGCGGTTTCGAGATGGTCTTCTCCGAGAACTCTGCGGCAGATGGCGAGAGATTGCTCGAGCAGGGGCCTTGCCGACTCGAAGTCGAACACTTTCACGTACATTACGCCGAGATTGTTGAGTGCCGACGCCGTTTCCCGGTGGTCTTCCCCGAGCGAAGCCCGCATGACCAGAAGCGCTTTCCGAGCATATTCGATGGCTCCCGCGGCATCTCCCACGACATCAAGGAGTGCCCCAAGGGCTCCGAAGCTGAGCCCCGTCTGGGGGTGATTCTCCCCGAGAACCCGGCGGCGTATCTCCAGCGATTCCTCCAGCGCCGAGCGCGCGTCCACGAGCTCGCCGGTCTCCCGCAGCCGGCTGCCGAGTTGTTCGAGACAGACCGCGGTCTCCGGATGATCGTTTCCCAGATTCTTCCTGCAGACGACGAGGGATTCTTCCAGGCATTTCCGCTGTTCCGCCAGACGGCCCTCGATGCCGTAGAAGTGTCCGAGGCCCGACAGCACCTTCGACAACTCGCGTTGCCAGTTTCCCGGAAGCCGCCGGACAATCGCCACCGCGCGTTCGCTGCATCGTCGGGCATCGCTGACACGTCCGGCCGCCATGTGCATTCCGGAAAAATGGAGCAGCACGCGCATCGTCAGCTCGTGCATTTCTCCGAACTCGCGCTCGCAGATCGTGAGGGCTTCCTCAAGGTGCGCACGGGCTCCAGATTGGTCGTTCATGCGAAGCAGAAGCCCGCCCAGATTGCAAAGCGGAGCAGCGCAGGAAGCGTGGCCCTCGCCAAAAAGCCTGCGCAGCAAGTACAGAGCTTGCTCGTAGCACAGCCTCGCGTCGTGCGGGCGGTTCGCCAGCTGCAGCACTTCTCCTAATGCGTTGAGACGGTTGGCCGTTTCCGGATGATCGTTTCCCAGAAGTTCTCGAGTCCGTTCGACGACTCGACGCCCCAGAGCAACGGCTTCCTCCAGGAGGTCTTGCTCCACCAGGCTCGCGACGGCGCGTTTCATGTCGTCAAGATTCGCCGGAGAGCGAGACTCTTCCCTTGGGGCGGGCGATTCTTTCACGACATAATCATCCCGGGCTCCGTGCGCCGGGCGATCCGGTGCGGGGAGGTAGGGCAGAAGCGACTCCAGCTCGCGCCGCATGGAAACGGTTATCTCGTGGTCTTTCCCGAGAGCCCGTTGATACAGTGCGACGGCGCGCTCGAGGTGCGACCGGACGAGGTCGAACTCCGACATTCGAAGCAACAGTTGAGCGAAATCCCGGTGGGTGCGGGCCATGTCCCGGTCTTCGCCGGGTGTCCGCTGATAGATCTGGATCGCCTTCTCAAAGTTGGCCCGAGAGCCAGGGAAGTCTCCCTTCTGGAACCGGGCGATCGCGAGATCATAGTGGCCAGCCGCTGCCTGGACCGATTGAGGCCCGTAGTGACTGACATTCGCCTGCAGGACGGTTTGGTAGCAGTCGGAGGCCTGATGCGGCTGGTCGAGTTTCAGATACACGTTTCCGAGGTGAGACAGGATGGCCAGGGTCTGCGGGTGGTTTTCTCCCCACAGCCGTCGCGCAAACTCGACGCTTTGTGCCAGCAGCGGCAGCGCCGCCTGATGATCCCCCATTCGATGGAAAAGCATGCCGAGATTGAAGCGGGCCTTGGCGGCGTCGGGATGGTCATCTCCGAGAATCCGACGACGGATCGCCAGCACTCGTTCCAGGGGTTCGCGAGCTCCTGCCAGATCCCCCATGTCGCGTCTCAAAGTGCCTGTCCAGGCCAAGGCGTCCGCCGTCACCGGATGCTCCTCCCCAAAGTGTCTTTGCGAGAGATCGAGAAGGGTCGCCGCCGCCCCCAACGCCTCAGAGAATCGGCCTGCGCGATGCAGGTGCACGAGCTGCTGGTGGCACTGTTGGAGAGCGAGGTCCGGGTCTGTGTGCGGCATGGTTCTCTCGATGAACGGACCCACGGAGGGAGTGCTGACTGAGGAAACTTGCGCTGGGCCTTCATTCCAGCACATCAAACCACGTGGCCAGGGCAACCCAACGATCGGCAGGGAGATGCCGCAACCGGGTCAACAACGTTTCGACATCGGTTGGCTCGAGCCTTCGAGCCGGAGCGAAAGAAGAGGTCGAGATCCATTCCGGCATCAGCGGATCTTCCGAGATGAGCGCCAGAAGGTGCTCGCGACCCGGACTCCCGGACACTTCAAAATGCCGATAGCGGGAAGCGTGCTGCGGGAAGTAGGTCCGACCCGCCCGGATGCGCATGTCCGGCGCGAACTGGGACGGGCAGAGGCAATAGATCCGGCCAGACGTTCCTTCATCCAGAAGCAGAAGGTGGCCATCGCGGTCCGATTCGAGTGCCAGGCAGACACGGCTTCCCAGCCGATATCCATGTGCCACGTCGTCTTGTGGAGCTCCAAGGTCGCGGAACCGCGGCTGATCTTGTCGATCGGAAATTCGATCCGCGGGAATCGGCCAGATCTGATCGTTGTAGCGAGCCACTGCCCGGAGCGACACGAGTCCCCGGTTCAGCGCGATATGGGCCACGTCAGATTGGACCGGGCGATCTGGATGCCGTCCTGAAACCCCTGATGCATCGAGCGAAATGAGCACGCGGGGAAGCCATTCCTCGGGCGGGCGATCCAGCACCTCGATCCACTGATTTCCCTCAAGCCAGTATCGCACCGGTTCCGGATAGGCGGTCATCGATTCCAGCAGGATCGGAAGACACGGTCGCTCGTAACTCCAGGCGATCTGAATTTCCTGCCGCACGTTGCGAGACCGCAAGGAAGCCTCGCTACATGCCAGCAACAGCACCTTGCAGTTCTTGATCCCATCCACAATTCGGGGACCATAGGATTCTCCTCCGTCGATCCGTTCCTGATCTCTCCAGACTGTGATGCCTCGGGATTCGAGGCCACGGACAATCGGTTTGAGCCGCTCCCGATCGCGGCTGGCATAGCTGAGAAAGACGTCCGGGTGGTTGCGGCTTTGATCGACCTGCGTCAAAACTGGAGTGTTCATGAGATTGCCACGCTTCAACGATTCCGCAAAACGGAAGTGACTGGACGAGATCACGCTCTAACCTCGAGTTACCACGGATCGCTGAATCCAACGCCTGATGGTTCCTCAGCGTTTTCGGAGCGTCTTTGGATGTTGGGGATAAGAGAGGAGGCTGTTCTTGAAGCTTGCGGCCACGATCGCGGGGACTTAGGAGGACAGACCCATGAAACTCAGTATCCGACTGGCAAAAGTAGATCGCAAGATTCTGACACCGGCGCATTGCGGCAGGGACGGCAGTCGATCGAGCCCGTTGTTTGGCCGAGCTGCAGCTGCGGGCGGCCGCCGGCTCGAGAATCGCCATTCGCTCGGTCGGCCGGAAGTGTGGGCGCTGGTGAGACGGAATGCGCTCGATCTTCGCATCCTTGATTCGCAACTCTTCCGTGAGGAGGGCGACCTCCTGACGGAGGCGGTCAATCTCGGCCTTCAGCCGGACTCGGGCGTTGAGGCTGGAGGCAGCCCCCGCTGCGGGTGTAGACCGCGGCGTACTGGGCGAGCGCGATCACGTGCAGCATGGCCGAGCGGACGTGGCCGGTTCATGATTTTGGGAGCGGGATCTCGGGCGGTTTCCAGGCCGGCATGGAACATCTCCGAGGTGAATCCCCGAAGGGGACAGAGACCACGATCCCATGCCGAAAGGCCCCGAAATCCAGAGAAATCCAAGGCGCAAATTCAGTGGACCACTACACCGCACAGACACATCAACAATGACGGCAAGTTTCGTTTTATGGATCGCTCCTTCCATCATTTTGCCCTTCATGATTTTGCAGAATGATCGGGGGCAAAATGATGAAGCCGTCGGAATTCTGGCGGCGTACACGACACGTCACGACTTCTTCTTGGCTTTGTTCGCCGGCGGATTGTGCGGTTGTGGCTCGCCTTCAAACCTTTGGTTGCCATACGCGGCGCGCCGGTCTCGCGAACTTCTTTCCGCAGTCGCTCGACTTCGGCGTGCAGTTCTCTCACGGTCGCGGAGTAGGCTGGATCGGCGTAGAAGTTCTTCACCTCCAGCGGGTCTTTCTCAAGGTCGAGCAACTCCCAATCGTCGACGTCCGGCTTGTAGTAATGCACCAGCTTGAAGCGATCCGTGATGACGCCGTAATGGGGTCGCAAGCGATGCGGCACCGGGAACTCGTAGTAGTGGTAGTACAGACTCTTTCGCCAATCGGCCGGCGTCTCGCCTTTGCACAGCGGTACGAGACTGCGGCCTTGCATGTCGACGGGAATCTTCGCGCCCGCGATGTCGAGGAATGTCTCGGCGAAATCGAGCAGCGAGACGATGTTGTTGTTCACGCTCCCCGGCCTGGTGACTCCGGGCCAGCGCACCATCAGCGGGCTGCGCAGTGATTCCTCGAAGATCCAGCGCTTGTCGAACCAGCCGTGTTCGCCCGGGCGACGTTGAATGCGGTTTGCGCGCTCGAGATCGAATTGCATTTTCTGCTCTCGCTCCTGCCGGAATTCCAGGACCGAATCAGCAACCGCGGTTCCCCATGGGGCAAACATCTCGCTAAAGTTGCCGCAGGTCCGCCGATAGCGACAAGACTTGCCAATCCCAGACGTCGATTGTTCCCGGTCACAAAGGCTCGATCCGTATGACAGCGCTGATTCGGTTGGATTCCACATGGTGGTTGTCGATTGTCTTGATTGTGATCGGGCTGACGTCTGCGGCGCAGGGCGAGACCGTCTTCATCGAAGCCGAGTCGATGCAAGCTTCTTCAGAGGGGTGGAAAGCGACACAGAACGAACAGACGCGGCGCGCCTCGCGCGCTAAAACGATGTGGGGCGCGGATGGAGCCGGGGATGCCGTCGCGACAAAATCGGTCTCGATCGGCGCTGCCGGGACGTATCGCGTGTGGGTGCGGTACATGCAGGTCGCCGCGTGGCGCGGACCCTTTGGTGTCTCAGTGACCGCCCGAGAAAAGACAGTCGCCACCCGCGTGTTTGATCGCGAAGTGATCCCCGGTGTCAATGATTGGAATTACACCTGGCAATCCTTCGACGCCGAAATCCCGGACGGTGATGTGACGCTGACGCTGGCGAAGCATGAGCAGAAGAACTGCGTCGGCTATGTGCGGCATGTCGACTGCCTGCTGCTGACGAACGATCTGAAGCTGGTTCCCGATCATCTTTCCTACGGCCCTCAGACGCTGGTACGGGTCATGGTCAGCGAGAAGCCCGAACACCCGGTCTATCTGCATCTCTTCGCCGACCATTATCGCGACCCCTGGTACGCCCACTACGCGATCGGGAAGGATGGCATTCATGCCGCCCTGGCGCCTCCGGCAGATCAGATGCTGGTCCCCGGCGAGCCTTCCGCGTGGGCCAACCTGACGCCGACGATCTATCCGGATTCCGGGGCGGCCCTGAATTTCTCGCTGCGGCACACGTATCACGAAAAGGCAAAGCAGTTCCGCGCGAAGCTGGAATTCGGAAGCAAGCTGACCGCGGCTTCCGCGGAGGTCAAGGTCGTGAAGACCTGGGACATCACCGCTGATCCGAACGGATTGGTGATCATCGTCCCGCCGGATCTGGTCGCGCCCGGCAACATCAACCGCCTCAAGCGAGACCGTGATTTTGCGGAAGAGTTCGGTCGCGCTGCCGATGCCTTCCCCTGGCCGATGCACGGGAAGAAGCCGGTGAAGTTGCCGTTTCTGGTTTCGGCGAGAATCGGCGGCTACGACCTGCCGGTCGACGCGGCCGTCACTGCCCGCGAGCAGAAGACTCTCGACTACTTCGGCTTCAATGGCGGTGATGAGCGGTTCCTGCATGGCCTGTGGCACATGAAGGGGAACTCGTACTGCACTCCGGACGTCGAAGCGATGCGAAACTCGGTCAAGCACTCCGTCGAGCGCTTCAGCAAGTCCGGCCGCAGTCTCGACCAGATCGCCGCCGTGATGCTGATGGACGAGCCAACCGGTCAATCGGCGGCCTTTGCCGCGAAAGATGAAGCGTATCGCGAGAAATTCCGCGAGTGGCTCAAGAAGCGCGAGTTGACGTCGCAGAATCTGCTGGTAGCGAGCTGGGACGACGTGCGGCCGGTCGTCGAGTCGGAACGCGATCAGTTCCCGGCCCTGCACTACTTCACGCAACTCTTCCGTACCCGTGCGCTGGGCGATTTCATGGCGACGCAGCGGCGGATCATCGACGAAGCCTATGGGCGATCGTTCCCGACGCTTGTCAACTTCAGCGACGGCGCCGTCTATCACGCCAATTTCTGCAGCCAGGGCGTCGACTATTTTGAACTGCTGGACTCTGACGACCAGAACGCCATCTGGGGGGAAGACTGGGCCAACAATTCGTCGACATCCCAGTGTGCGGCGTTCAACGTCGCCCTCATGCAGGCCGCCGCGCGGAAGCGAGGCCAGACGATCGGACACTACCTGATCGCACACGCAGGACGGACCTCGTGGGACATCAAAACCAAGGCTGTCAGCGAAACGGCCCGCGGCGTCCGCATCTGGCAGAACTTCGCGTACGGTCCGAACTGGAGCAGCCACGAAGGCGGCCCTGCCGCATCGAGTCACCTGTGGCATCACCGCCCCGAATTGTGGCGAGCCAACGCCGAGATCTCTCGTGAAGTTGGTGCGGTCGAGGACTGGCTGCTGACCGCCAAACCTGCGAAGGCGGACGTTGCCATCCTCTACAGCTCGGCCTCAGACATCTGGACGATTGCGACCAACTTCGCCTTCGGATTCGACCGCATGCACACATGGCTCGCCCTGACGCACGCTCAAATCCCGGTGGACATCATTCCGGAGCGCGAGATCGAACGGCTCGACCAATACAAGGTCTGCTATCTCTCAGGACCGAACCTGACGCGTGCTGCGGCCGCCCGGTTGCGTCAATGGGTCGAAGCTGGCGGTACGCTCTGGCTGACCGCGGGGGCCGCGGAACGCGACGAATACAATCGCCCCCTCGAACTGTTCGGAAAGTTGTGCTCGGTGGAGCGCGGCGAACTGGTCACGCTGGAGCCGTATCAAAGCTCGGGCAAGTTCCTGAGCTACCTCAACGCCCACGACACAGTGAACTGGGGCGACCAGCAGCTGGAGGTGCTGTCCGTCAAGCAGTCGCAGAAAGTGGCCGGACTGACGTCGAGCGATTCCGAAAACTCCCCCTCGAAGACATCCCCCACTGAAACGGCGGCGCAGGTGCTTGCGAGTTTCAAGGACGGTCAACCTGCCGCGATCGTCAGTCGGGCCGGCAAGGGACGAATGTACTCTCTCGGTTTCCTGCCGGCCTTGTCGTATATCAGGCCGGCACTCCTTGCGCGTCGCCCTTTGGAGCAGAAGGCCGATGCCGATCGGATTGCCGCCGAGAAGCTCGCGGCCGCCGCTGTCGATCAACCCCTCGCGACCAGCGCCGCGGTCTCGTCTCCCGACAGCCTGACAGTGAGAGCGTATTCGGACGGCGAGTTGCTCAAGCGCTCTCACAATCCGTGGCTGTATCCCGCCGGCATCCGCGACCGGCTTCTCGATCCCGTCCGCGCCGCCGGTATCTCGCCCGCACTTGCTTGTGATATTCCCCTGATCGACGCGGTCGCGTTGCCGTGTGAACAGGGAACACTCATCGCCCTGTCCAACCACACGTTACAGCCGCTCAAGCGCATCGAACTGCGATTGAAGACCGAGAAGCCGGTGACTCGTGTCGAGTCCGTCAGAAAAGGACCGATTGAGGTGATCGCCCAGGAAGACGGAGTGATCCGCTTTCGTCTCCCGCTCGACGCCAGCGATTTCGTCACGGTCTTGCACCGTTCGGACGTGTCGGCAACTAAGGAAACTCATTCCCGGTAGGAGCTTGCGGGTGTCGAGACCGCGTCACTCGACGGCGTGATCTGCCGCAGGAAGCGGGTGAGGCCGGTCCGAGAGTCGATCGTTTCCTTTCCCAGGAGTCGTGATGTCTCTCGCCGTGAGTCCGGCGGAGATGTCGCTGCTGCCGGAAATCGCGAAGGAGTTCTGCAATTTCTGGCTCTGGGCGCAAAAACCGGACGTCGCCAAGCAACTCTTAGGGCCGAATGGTTCGTAACATCGCCTCGTCTCCCCAGGCAAGTCGCGGCCACAGGCCCACCCTCGTCAGAAACTCCCGTCGTTCCCGATCGTCGAATCATGAATAACATCGACGAGATTCCCAGATCGCTGGTTGCCGAGAGCGGTCCGAAGCGATCGATCGCCTGGCTCATGGTGGCGCTGCTGGTTCCCGTCGCGCTGCTGAACTATCTCGATCGGCAGATGCTGGCTGCGATGAAGTCGTCGATGACGACGGATATCGCGGACATCGCCACGAAGGCGCACTGGGGAATCGTCCTCGGGTCGTTCAAGTGGGTCTACGCCCTGCTGAGCCCCGTCGGCGGATACGTCTCCGACCGGCTGAGCCGTCGCCAGGTGATCTGCGCGAGCCTGCTGATCTGGTCGACCGTGACGTGGGCGACGGGGCATGTCACATCGTTCGAGCAACTCGTGGCTGCCCGCGCCTTGATGGGGATCAGTGAGGCCTTCTACATCCCCGCGGCTCTCGCGCTGATTACCGAGTTTCATCGCGGGCCGACGCAGTCGCGTGCGGTGGGGCTGCATCAGATGGGGATCTATGCCGGAATCATCCTCGGCGGCTTCACCGGATACGTCGCGGACGCCCCGACGCTGGGATGGCGGTGGGCCTTCGATGTCTGCGGTGTGGTGGGCATCGCCTACTCGTTCCCGTTGTTCCTGCTTCTTCGAAATCCCCCGCACAACGCCGAATCCACCACCAAGCCGTCGCCCCTGGCCGCGATTGGCGAACTCTTCGCCAACCCGGGATTCGTGCTGCTGGTCCTGTACTTCACTTTGCCTGCTCTGGCCGGTTGGATCGTGAAGGACTGGATGCCCGACATCCTCAAGGAGCAGTTTGGCCTGGGTCAGGGAAAGGCGGGAGTCTCGGCGGTGCTGTACGTGCAGGTCGCGTCGCTCCTGGGCGTGCTTCTGGGGGGGTGGCTCGCCGATCGCTGGATGCGCCGCGCCGTGCGCGGCCGCATTTTCGTCAGCGCCCTTGGCATGGCATTCTTCCTGCCGTCGCTGTTCGGCGTCGGCAACGCGGCGACGCTCGGCACGGCGGTCGGATTCCTGATGCTGTTCGGACTCGGCTGGGGATTTTTCGACTGCAACAACATGCCGATCCTCTGCCAGATTGTGCGCCCCGAGTTGCGGGCGACCGGTTACGGTTTCATGAACCTCGTGAGCATCAGTTGCGGGGGATTTGCCGACTGGGGTTTCGGCGCGCTCCGCGATCGACAGGTGCCGTTGAACTGGATTTTCGGCGTGTTCGCCGGGCTCGCGTTGCTGTCGATCGGGATTGTGTTGATGATCCGCCCGCATGTTGCAGGAGAAGAACGATGAGTCGACGGTTTTCGGGCGTCATTCCGCCGCTGGTGACACCCCTGAGCGGACGCGATGAACTCGATGTGGCGGGACTGGAACGACTCGTCGAGCATGTGATTGCCGGCGGCGTCCACGGGCTGTTCCTGCTCGGCACGACGGGGGAAGCCCCCAGCCTGAGCTACCGCTTGCGGCGCGAGTTGATCGAGCGGACGACGCGGCTGGTGGCGGGGCGGGTGCCGGTGCTTGTGGGCATCACCGATACCGCGTTTGTCGAATCGGTCGCGGTGGCTCGCACGGCCGCTGAGGCGGGGGCCGCCGCGGTTGTGCTGGCGACGCCGTATTGTTTTCCTGCGGGCCAGACCGAGTTGACGGGCTACGTCCAGAACCTCGTCCGCGAGCTGCCGCTGCCACTGATGCTTTACAACATGCCGAGCCTCACCAAGGTGTGGTTCGAGCTCGACACGCTGAAGCGGCTTGCGGAGATCGAGCAGATCGTCGGCATCAAGGACAGCAGCGGCGACCTGGAGTACTTCGCACGACTGAGCGAGTTACGCACGCTGCGGCCGGACTGGTCGATCATGATGGGCCCCGAGGCTCTGATTCCCGAAGCGATGCGTTTGGGGGGAGACGGCGGGGTGGCCGGCGGCGCGAACGTGATGCCACGGCAATTCGTCGAGTGCTTCCATGCTGCCTGCCCGGGCAATGAGGCGAAGCTCGCGGCGGCCCGCGCCCCGGTCGATTCGTTTCAACGAGTCTACGACATCGGGAAGTACGCTTCCCGCTACATCAAGGCGACGAAATGCAGCCTGTCGCTTCTCGGCATCTGCGACGACTTCATGGCCGAGCCATTTCATCGCTTTCACTCGCCGGAACGCGAGCGCATGCGGCAGATTCTCGGAGAGCTGAATCTGCTGGCCTGAAATCACACGAAGCCTTCTCTTCCTGCAAAGGTTGTCCATGACACGAATCCCCGCTTTCTGTTCCGCGCGGGCTGCCATGTTCGCACTGAGCGTGTTGTCGGTCGTTGCATTCGCTGAGATTGGTGCCGCGGCTGATCCGTCGCCGGCGATCGTGGGGTCGGAGTTCATCTACGATGAGGCCCCGACGCCCAGTTGCCACGCATCGACGCTCGTCGACACCACCGCAGGCACGCTGATTGGAGCGTGGTTCGGCGGCACGGCCGAGAAGAATCCGGATGTCGGCATCTGGCTGGCGCGACGCGAGAACGGGCAATGGTCCACACCGGTCGAAGTGGCCAACGGGGTGCAGGACCCGAAGCCGAAAGGCGCCGCGGATGCGACGGTCGTGCGGTATCCCTGCTGGAATCCGGTGTTGTTTCAGCCGTCGAAGGGACCGCTGATGCTCTTCTACAAGGTGGGTCCGAGCCCAACCGAGTGGTGGGGAATGCTCAAGACAAGCGACGACGACGGCCGCACCTGGAGTGCCGCCCGGCGGCTTCCGGACGGGATTCTCGGTCCGATCAAGAACAAGCCGATTGAACTGTCCGACGGTACGATCCTCTCGCCCACGAGCACTGAGTCGACGGCGCGTCCCAGCCGGTGGCAGGTCCACTTCGAACGCAGTTCCGACGGAGGTAAGACATGGCAGGCAACCAAGTCGGTCAACGATGGGATTGAATGGTCGGCGATTCAGCCAAGCATTCTGCGTCTCGGGGGCGACAAGCTTCTGGCCCTCGGCCGTTCGCGGCAGGGGAAGGTGTATCAGACGACGAGCGACGATGGGGGCGGAACCTGGAGCCCGATGACCGCAAACGGCCTCCCCAATCCAAACTCGGGGACGGATGCCGTCACACTCCGCGAGCCGGTGTTGAAGGGCGAAACAAGCGAGGGAACGTTGCACCTCTTGATCTACAACCATACGGTTCGGGGCCGCTCGCCGCTGAACCTGGCAGCCTCAAGCGACGGCCGCACCTGGCAGGCGGCACTCGTGCTCGAAGACGAACCGAACGTCGAATTCAGCTACCCGGCAATCATTCAATCCCGTGACGGGCTCGTCCACCTGTCCTACACGTGGAAGCGAAAGAAGGTCCGACACGTGACAGTTGACCCGAAGAAGCTGCAACTGCGACCGATCACCAATGGAGATTGGCCGAAGTAACAACATCAAGACACGAGCAGACCATGAGCATTCCACTACGGCAAACGCGACTTTTCCTCAATCTAGCCTCAACGCGACGAGGCTGTGATTCAACGTGGCTGGGGCTTCCAGCCGCAGCGAATTCCGTTTTCAAAGGCTGCGGTTGGAAGCCCCAGCCGCGGATGGATGAACAGGCTCGATTTGCGACGACTCAATCAAGATCGACGAACTTACTCCGTCCATTTGCGTTTGCTGCTCTGATGGTCATTGCCGCAGCGATCTGTGCACACGCGGCCCCGCCGGATTTTGATCGAACTGTCCAACCGCTGCTGGAACGCCATTGCCACAGTTGTCACAACGCGAAGGTTCGCAAAGGGGATGTCGACCTGACATCGCTCAGCACCGCGGCGAAAATGACATCGGATACCGCTCGACTGCAAACGTTGTTGGAAGTGGTGAGCGAAGGCTTCATGCCACCCAAAGATGCGCCGCGGCCACTGTCCGCGACGGATCGAAAGCTGGTGGTCGATTGGATGCAGGATCAGTTGGAGCGTGAAGCGCGTTCGCAAGCTGGCGATCCGGGGCGAGTGGTGGTGCGCCGCCTGACGAACGCGGAACTCAACTACACACTGACCGATCTCACCGGGCTGACGCTCGACTGGACCAAGGACTTTCCGCGCGACGGCAGTGGTGGCGAGGGATTTTCCAACACTGGACAAACGCTGCAGATTTCGGCCGGGCAGATTGAAAAGTATCTCGGGCTGGCTCAGCGGCTGGCGGCGAGCGCCGTCGTGTTTCCCGCCAGCGGTCCGGCGTTCACGGAATCTCCCGCGCCGCAGTCCGAATGGGCGCGCCTCGCGCTGGAACGACTCGACGCATTCTGTAGTCAGCAGGCGGTTGAATATGTCGACGCCACGCCGCCGGAACAGTTGATGAGTTACGCGTACCCTGTCGGCAAAGGCCCGAAGCTCGATTTCACCGCTAAAGGTTTACGCGGCTACAAAGGGTATTCGAATGCGCGGCCCGGTGACCCGCTGCAATTCTTGCTCACGTCGCACCGGTTGTTCTATCGCAACGAACGGCTCTGTCCGTCACCGCTCACGTTCGCGGTGCCACAGGGGGCGATCAAGAAGATTCGCGGACGCGAACCGACCACCGATGAAGTTCGGCAGTGGGAGCGATTGTGGCTCGACCTTCGCCACACCACCGGCTACGCGCGGCCGTTCAAAGTGTCGCTGCTGCAGCGATGGTTTTCGTTTCAATCCTATTCGCTGGGCGACAATCCAGAATTCGAAGAACGCATCAAGCAGTGGAAAGGGAAGCCGCTCGACCTGCAAAAGGATTTGTCGTTTACCGTCATGTCGCTCGCCAAGTACATCGGTGAGATCCGCGCTTTCACACCGGCGGAACTGCGGGACTACATGAACATCCAGAACTCGCGCGACGGCGAAAGCACGGGGACGATGGTTCCCAATCACGACGCCTTCGATGCGTTTCTGCAGAATTCATTGAGCGACGCGCAGCTGGAGTCGCTGTGGCGAATGGCGTGCGATGCTGAGAGTGCGCTGGCGAAACGCTTGCAAAGCGTGCCGCCCGCGGCGATGCAAGACGAATGGCGATCGCTCGACGCACAGCAGCAAGTCTGGCAGCGGCAGGTGCGCGACGCGTGTCGCAAATCGTTGTGCGAATTCTCGGCTCGCGCCTGGCGACGGCCGCTCTCGGACACCGAGACTGCGGGGGTTCATGCTCGGTTTGACCAAGCGATTGCCGAAAGCCAAACGCTCGCCGAAGCGGTGCAGTCGTCGATAGTCCATTTGTTCGTATCGCCGCACTTTCTGTATCGCATCGAACGTGGCATCGAATCCGCTCCCAAGCCAGCGGCACACTTGCGAGGCTTAACGGACTTTGAACTCGCTTCGCGGCTGTCTTACTTTCTGTGGTCATCGCAGCCAGACACAGCGTTGTTAGAGGCAGCGGCGAAGGGCGAACTTTCCGATCCGGCCAAGCGGGTTGCTCAAGCGCGGCGAATGCTGCGAGATCCGCGCATTCGGCGACTGGCGAACGAAATGTTCGGGCAGTGGCTCGGCTTCTATCGTTTCGACGAATTCTCGCGACCCGATCCAGAACGGTTTGCAGAATTCGATGCCGACTTGCGGAAGGCGATGCATGGGGAAGCGGTCGAATTCTGCACGGACCTTGTCGCCAACGATCGTGATGTGCGTTCGTTGCTGAACGCCGATTACGCATTCCTCCCCACGCGGAAACTTGCCGAGCACTACGGCATGACCGATCTTGGCGAGACGAAAACCGATCCCTGGACTACGTTCAAACCGGGCGAACCGGCGGGCGTGGTCACCGCGCCGCGCGTATCGCTGGCGCACACTCCACGTCGCGGTCTGCTGGGTTGGGGATCTGTGTTGACCACCACGTCGCATCCGCTGCGCACCAGTCCGGTGCTGCGAGGCAATTGGATTCTGGCCGACTTGCTTGGCATCCCCACTCCACCGCCACCCAATGCGGTGCCGGAATTGCCGCAGGACGAAAAGAACGGCGATGGACTGACGATCGGTCAGTTGCTCGCGCGTCATCGTGAAAACACGGCATGTTCGGTCTGCCATGTGCGCATCGATCCGCTTGGCATCGCTCTGGAAAACTTCGACCCGATCGGCCGCTTTCGTACACGCGATCTGAACGGAACGCCGATCAACAGTTCTTCCCGGTTGGTCGACGACCGTCCGCTCGATGGAATTCGGGGCCTGATCGCCTACCTGAACGAAGAAAAGCAACAGCAATTGTTTGTTCGCCGCTTGTGTCGCAAACTGCTTGGGTACTCGCTGGGCCGCAGTGTGCTGCCCGGCGACAATCAACTGCTTGCCGAAATGGAAAAGAAGCTGCAATCCAACGACGGGCGGTTTTCGACCATCATTGAAGCGATTGTCTCCAGTCCGCAATTTGTATTTTTGAAGCTCGAACCGGCCGCTCCGGCCAAGCGTGAGGGACAACCATGACTCGACCAACCAATCGACGCAACTTCTTGCGAGGCGTGGGAGTGACATTGGTCTTGCCGTGGCTGGAATCGTTGGCGACGTGGGGCGCGGAATCCACTGGCACCAAGTCCGCTGGTGCTAAAGCGGCGGGGCCGGCCAAACGTTTCGCATGTTTGTTCATGGCCAACGGCGTCGAGCCCGGGCTGTGGGGAGCCCAAGGCAACGGGCGCGATATGGTTCTGAAGAGTTCGCTCGAACCACTCGAACCGCTCAAAGAACATCTGCTCGTCCTCAACGGTCTCTATAACCCGAAGTCGCTCACCGGAAACATTCATATCGCCGCCGCTCCCAACGTGCTCTCCGGCGCTCACGTCGTGCAAAGCACTTCGGACCTGATGGTGGGAACGAGTTTCGATCAATTGCTGGCGGCCGAGATCGGCGGACAAACCATGTTCCCCAGTTTGGTTCTGGGAATCGAACCGCCAACGCTCGGCACCCACAAAGGTTACTCGTGCATCTACAGCGGTCCCATTTCGTGGAGCACACCGAAGACTCCGGTTCCGCGCGAGAACAATCCTCGAGCACTCTACGATCGCTTGGTTGGCGATCCGCGCGGCCTGCGGAAGGCCAAGAGCGTGCTCGACTTGGTCATGGAAGATGCTCGAGGGATTCTGCCGCGAGTCAGCGCGTGGGATCGCCAGCGGTTGGATGAATATCTGGCTTCCGTTCGCGAAGTGGAGCAGCGACTGTCGCGATTGCCGGAAAAGGAAGTGCGAACCGGTCCGCGCGTCGACGAACTGATTCAGCCGCCGGATGCTCAGGAGCCGCCCTCGTTGGCCGACCACATGCGTCTGATGCTCGACCTTCTGGCGATCGCGTTCGCCACCGATTCAACGCGCGTTGGGACGTTGATGTTCAACAACGATCTTTCACGCATGGACTTTGGATTTCTGCGCCCCGGCAGTTCCGATCTGACAAACATGCACGGCATGTCACACGCTGGCGGCCCGGACTACGCGCTGATGAATCGCTTCCATATCGAAATGTACGCGCACCTCCTGAAGCGGCTGCAAGGCTATTCCGAAGGAGAAACAACGGTGCTCGACAATTCGTGCGTGATGTTCTGTTCCAGCCTGATGTCGGGCGGAGCGCACGACCGAACACAGATGCCGGTGCTGCTCGCCGGCAGATTGGGCCAAACGCTCAAGACAGGTCGCACGCTGACTTATAGCAAAGCGCCGGAAGAGCAACGTCGGTTGTGCAACTTGTTCGCCAAGCTCTCCGGCCATTACGCCTTGAAGAGTCACATTTTCGGCGACAGTGCCGAACCGTTGCGCGACTTGTAGAAGGTCATGGGTAAGCGATCCACGAAACGCATCTTGTCGAGCGGAATATCCTGAGACCTGGTGTTGTTCATTCCAGGATTCAGAAGCGTGACGATGGTTAAGAGGATGCGTGGGTGGACCGGGACATCGTCACGCTGCAAAAGGATGTGCTCGCGCTTCACAAGCGTCTCGAACGGCTTGGGCCCGCCTCGGCTAGTCATCCTGCTGTGGAAATTCTCTGGGTTCTCGCTCACCAACCTTCGGATTGGCAAGGATTGGCGTTCGTTCGGTTCGGTGGCGAACCCAATGTCCGAGTTTCTGTGTGTGTGTGTGTGTGTGTGTGTGTGTGTGTGTGTCGGATTGATGGTCTGCAAATCAGCCCGACGGACACGAACACGATTTGGCGCGCGAGAACTTCCAGCGTCCAGACTGAGCGGAATCAACTGACGACCGTGGGCCCACGAAGAAGAATGTCAGCCCACGCTCATCGCCAGAATGTCTCGCCATTAGCGACATTCGAATCGCCCTGCGATTTTATCAGTCCCTCCGGCGAACCGAAAACACTGGCCGAGATCCGGACAACCTCTTGCATCGCCGCTCGGCACGCTTACCCGATGCAGTTGCACGACCCTTCAATCGCCGCCGCGCCCGACACTCACCCCGCAACATCCAGCAAGTCGGCCTTCCCATATTTCCATAGACGATCTGATGCTCGCGGAGCCATTCGCGGAGGAAGACGTTCGTCACCCGGTTAGCCTGGAACCGGATAGGGCAGTCGATGAAACGGTTCTGATCGGCGCGGGTTTCAGTGCCGATCGAATCACCGCAATACGGACTCGAATAGCCTGTACGCTGACTCGCGCATCTCGTTTGGGAAATCGTGCTCGCAGTCGGGGTGTTCCACGCGCAGCCGAGTCGGCTGATCATAGAGCCGATAGACTTGCCGAGCGGCTTCGACGATGCGATCGACGCTTTCGGCCTGGAAGTTGTGATCCTTCTTTGGCGCGATGATCAGAACGTGCCTTGGGGCAAGGGCGCCGATCAACTCGTGGAAATCGAACGGGATCTCCTGCAGACGCCCCCGGTAATCAGCCAGTCGCGGCATATAGAGCGGTTGCGTCCAACCCTTTCCCACCACCCAGCGGGAATCGTCGCCGCCGTAATAGTCGAGGTAGGAATCGAGGCCGCAGCTGGAGACAACGGCGGTGATGCGGTCGTCGAAAACGCTCGTATAGACGGCGTTGTGGCCCCCCAGCGAATGGCCGATGGCCCCGAACCCGCCCTTTCTGACGAACGGCAGTGATTCCAGCAGATCGATCCCTCTCATGTTGTCCCAGACCGCCTTCAGCGTGCCGCTCTCCCAGCCAAGCGTCTTCAGGTCGGGCTGATATTTCGCCAGCAATGGGTAGTTGGGGGCGAGAGTCACAAATCCCCGCTCGGCCAGTTCCGAGGCATATTGCCGATTCGGCCTGCCGCCCAAGCCCACGACGACGCCATGCCCGACAACGTTATCCGTCCCATGCAGACAAAGCACCGCTCGAACAGGTTGGCCGCCACGTTCCAGCGCCGCCTTCGGGATGCAGAGGTAGGCCGGCACTCGGGAGCCAGGTTCTGCAGCATAAGTGATCAGCCGCCTGACGTACCGGCCGCAATCGACCTCCTCGGCTACCTTCACATCCAGGTCGCATCGCTTTTCCTTCCCCGGCAGGCGGCCCATCACCGCCTGCATTCCGGCGAGGATTTCATTGCGTCGTTTGAGCCATTCGTCGGTCGTCTGGACCGTCATAGGACGGCCCTCTTCCCCTCGAAAGACCAGTAACCGATCTCGCGGGAGACGCGGTTGGGGGAGAACTTTCCCTGGAGCATGGTGTGTGGAATCGTCAGGCTGTGCGAACACAATCTGTCGCTGAGACCGGTCAATACCCACGAGGCCGCCTGTCTTCGGATCGGCGGCGAAGCCTTGCCCAGTAAATGGGGCCGGCTGTCGATCCACGAACTCCATCACGTGACCGCTCTTGGGCAGCCGCAATCGGAACAGAACCGGATCATCGTGGCCGGTCACCAGGAGGTCTTCTCCGCGCCAAAGACCGCCGGAAAGGCTGTAGCGCCCCAACAGGCGGATCAGTTCGGGTGGGTAGGTCCAGCGCCCAAGCTCTTTGAAGCTGGAGTCGAACTTGACGAGGAAGGTGCCAGTATTGTGGTCGCCATAGCGGGCGAAATTGCACCACCAGTGCTCGCCGTGGCGAACGCACCACGTAAGGCTCCCTCCGGCGTTGCCGAAGTTGTGAGCCGTCGTGAGACTCATCGTTTTGAGATCCAGCGTCTTGATCTGGCTGACCTCCGGAGTTGTAGGGTAATTCGAGTGGGCGCAGTAAAGCCTCCCCTCCCAGAGGAATGCACTGTTGAGGTGCTGCGCCTCGCCCGTGCTGACGGCCACCCGCTTGCCGGTCTCACGTTCATACTTCGCGACCAGCGTATTCGTCACGGCGTAAACGTGCGTGTGGGTTGCCGCTGCGGCCTGGACCGCTTCCGGCGACGAGAGAACGGCTGTCTGACGCCACGATTGGCCCGTCGGCCTTTCTGCGGCGAACAGGCCAACACCGAACAGTAGACCGAGCAACACCAACAGCAGAGGGCGGAACAAATTGCGACTCTTCAACATCGGCTCCTCAAGCGATCGAGAAATGATCGCCTCTATTCGGGATCAAATCGACGGGGGTTCAGATGCGTGCGACCGAGTGTACCGTTGGATCACCCTCCTCGCACGCCGTCATGGGCTGAGGACGCGGGAAACGGGTTTGATGCATGGTCCGTGAAAGGCCGCGGACGACCGATCATGCGTCAAGAATCCGCTTGGAACGGGTTGCGGCAAGAAGAGTCGTTCGACATCACTCGGTGAGACGGTTTCGTCGATTTTGCTCCAGAAGCTGATCAGGGATGAGCTGGCCGCTCCAACCTGCCCCCTCCAGTCGAAGCGGATCCGGCTGGAAGCTGGAACGGTTCATCAGTTTCAGGGGAGCGAAGCCGATGTCGTGATCTTCGACATGGTCGACGGCCGGCTAGGGCGGGGTCGAGGCGTCCAGCGGTTGGTCGTCGGAGGGGACGGGGGTCATCGCGGGCTCTCCAAGCGAGGGTCGTCGGGCAACCTGTCGAGAACTGGTGATATTCCCAGTAGCGGTCGGCCTTTCGCCGCGGTAGTTTTTGAACGCGCATCGTCAGCGCTCTTCTTCTCACGGGATTTCACGTCCCGAGACGCTACCCACTCCC
>JADZEF010000031.1 GCA_020850695.1 Planctomycetaceae bacterium | reverse complement strand
GTGAGTCGATTCGCCATCGCCAGTGTTCCTCCAGCAGGAAACCTGCTGAACACTGGCGGGCAAATCCCTCTCTTTTTGGCTGGTTTTCACGCGCCCATCACTGGCTGGTTTTACGCGCCCACTGACACTTCTGGCTTCGCAGCGCAGTGTGACAGAACTTTTGCGGACCTGCTTAGATCGACAGCCGCGGTCACAGACGAAAACCAACTTCGTATGCATCAACTTCGGATGCATAATGTCTGGGTCACCACGCGATGCCGTCACGTGGTTCAGGACGAACTCAGCTGTAGATGCGTTGTAGGCCCAGCCGGCATCACCAGTCACGGGCGTCGTGATGGGTTCGCTATAAAAGCGAACACGGCCGCATTGACGTCGTTTGCCGATCACTGTCTGTTCAGACTCCGGAATTTCCAAGTCTCTTCCTGACGGTAGTCGACGATTGGTCCTCCGGGGGCTGCGGCTCACGATTTCCAGTCACTGAGAGCAACAGCCCGATCAAGATTAGCACCGCTCGGCGACGACGCGCGGGCTCACAGGTTCGTACAGGAATGCCATGGTCACTGTGACTTCCCTTCGGGTTTGACCTCTGGTGAAGTGGCGGGCTTCGCAGCCTTGTCCGGCGAGGATGAGAGCAGCTTGTATTCCGCGGCGAGCTTCGCCTTGACCTCGTCCGAGGGTTCTCCCTTGCCCGACGCGACAACCTTGCCGAAATCGGAGGGATCAAAGCTCTCCTCGTTCCGCTGCTTTTCCCGCATTTCTTTCATCTTGCGGACCGTCATCTCCACAAACGCGAACACTGGCTCGCCGCTCGCGCCTTGCCCAGTCATCCCGATAACAACTTGCTCATCGAGAAGTTCGTCTGGAAACGGCAAATCCATAAGGTTCTTCGATTCCGATGCGACGCCCCAGTCAACCAGGTCAGTCGGCAGCGTCACCTCCCACGTCTTTCCGTCCAGAAGCTGCACAAATTTCGGTGAATCACGAAGCGGCTTGAAGTCTTCCTGAGTGCGAATTCTGGCGACGTTCTGGATTCCTGAGGCGATTACCGCATTGAGGCACTCAAGGCACAACAACTGGAGTTTCTCCATTTCATTTCGTTGTTCTTCGTTCAACCCTGAGCGTCCGAATGCAATCGTCGCCGCGCCGAGCGCATAGGCGCGTGCGGCACCATATCGCCTTTCCGGGCTTCGAAAGCCACTGAGCTTCTTCCCCGTCGCGGAAAGCTCACCACGGAAACCGTCGAGCATCTGTTGAGTCCTCGCGAGGGAAGCGTCGTCCATCGTGAGGGCCAGCGCGGGCTCGCGAAGCACCAGCAGACAAAGGTTCTGCGTTGCCGACGAATGGCCGAGGTCCGCCGCCCGTCGATACCAGGCGGCCGCCTCGATCGGCCGGCCAAGCTTCGTCGATGTCCAACCGAGTGTATGTTCCAGTGATCCTTTCGGCACCGCGAATTCGGCGGCATCCGCAGGTCGGGATCTCACGCATTCCAGGGCCAGCGAATGCGCATCCTCATGCTTTCCCTGCGACGCCAGAAGTGCCGACGAGACATATTGGACGTAGGCATAGAGATCGGCATCTTTGGGATCCCGGAGTCGGCCCAGTGCGTCGAGTTCCAGCAGTCCGCGCGCATCATCGAGGAGCAAGGCGGCACGCGAGAGGTTTGACGCGGCGACATCTTCCTCGGCAAGTGTGGCGAGGCGGAACGTCAGAGCGCGCCTCGGCGGATCCTTTCTCTCGGCCTCAGCGACCTCCCGTCTCAGGGCCGCCAGCTCCCGGGTGACCTGGTCAAACGCCTTGCTACGGATCTTGCGATGGCCGAGAACTGGGGTTTCCTCATGCCGACGGGTGGACGGTTCGGCGGGTTTCGGGTTGTTCGTCAGCGCCCAGACACACAGGTCCTTGTACGACACCTTGCCCTGTCGAGCCGCCTCGTAGAGCGTCCGAAACGTGCTCCGAAGCTCCTTTGAAACCTTTCCTCCGCGGACTTTCTCCACGAACGTGAACTGATCATTCAGATGGGACCAGGATTCGGCGACATAAACATAGAATGGATAGCTGATCCCGCCGAGGTCGACGGGAATAGTGAACCGACTCAGTCCGCCATGTTCAACCCAATGTCTGTCGTGAACGTCCCAGAGTCGCTTCAGGTTCTCGGGCGTGAACTCGACCGTTTCCGAAAGAAATGCCGCGTGGTCTCGTTCAAACACATAGGGTTCCGTCTCGCCTAGATGATTCCGAAGCGATTCGAAGGCCAGACGGTCGTTGCCGGCTTTTCGGTAGAGAACCGCCAGATCATGATGGGCGCCAAACACGATTTGATAGGCATACCAGTTCGACGTTCGGTCGCCCGCAAGAATGCTCCTGGCTTGCTCGACAACCTGAACGCGAAGCCCGATCGCTTCCTCCAGCCGGCCCGCGTCGGCGTAAAGTGACGAAAGATTCGCCAGAAGCGCAAGCAACGTCCCTCGGTTGTCGGCTGTCGACACCTGATCCAGAGGGATTGTCGCAACCCGATTTTCGATCAGCTCAATCGCTCGCCGGCCGTCGTTCTGCTTTTTGGCAAGATCTAGCAATCCCTGACAACACGCGAGATACAGGCGGAGCGACTCTTCGGAGTCGTCCACGGCAGTTCTGCGATATTGCTGGTAGAGCGAAACGCCCGCTTCGTAGGTCTTCTGACACTCCTCCGTCTTGTGCGACTCGCCGAGCATCCCTCCCAGCTTTTCGTGGATGGACAGAACCTGCGACAGAAGGCCGCCGGACGTCGAATGAAGTTCCATCTTGGCTTTCGAACGCTCCGCCATCGGCTTTAGATGTGCAATCGCATCCGCATTCCTCTTCTGCGACTGAAGCACGTGTGCAATCTGGTACGACGCCTTGAGGCTCGCGATGTCATGGCGTGCAACTGCGGGGAAGCTCTTCGCCAAGCCATCGCTCGTTGCAATGATTTCTTCGTAGACGCGGATGGCTTCTTCGGCACGATGGACTGCCTGCAGCAGGATCGCTCGCTCATTGAGAAGCTGGACAAGGAAGACCGGCCCGTCGACCACCGCGGGGTTTTCGGCGATGTGCCGACGGCTCGCCGCGAGGACACTGTCGAGAAACTCAAGTGCATCCTGCGGTTGACCAAGGTTCCGCAGCGTTCGAACGACGTTCGAAGCAAAAATATTCCGCAACGAGTTTCCCAGTGGCAGCGCCGGTTCCACTTCCAGGGCTCGCGAGATCAAGGCGTGCGCTTCTCGATACCCTGCAAGCGCCTCTTGTGTTGAGCGAGAGCGGTCGCTGGCGTCATTGTTGACGGCCCGGGCCAGCGACTGGAGACACAGCGGATTATCCGGGGCCACCGCGTGAGCCTCGCGCAACAACTTCAACGCCAAGTCCAGGTCTGCCTTCTGGAGCTCTCCCTGTTCCACAAGCGACGCCCGACGCACGAGAGCTCTTCCCCATTTTGCCTTGTATTCGACACTCTGGGGCGACGCCCCGGAGAGGGTTGCGAAGAGCATGACACTCTCGTCGGCGAAGGGCTTCGCGTCACGGTTCTGCTGCTGTTCAAAAAGGGCCTGCGCCAGCTCAAAGGCGGCGTCACCCAGTGCCGCGCGAAGCGGAGCTGAGTCCGGATGCGCGATCGTCGCGGCTCGGCAAACCTCCGCGGCCTTTCTGAGTTGGTTCAAACTCTCCTTCGAGTCACCCAGTTCCTTCGAAACAAGGCCGAGCTCTCTGAAGGCTTCACCCGTCCGGAGCACTACCGCAGGGTCGTCTGCGCGGTCTTCCAACATGGCCTGATATTGCTCCAGGCCGCGTTCCAGAAACAGCTTGCGTACTGGCTGCGATCCCGGCTGCCCCTTCAAACGGTTGTCGCTGAAAGCATGAAGCATCTGGTCGAGGGCCGCTCGCTTCTCATCGAATCTTCGGGCGGCTAACTCGCTGTTCTCGACGGCCTTCTTTCTTTGGGATTCAGCGTCGACGAGTGCGGCCATCGTCTTGCGTTGCTCGTCTTTGACTTCCAGCAATGCGCGGGAAGTGCGGCGCTGTTCGGCACGGATCCCGTGGATGTAGAGAGCGCTTCCCGCCGCGACCACGGTGATCAGAGCGACCGCGATGAATGAGGCTCCGCGATGTCGGGACAGCGTCTTTCGAAACAGATAGGTCAGCGACTCGGGACCTGCCTTCAAGGGAAGCCCTGAAAGATAATTCTTGATGTCGGACGCCAGTTCCTCGGGCGAACCATACCGCCGGTCGCGTTCTTTTCGCATCGCCTTGAGCGGAATCCATTCGAGTTCCGTTCGAAGTTCGCGAACCAGGGATTCCGGCCGGGTTCGCCGAACAGCAGCGACGAACGAACCTCGATCGTTGAGCGAGGACAGCCGTTGGCTGGGTCGTGGTGGATCGACCTCACGGATCATGCGCCGAATTTCGTGATCGGCGACATTCGCGAGAGATTGCTGTTCGAAAGGTTTAGCCCCCGCCAGAAGTTCATAAAGAAGTACACCCAGCGAATACACGTCAGTCCGGGTGTCGATGTCGGGGCTCCCGTCCGCTTGCTCGGGGCTCATGGAATCATATGTGCCAAGGACATTTCCGCTCTCCGTGTTGAAGGTGCGGTCAGTCAACTTGTCGCCGGTCAAGGCTTTGGCGATTCCGAAGTCGATCACCTTCACAATCGGTTTGCCGTCGTCGAGAAAGGCGAGAACATTGGAAGCCTTGATATCGCGATGGATGAGAGCCTTAGTGTGAGCATGTGTGATGGCACTGCAAACCTGGACGAACAGCTCCAGGCGGTCCCGGAGAGGTAGTTTCTTTGAATCGGCGAACTCTGTGAGCGGAACTCCAGGGACGTATTCCATCGCGAAATAGGGACGACCTCGGTCGTCCGAACCAGCATCCAGTACCCGCGCGACATTCGGGTGATCCATGCGCGCCAGCGCTTGCCGCTCCGACTCGAACCGGGCGAGCACCTCGCGAGTTCCGAGCCCGGCCTTGATGACTTTCAACGCGACAATCCGCTTGATCGGAATCCGTTGCTCAGCCTTATAGACGGTTCCCATCCCGCCTTCGCCCAGTTGCTCGAGAATTCGATACGGGCCGATGTACCTTGGTGCCGCACCGGTCTCGGCTCGTTGAAGTTCCGGTTGCCGATTCTCCAAGCGTTGAATCACCGCAGCGGTGATGGATTCCAGATGTCGATCGACCGGCGGAGGGAAGGCGTTAATCCAGTGGAAAGTCGAGATCAGAAACTCAAGCGAAGGCGACAGCTCTGCAATTTCTAGACGCACTGGAATCACGGTCAGGCCGCGGGAAACGGCACGCTCAACCTCGCGAGTCACTGGCCCGGATTCGACGGAATCTCGAGAGCACACAAAAATAAGAGCCCGGCTGCTTGCGATGCCTTCCATGATGGCAGCGCTGTAGTCGCTGCCAGCGGGAATGTCGCGCGGGGCAATCCAGCATTGAATGCCGGATGCCTCGAGCGAGTTCGCAATCTGAACGGCGTCACCGGAGTTCCGAGAACTGTGGCTGATGAACACACGTCGGTTGCGGCCGTCTGCGTCATTTTCGATTGATGCCGATGTCATAATTCGCTCGTTAGAGTAGACTCGATTATCCCTGACCTGGAACTGGGTCCTGAAAGTCTGTGATGGGAAACGGGCTCCGAGTCCGGCTGACACCGGGGAGTGAGATCAAAATTTAGCGCTGACCAAGGAACGCTTAGAGAAATACGCCGTCGAGGAAAAAATGGATCAGCCAGACCTCGCTGAGGTGGGCGAAGACACATCAGATCCAGAGACATCCTCGGATCTGTGACCTTACCAAGGCAAAGATTGCCAAAACAGCCAATCCGTTCCTCGCGGGCCCATGAGAGACGACTCCTCGCAACGTGACGGTGCACAGCCCGGTGTCCCGGGACGGCGCTGCTGCGGGTGGCGATCCACGATTGTGAGAAGCGGATGGCTGCTCTCGAAGCCGAGATTGCGGCACCGAAGTAGACCGCCCGCAGTTCTTCCCTGCCCGCTCCCGCAGCACCGAGCATCCGCAGGTGAGGCCAGTACTGCCGAGGCGATGAAGCGGCAGGAAGCCAGAAGGACAGCCAGGCCGTGCCATGGATAATGGATGGACGGGCGTGCCCTCGGACTCGAATGCAGTTTGCTCCAAGCAGCGAGCCTCGCGAGAACAATCTCAGCCCGCATCCGCCCTGACACCCGATAGGATTATCGCAAGCCACCCGCTCGCTTCGGTGAAATCGCCCGAAGCGGCGGCAGCACTTGGCAAGTCAACATCGGTCGCATCGACCGAGGGGTAAACCGATTTTGAATCCGACACCATTGGATGGAGCTTACGAAGGGACGCTAACCCTCACGAGCCGCTCAGGAGCCAGTGCTGCTCCTTCGACCAGCCAAGGAACCGTCGCGCCCAGAAGTCCGCATCGCCAGGTTATCCATCGAGATTACGTCCGCTCTGGTTCGGACTTTCGCGCAGCGAACGGGGACCTGAGCACTGCGTTCGATGGCCTGTGAACGATGGACGGAGGAAGGACGGTCGCCTCGCCGTGCGGCGAACGGAGCGACACCCAATAGGTAAAAGAAAGGCCCGCGATGGCCGCCCGAGCGGGCGGCCATCGCGGGTCGCGGATTAGGGGGCAGGTAGATTAAGCCGGGAACGCAGTTCGTCGACCTCATCCGCGCTCAGAGGATTGGGGTCGGGGACGTCGAAGTAGAACACCTGGACGCCGGGGTGTGGAACGTTTTCTTCCCGCCAGAAGAGGAGTGCGGCGCGGATCGTCTGCCGTTCCCGGGCAGTCAACGTGATGGTGTCAGGCATGAGTGGTGGAGATGAAGGTGAGCGGTTTCAGGGTCGACGGGTCCGCCGATCGCGACGAGGCGTCCGGTCAAGGCGGATGTCTCCCGCGACGGCGCACAGGGCAATCAAGCCACCGATAGCGAGGAATCCGATCAACGCCGAATCGGTTGCCGGACCGACCAGAGCGCCGACGATCATCGTTCCCTGGAGGGCGACCTTGTTGAGCTTGTGACGGGCTCCCATGACGGGAACACCTCTTGGCTGTGGGACGATACAGGGGAGAACGCGGAAGAGTGTGGCTCGGTGCCGCGGTCTTGGAGTGTCATGGGGGACCTTCGTCGAAAGAGAAATGAGAGGAAGCAGCGAAGAGAGTCAGACAACGGCGAGCTCGCTGGCCAGCAGGTTGAGCCAGAGGTCGAAGTCGGTGGGCAGTCCACGCAGCCAGCGGGTGAACTGGTGCAGCATCAGACCGGCGGCGATGCTGGCCGCATAGATCGTGCTGCGGGCCGTACAGCGTCCCGGCTCGGCTTCGGATTGCGAGAACAGCGTGCCGGGATATCGCTCCCTGGCCTTCACGCCCTCGACCGTCAGGATGCGGATGACTTCTCCCCGCATCCGTGCGTCGCACCAGAATCGG
>JADZEF010000030.1 GCA_020850695.1 Planctomycetaceae bacterium | reverse complement strand
TGTTGTGCTCATTGCGGAACTCGCGGCCCGCCGTGTGATGCATCGTCCTGACGACGGAAAACAGGTGCGATTGTGAAGCCAGTGACGGCAGATATTCGCAGAACAGCTCGCCGGGCGTCTGTGTCTGTGTCACGCCGTACTCGCCCCGAATGCCCTGGGGAGCCAGGGGTTTCGGATCGAATGTCTCGTGCTGGGAGGGCCCTCCCGATTGGAAGATGAAGACGACGGATTTCGCCGTCCCGCGGCGCGAAGCGGTCGGAGCAGCCTGCGATTCGAGCCGAAGGAGATCGGCGACGCCGATGCCGACCAGCCCCAGCCCCCCTACGTGCAGCAGTTCTCGCCGCGGCAACACCGGATGATCGGCCGAGGGACATCCGGTGTGACGGTCGATTCCAAAAGTCATAGGACGACTCGCAGGCGGGGCCACCAGTGGTTGTTCAATCGCGAGAAAAGCCTGTCATTAATTCGACCACTGGGATTGTCATCATCAGGGGCAGGCCAACGCAACCGAAAGTCTTTCTCTGAAGGAAATGCCGACAGGCAGCGGACATCCTTGGCTTCAAAGGATGCGGATCGTCGTGTCGGACGATCCGGCCGCTGCCGATCATGAGCGCCTGCCGAGAGAAGACTCGGGTTCTTGCGAAGGCGTCGGATTCAACCGTATACTCGGGCCGTCGTTCGACCGTTTTCGCGTGCTCTCCGCCGTTCCACTCTGGAGCATTGGCCATGCGCGGGCCATTCGCCTTCCTGTATTTATCGTTCCGTTCAACCCCCATGACACGGCAATCCGGTTCATTCGGCTTATCCGCAACTTCTCTTGCCTTGCGGTGGCCCCTGGCCGCGCTGACGCTCCTGGCCCTGGGATGCAGCAAAGGGGGCGATTCGGTTCCTACGACCGCGCCCGTGGCGGCCGTCGATCGACAAGCCGCGTACGAAGAACGGCTGGAGGCCGAACGGGGGAAGCGCGGGCTCTCGGACAAGACGCAATTCGAGCAGCAGTTCGGTCGCGACAAGACGGCGACGATCACGATTACGGGGCTGACCGGCGATGCCGCGGCCCTCGACTACTACATCAATCGCAAGCTCTTCAAAGCCGCCTGGGCCGACTACGACGCCGCGGCAAAGCGGGCCCAGGCCCAGAACGAAGCCAACAAGCAGGCCGCCGAGCAAAAGGCGGTTCAGGAGCACAAGCAGCAGTGGGGGGATTTCGGTCCCGGCATGATCTGGTATCGCTATCAACCCGTGAAATGCGACCTTCCTTACCCGACGATCAAGAAGGGAACCCGGGCCGAAGGAACCTTCGTTTATTACGTCGCCCCCGTGCTGAACCTGGACGAGTTTTCGCGCCGGTTCGATATCGGGCGGGTGACGCAGATCGATCAGGCGGGACGGTCTCTGCAATTGCAGTCGTTGCTGCCCGATCCGGTTCCTGACATCGACCTCGAAGAATTGCTGATCAACCACGGCAAAGACAGCGTCGCAAAAATCGTGGTGACGGGGGCGACCCAGGAGAAAGAGCGCGTCTCGTACTTTCTCGAGAAGCAGGCGGTCCGGCTCCATCCTTCGACCACCCTCGAGCTGGTCGGTCCCAAGATGTCGAAGGTGGGCGAGTTCGAGATGTCCGTCGGTCCGGCGACCGACCTCAACGCCCTTGCCAACCGCATCGATTTCGGAAAGGTGACCAACGTCGATCCGGCCACCCGCACCATCACCGTTCAGGCCGCGCTCCCGGCCGATCTCCCTCCGCGGCCAACTCCCGAGGAACTGCATGCCGAGCGGATGAAAGCCTGGGACAAGCCGTCCGACATGGACACCAAACCGCGCGGGGATGAAGACGAAGTCACCTGGGTGCTGCGGATTCTGAAGGGAAAGCACGTCTTCGCGGTGGATGCGGTGCACGCCCGGCTGAAGGGGATGAAGCCTTCGGACGAGGACAAGGCGAAAATCGTCGAGGCTTTGATCGCCACGCTCGGGGACACGCCGCGACTCGAAGCGCACCTGGACTCGATGCGTCAGTTCCAGACGCCCGAAGTGGAAAAGGCGATCATCGACCTGCTGAACGTGAAGCGGACGTTCTCGTCGGAAAACGACGTCGTCTACAGGCATCTCAAGTCGATCAAGTTCACCGAAGAGAACCAGAAATACCTTGAGGAAACAATCGTCAACAACGTCCCGAAGGGTCCGTTCTACTCGGACCAGTACTTCGACCTGATGCTGGCCCACCGGAGCAAGGCGGTCGACCGGGCACTGATCAACATGCTGGGGGATTCCAGCCACTCGCACGCTCCGGTCATCAAGGCTGTTGCCAAGCTGGGCACGACCGAAGCGGCGATGGGGCTCATCGGCCGGCTGGGGAATTTTTTCGACAAGGACGAAGCCCGGCAGGCATTGGTGACGATGGGACCGAAGGCCGAGGACGCGGTGCTCAAGCTGGTCGACAATCCGTCGGTCGAGGTGCGGGTGGTGGCTTATGGCTTGCTCACGCAGGTCGGGACCGAAAAGAGCCTGACGAAGCTCAAAGCGCAGCAAACCAAGGACAGGGACCGCAACGGAAAGCCTGCGGCCAAGCAGGCGTACGAGCTCTTGAAGAGCCGACTGGATGATGAGAAGGCGGAGGGAGGCGACGCGGCGGACGCGAAGGGTTCGAAGGATGAGGAATCCAAGCGGGGGAAGAACGAAACGAAGGGGAAGTAAGTCGGCGACGCGACGCTTGCCGACTCGGGACGGTCCGTCAGGCTTGATGCGGAAAGGCTGTGCGATGTCGACGTGCTGCTTTCTCGTTACGCTTCGCACCGAACGTGTTCTTGCGATTTCGCGTGGAAGAAATGCTGGGATCCACGGGAGAGCTATTCGGAACTGATCCGTCTGGAATTGGAGACCGACGACCCGTTCACCCCAGAGCCACGTCGAGGACCATCATCACCGCGAACCCCAGCATCAGGCTAACTGTCGCCAGGTCGACATTTCCCTCCCGGTGGGCCTCGGGAATCAGTTCCTCGACCACAACATAGATCATCGCGCCCGCCGCGAAGCTCAGGGCATACGGCAGGATGGGGGCGGCCATCACCACCGCTGAGGCTCCGAGCACGGCCGCCACCGGTTCGACCGCTGCGGAAAGCTGTCCGTACCAGAAGCTCTTCCATCGGCTCATGCCTTCGGCACGGAGCGGCATGGCGACGGCGATCCCTTCCGGGAAATTCTGCAGGCCGATGCCAATCGCCAGCGCCACTGCCGCGGACAGGCTGGTGGAGTGACTGCCGGCGATGATGCCCCCGAACGCGACACCGACGGCGAGCCCCTCCGGAATGTTGTGCAAGGTGATCGCCGTGACGAGCAGAACCGCACGGCGGAGCGAAGTCTTGGGACCTTCCGCTTCTTCCAGCGGGAAACCCAGATGGAGGTGCGGCAGCAGCCGATCGAACAGCCAAAGCACTCCCCCGCCCAATAGGAAACCAATCAGAGGCGGAAGCCAGGCGGGAAGCGGACCGTGTTCGGCAATTTCGATCGCCGGTGCGAGCAATGACCAGTAACTGGCCGCCAGCATGACGCCACCGGAAAAACCGAGCATGGCATCGAGCAGCTTGCGATGGACTCGGGAAGTCCAGAACACGGCCGCCGCACCGATCGCCGTGATGGACCAGGTGAACAAACCTGCCAGCAACGCCTGGACCGTCGGATCGAGTGATGCGAACCATGCAAACAAGTGACGGACCTTCGAATCATTTCACCGCAACTGTCGGAATTGAGCCGAGGCGACGTCGTGAGCACAGACGATGTCTGTCAATCCTACGGCGAGACGGGTTGCATCGCCCGATAGGCTTTGGCCAGCGACTCGACCTTGTCCCACTGCTGCGATACGCCGCTCCAGTGGAAGATCATCACGCCGGTGGCGGGGAGTCGCGTGCCGTAGTCCAGGATCTGCGGAATCTGCTCGGCGTCGACCACCGGCCCCCAATCCGCGAGTTGCACGATCGGCCAGATCTTCTGCTTCTCGTCCGGCGCACCCTTGAGATTCAGCAGTTTGCCGAGGCTTTGCGTCTGCCGAAAGATCCAAGCGGGATCCTTCGGGTGTCCGAACCGCGCGTGGTACGGCATGATGCTGAAGATGTCGATGAACTTCGCCTGGGCCGGCAGGTCAATCGCGAGTTTGTGACGGATCGCTCCGTCGAAATCCTCGGGCGACCAGGGGCAGTGAAACGTTCCCAGGAGCGCCTTGGGGCGAACCGCGTCAAGAATTTCGCGGTACTCCCGCACCCAGTCGGTGAAGACGTCGCAGCGGAACTGCGTCCAGGCTTCGCGATGGGTGCCGAGCAGCAGCCTCGCGGCCTCGGGAACTTCCGCGGGCAGTGAAACGCCCGTCTTCTTCGTGAACTGCTGCAATGCGGCGGGGGAGAAATCGGTGTCCGGCATGGCCGGCTCGTCTCGCTCCCAACTCGCATGCGCGTGATGATAGTCGAGCCAGATGCCGTCGATGTCAAACGTCTGCAGCACCCGACGAAACTCATCCATCCGATTCTGGCGGTAGCCGGCGTGAAATGCGCTCACGCCCTGCCAGTCATGCGGCGGCGGGGAAGGCCGGCCGTCAGCGCCGATCGGGGCGGCGTTCGGATGACCCTTCAGGTAGCTGGCGAAGTGCATCGAATTGAATTCGGCAAAGACCTTCAGTCCCAGCTTATGGCAGCGGTCGATCTCGTCCTGCTTGAGTCCGCCGGATCCGACCCAGATGGCGTTGACCCCGTAATCGGCAGGCGTCCGGCCGCGATCAAAGATCGCGTTCGGGAACCCACCGTAAAGGCCGCGAATCTTCACCCACGGCCGGGGCTCGATCTTCGGCAATGGAGCGGGATCGGCCGCCACGGTCTGGGAGGTCAAGTAAGTCAGCCCCCCGGCGGCAATCAGACCCGCCGCACAATGCTGGAGAGCCACTCGACGGGAACATTCCATCGGTGGCAATGATTCGGGAACACGATCTGTCATGAGTCCGGCCCTCCTGCGTCGTTCAGAGGATGTTACCAGACTGGGACCTGCGGGGGCACCGCCATCCCCCGCCAGCCGGCTGGACGTCACGCACGCTGGGTTCCAGCAATCGGGCCGAGGGCCTGTTCGTTTCGTTGGTTCGCCGAGATCTGAGAGAGATGTTGTCCTCCTCTGATCGATCTGCAACTTCCGGCATCAGCCGCTTGAGGTAGGCTTTCCGGTCTTCGCCCGTATCTCTGCGAACGATGCTCTTCATCGCCGCATCGGCGTCGAAGGGACCCGCGTGTTGATGGGCGTCCTCTCCCTGGCGAAGAAGCACTCCAGTGAATCGCGGGATGGCCGCTCCCAGCGGCCGCACATCGACCACTTCACCGGGTTGTGTATGAGGAATCGCCATCATTCGATCTTGCGAAACGAACTTCCAGTCTTCAGCCCCGCCACGAAGAGGACGAGCGCCACGGCTCCGAGGAAGAACAGCGTGTCGCCCGGCACCCGCATCCAGCGGAGCCATTGCATGATGTCCGTCTGCATGAACTCGCTGCTCCGAGCATACCAATACCCTTGATCGACCGACGCCCACGTCTGCATCAGTCCCACTGGCAGCAGGCTCAGCACACACATCAGCATCAGCCCGCCGTTCATGCCCCAGAAGGCGAACTTCAAGAGGCCATCCTTCCACTCGACGCCGGGAATCAAGGCCCGCAGGCAGACCAGCATCAGACCGATCCCCAGCATCCCGTACACGCCGAACAAGGCGGCATGGCCGTGGAGCGGCGTCGTATTGAGTCCCTGCATGTAGTAGAGAGCGATGGGCGGATTGATCATGAATCCAAACAGCCCCGCCCCGATCATGTTCCAGAAGGCGACCGAGACGAAGAAGTAGATCGGCCACTTGTAACGCTGCACCCACGGCGAGGTGCGGGAACGGCGCAGGTCTTCCATCGCATCGAATCCGACGAGCGTCAGCGGCACGACTTCGAGTGCGCTGAACACCGACCCCCACGCCAAGGCCACTGTGGGCGTGCCGGAGAAGTAGAGGTGGTGGCAGGTGCCGATGATGCCGCCCGAGAGGAAGATCGTCGCTGAGAGCAGCGCCGCCGCTGCCGCAATGCCGGGACGGATGAGGTTCAGCCGCATGAAGAAGAAGGCGATGACGGTCGTGGCGAAGACTTCGAAGAAGCCTTCGACCCAGAGATGCACCACCCACCACCGCCAGTATTCGACCAGCGAGAGATGCGTGTGCCGTCCCCATGTCAGCCCGGCTCCATAGAACAGAGCGATGGCGGCGGTCGCCACGGCCAGCAAGGTCACAAGCTGCTTCTGTTCGCCCGGCTTTCGCAAAGCGGGAAGCAGCACTCGAACCATCAGGAAGAGCCAGAGCAGCAGTCCCACGAACAGGGCGATCTGCCACGCCCGTCCGAGATCGACATATTCATACCCCTGATGCCCCAAGTAGAAAGAGACGGCATCCGACATCTTGTTGTGGACGCTCATCCATTCGCCGGTCAGCGATCCGACGACTACCAGCAGCAGAGCCAGAAACAGGACGTTCACTCCCAACCGTTGTCCCTTCGGCTCGTGTTCGCTGACGAGCGGGCCGATGAACAGCCCCGCCGCCAGCCACGCCGTGGCGATCCAGAACAGGCCCATCTGAACGTGCCATGTGCGGGCCACGCTGTACGGGACCCACTGCGAGAGCGGGATGCCGTAGAAGCCGTCCCCCTCGACGCCGTAGTGGGCGACGACGACGCCGAGGAGCATCTGCACGAGGATCAGAGCGGAGACCGTCCAGAAATACTTGATGGTGGCTTTCTGAGACGGAGTGGCGATCCAGTGTCCGAGTGGATCGGCCTCGGGCACGGGAAGATCGTCCTCTTCCGCCTTGCGGGAGGCGTACCACCACACCATCCCCGAAATACCCGCGAGCAGCATGATGATGCTGACGCCGGTCCACACGACGGTCTGGCCGGTGGGCCGGTTCCCGACCAGCGGCTCGTAGGGCCAGTTGTGCGTGTAGGTGATTGACTCGCCGGGGCGGTTCGTGCTCGCCGCCCAAGAGGTCCAGAAGAAGAAGGCGGTCAAATTGCGGAGCCGTCCGCTGTCGGTGACGGCTCCTTTCGGGATGGCGTACTCAGTCTTCCCGTTTGAGAAGACATCCGAGTAGTGCTCGACGTTGGCTTGGAAAGCGACCAACCGGATCGGATCGAGTGTGATCGTCTTCGTCGCCGGGTCAAACGTATTGGTTCGCAGGCGTGTCGCCAGCCGGCCTTGAAGCTGGGACTGCTGCTCTTCGTTCAACTTGCCAAAGTCAGAGCCGAAATCGGCGTTCGACCACTCGTTGAGAATGAACACCGCTTCCCGGTGCAGGTAGTCGGCGGTCCAGTCCGGTGCGACGTAGCTTCCATGACCCCAGACCGAGCCGACCTCCATCCCACCCAAGGATTGCCAGACGTTCTGCCCGGAAGCGATCTGCCCTTCGTCGATGATGACGGTGCCATCCGTCGTGATGACCCTCACGGGGACGGGCGGCATTTCTTGAGAGATGCGGATGCCGATCCATCCGAGGATCAAGAACGACACCGCCAGAACAAGGACGAAGCCAATCCAAAGTCGCTTCATCGGAATCCTCCCCAGATGGGACTTTGTGCGTAGCACCAGAACTCAGAATCGCTCATTCACGTCAGATTCAACATTCGCTACTGAATGAGCCGGAGGCGTTGGGACAGAACTCGCTCCCTGTGGCGACGCCGTTTGAGGAACTCCGGCAATCGTAGAGTTTTCCGAGCATGAGATCGACCTTCCCAGTCATATCATCGCTTCGTTTCGATTTTGGCCAGACAACGGCGGCAACATTCGATCGGCGAGTTTCGCATGGATCGAGAATAGACGTCGGAGTCGACGATGGACCTGTCGGGATTCCATTGACTTCAGCTCGGTCAATGCCAGCGGCCGATGAGTTGCCGGGCAAAGGATGACTCGTCCAATCCGACATCCCTCAAGTTCGGCATCGCGGCACAATCCTCCGCACGTTGGGCGATTGCGGGAATTTCACCATTCGTCCAGCCCCTCACCCGTGGTTCGCGTCGAGGGGAGGGGGGCAGCTTGAGCACGTGGGGGCGGAATCCATCGACTCTCGCGGAGCGCGACGTCGGCTCGACACTCGCTGGACCGAAGCGTTCGCCGACGCCCCATCCAAGCATTTGAGTCCATTCATCTGTTACGCTGGGCGCTCCCGGCCCGTTCCACAGGCCCGCCCCGTCTGATACTTTTGTTGATCGCGAATCCGTCAACCGTCGATCCCGCCAGACACCACCGATCGCGGCGGTTTCTCTCACTCGCCTCCCGCCCGCTGAACCTGATCTCTTTCGCCGGCGTCCGCCTCCCACGCCGCGACCGCTCCTTCTCACTGTCGGACACTTCATGTTTTCAGCGTTCTTCATCAACCGGCCGATCTTCGCCTCGGTCCTCTCGATCGTCGTGACGCTCGCCGGCGGGATCTCGCTCTATTCGCTGCCGATCGCTCAGTACCCGGAGATCACGCCGCCGACCGTCGAGGTCTCGGCGATCTTTCCGGGGGCGAACGCCCAGACCGTCGCCGATACGGTGGCCGCTCCCATCGAGCAGCAGGTCAACGGCGTCGAAGACATGCTCTACATGTCGTCGCAGTGCACCAACGACGGCACCTATACGCTGACGGTGACGTTCGAAAACGGCACCGACCTCAACATGGCCCAGGTGCTCGTGCAGAACCGGGTCTCGCTCGCTCAGCCGATTCTGCCGGAACTTGTGCGCCGGCGCGGCGTCACGGTGAAGAAGAAGTCGCCGAGCGTGCTGATGATCGTCAACCTCTTCTCGCCCGACAACTCGCGCGACAACCTCTACCTTTCGAACTACGCGACGATCCAGCTGAAGGACGAACTGGCGCGGCTCAACGGCGTGGGCGACATCACCTATCTGGGCCAGCGTGACTACAGCATGCGGCTGTGGCTCGATCCGGAGAAGATGACCTCGCGCAGCCTGACGGCCTCGGACGTCATCACCGCCATTCAGCAGCAGAATACGCAGGTCGCCGCGGGTCAGCTCGGGCAACCGCCGATTGCCGCCGGACAGGCCTTTCAGATCACGATGAGCGCCCTCGGCCGTCTGACCGATGCCGAACAGTTCGGCGACATGATTCTCAAGACCGACGCCCAGGGGCGGCTGGTGCGGCTGTCGGACGTCGCCGAGATCGAACTCGGGGCCCAGGCGTACGACCAGACGTGTACCCTCAACGGACAGCCGTCGGTGGCTCTCTCGGTGTATCAGCTGCCCGGGTCGAACGCCCTCGAGGTGGCGAAGCGAGTCCGCACCCGCATGGAAGAGTTGAAGGGACGCTTTCCGGACGGCGTCGATTATTCGATCGTCTACGACACGACCCCCTTCATCAACCAGTCGATCACCGAAGTCTACAAGACGCTCCGCGACGCGGTGATCCTCGTGGCCATCGTGGTGCTGCTGTTCCTCCAGGACTGGCGGTCGGCGGTGATTCCCCTCGTCGCCGTTCCCGTGGCCATCATCGGCACGTTCACCGTGATGGCGATGCTCGGCTTCAGCCTCAACAACCTGACGCTGTTCGGGCTCGTGCTGGCGATCGGGATCGTCGTCGACGATGCGATCGTCGTGGTGGAAGCGGTCCAGCACCACATCGATCATGGATTATCGCCGCGCGACGCCACCTTACTCGCGATGACGCAGGTGGCCGGGCCGGTCGTCGCGATCGGCCTTGTGCTCAGCGCGGTGTTCGTTCCATGTGCCTTCATTTCCGGGATCACGGGGCAGTTCTTCCGGCAGTTCGCGTTGACGATTGCGGTGTCGACGCTGATTTCGGCGTTCAACTCGCTGACGCTCAGCCCGGCCCTCACCGCGCTCCTGCTGCGTCCGCGCGACAAGGAAGCGGCGGAACCGCTGCCGCGGTTCGGGTTCGCCATTGCGGGGGCCGTGCTCGCTTGGGAGTTTCTCACGCCGCTCCTCGCTCGCGGGGCCGTCCATCTGCCCGAAGGGGCGCGGAACGTCGTCGTCGGAGCGGACGAATGGCAGGTCGGGCTCACCGCCGCACTCCTGGGATCGATCGCCGGCTGGCTCGTGTCGCGGCCGCTCAACAAGGTTCTGGCTGCGTGCTTCGCCGGGTTCAACACGGGGTTTGGATGGCTGACCGACGGATATGTGCGGGTCGTTCGCGGACTGCTGCGGGTGAGCGCGATCGTGCTGCTGGTGTATGGCGGGCTCCTCGTCCTGACGTATGTCGGCTTCGACCGCACGCCGAAGGGGTTTATTCCGGCGCAGGACAAGGGCTACCTGCTGGTCAACGTGCAACTGCCGGACTCGGCGTCGGTCCAGCGGACCAGCAAGGTGATGGAACGGATCGAAGCGATCGCCCGCGAGACGCCGGGCGTGAAGCACACCGTGGCGGTGGCGGGGCAGTCGCTGCTTCTCAATGCGAACGCTCCGAATTTCGGGGCGATGTATGTGATGCTCGATGAGTTCCCCAACCGGCTCGACCATGAGTTGTCGGCCGACGCAATCTCGGAGAAGCTCGAGAGGACATTACAGAAGGAGATTCAGGGCGGGTTGATCCATGTCTTTGGAGCGCCGCCGCTCGACGGTCTCGGAACCGCGGGAGGGTTCAAGATCATCGTGGAAGACCGCGGAGATACCGGACCGAAATCGCTGCAGGAAGTGTCGGACAAGGTCGTGGCCGAGGGAAGCAAGCTTCCCGATCTCGAAGGTCTCTTCACCAGCTACCGGTCCAACACGCCCTGGCTGTACCTGGACATCAACCGCGTCCAGGCCAAGGCGATGGGCGTTTCGATGAACGAGTTCTTCAACGTGCTGCAGGTCAACATCGGCTCGCTCTACGTCAACGACTTCAACCGCTTCGGCCGGACGTGGCAGGTCAATGTGCAAGCCGATTCGGATTACCGTGGGCAAGTCGAAGATTTGAAGCAGCTCCGCATTCGCAGCGACAGCGGGCGGATGGTGCCGCTCGGGACGCTGGCGACCGTCGAGAGCAAGAGCGGTCCGGTGATCATCATGCGGTACAACATGTATGCGGCGTCCGCCGTCAACATGAACCCGGCGCCGGGCGTCAGCTCGGGCCAGGCGATCGCCGCGATGGAGCGGGTGGCCAACAAGCAACTCGTGCGGTCGATGCGGGCCGAGTGGACCGAGCTCGCTCTTCTGCAGCTTCGCACGGGCAACACGGCCATGCTGGTCTTCCTGCTGGCGGTCGTGCTGGTGTTCCTCGTGCTCGCCGCCCAGTACGAAAGCTGGTCGCTGCCGCTGGCCGTCATCCTCGTGGTGCCGATGTGCCTCCTGTGCTCGATCGCCGGCGTGCTGATCGCCCGCATGGACGTCAACATCTTCACGCAGGTCGGCTTCGTGGTGCTGGTCGGGCTGGCGTGCAAGAACGCCATTCTGATCGTCGAGTTCGCCAAGGCCCAGCGCGAGGAGGGGGCGGATCTTAAGGACGCCACGCTCGCCGCATGCCGCCTGCGTCTGCGGCCGATCATCATGACGTCTCTGGCGTTCATCCTCGGCGTGGTGCCGCTCGTGCTGGGCGAAGGGGCCGGGGCCGAAATGCGGCGGACACTCGGGACGGCAGTGTTCGCGGGTATGCTGGGAGTGACGATCTTCGGCATCTTCCTGACGCCGGTCTTCTTCTTTGTCGCCGGAAAGTGGTCCGCTGCCCGCCCGCAGACCGATCCCGAACCATTCGGAGCGGTGGGTGCGAGGCATTGAAGGTGGTCATGCGCTCCGCGAAGGGACGCGAGCGTGAAGGGATCACCGCTTGCTCCCCGTCAGGAGCGTGTTCAGGACGCATCTTTTTTCCTGGAGCAATCTCGGCAAAGAGTATCGGCTCGAACTCTTTGCCCTGCTTGACAGTCGATTCTGCCGTCGCGTACGATCTCCGCTCGTTCACGCGGGGTCGTTCCGCCGTGCGAGAAGCTGCGCTGGAAAATCCGGCGCCTGGTCGATTTGTTGTCGATGAGGATGTCATGGCCGTTCCGAAGAGGCGCCAGTCGAAGTCCCGTTCGAAGAAGCGTAACAGCCACAAGGGCTTGAAGCCGGCGCAGCTCCAGCGCTGCACGCAGTGCGGGACGGCGGTCCCCTCGCACGTCATCTGCCCGAACTGCGGGAGCTACCACGGCCGCTCCTTCGTCGAAATCGAGGAATAAGCTTCGATGCGGATTGCTCTCGACGCTATGGGGGGAGATTACGCCCCTCAGCCGAACATCGATGGAGCGATTGCCGCGCTTCAGGCCGATCCGGCCTTGGAAGTGATTCTGGTAGGAGACCAGGCGGCCCTCGACCCGCTGCTGGAAAAGTCGGGCTATTCGGGCGAACGATTGACGATCCGCCCGTCGGATGGCGTCGTGGGCATGGAAGAGAAGCCGACGGACGCCCTCCGCAAGAAGCCGAACTGCTCGATCGTCGTCTCGTGGCAGATGATGGCGCAGCGGGAAGTCGATGCGGTGGTGAGTGCCGGCAATACGGGCGCTGTCGTGGCGGCCGGTTTGCGGACGCGGCTTTTCCTGCCGGGAGTCAAGCGACCCGGCATCGCCGTCGCTCTCCCCACGCTGAAGGGCCGCACCGTCCTGATGGACGTCGGAGCCAATCCTGCCGCACGCCCCGAGCACCTTGTGCAGTATGGGGTGATGGGAGCCGTCTTCTCGCGTGAGATGCTGGGCATCGCCACGCCGCGGGTCGGCCTGATGAACATCGGCAGCGAAGATGGCAAGGGGACTGACCTTTACCGCGAGACTCACAGCACTCTGCAGCAGAGCCGCATGCAGGGGCAATACGTCGGCAACGTCGAGGGGCGCGACCTGTTCCAGGGAAACGCGGACGTCATCATCTGCGAAGGGTTCGTCGGCAACGTGCTGCTGAAGGCCAGCGAAGGCATGGCGGAGTTCATGCTGCACGCCTTCCATCACGAAGTCATCGGCCGGCTCAGCCACGAAAAAGAACTGGCCGTCCAGGCATTCCATCACCTAGGCAAGCGGTATCAGTATCACGAGACCGGCGGCGCCCCGCTCCTGGGCATCGATGGGATTACCATAATCTGCCACGGTTCAAGCAACGGCCGCACCATCGAGAACGCTTTGAAGGTCGCCACGACCTTCCGCGATCGCCGCATCAATCAGCAGATCACCGACGAGCTCCGCGAACTCGGCGACCTGCCCGGAGCAGTGGCTTGAGGAAGTGGGTAGTGGGCAGCAGGTAGTGGGTAGCCAGACAGCAGGTCAGGGCGTCGCTTCTTGCTTTCTGGCTACCGACTACCCACTCTCACCTACCCACTATTCCCCCCCGAAAAGGACTTCCCCGTGGGCAAGATTGCGTTTCTGTTCCCTGGCCAGGGCGCCCAGCACGTCGGCATGGGCAAGACGCTGGTGTCGAAGTACCCCGCGGCAAAGGCCCTCTACGATCGGGCCAATGAACTCCTGGGTTACGACCTTGCCTCGCTGTGCTTCGAGGGGCCGGCGGACCGCCTCGACTCGACGGTGATCAGCCAGCCGGCAATCTTCGTGAGCAGCCTGGCCGCGCTCGAGATGTTGAGGTCCGATTCGCCGGACGTGGTCCTGGGTTGCCAGATGGCGGCCGGCCTCAGCCTTGGCGAATACACGGCTCTCGTCTTCACCGGGGCGATGACCTTCGAAGACGGATTGCAGGTCGTGAAGCGCCGCGGCGAAGCGATGCAAGCCGCCGCCGACAAGACACCCTCGGGCATGGTCAGCCTGCTGCTCCTCGACCGCGAGAAGGTGGAAGCCGTGGTTCGTGAAGCTTCGGCCGTCGGCCCGCTGCACGTCGCCAATTACCTCTGTCCGGGCAACACCGTCGTTTCGGGATCGGTCGCCGCGTGCGAAAAGGCGGTCGAACTGGCGGAGCAGGCGGGTGGGAAGCCAGTCCCGCTGGCGGTGGCGGGGGCCTTCCATACGGACCTGATGAAGCCGGCCGATTCGCAACTGGGCGAGGCACTGGCGAAGGCGACGATCAAGCGGCCGGAATTGCCCGTCTACTCGAACGTCGACGCCGCCGTTCATGAGACGCCGGACGAGATCCGGCAGATCCTCGTCCGACAGGTTGTCAGTCCCGTTCTATGGGAAGACTGCGTGCGGGCGATGATGGCGGCGGGGGCCGACACATTCTACGAGATCGGCCCGGGCAAGGTGCTGAAGGGGTTGATGAAGCGGATCGACCGCAAGGCCAGCTGCGCGACGGTGAACGATTCGCCGTGAAGCAGGCAGTATGAGTGATGTCAGGCGGCAATGCGGCGCGAACCTGGTCGAGGCGCGCCGTGTCGAAACGAAAGTCGACACTTCTTCGCTTTTCATTCGCCAGGCGTTCGCTTAGAATCCTGCCTGCACGCGACGGATATCCGTGGTGTGCGAAAGAGAGTTTTCGGGGCGGTAGCTCAGTTGGGAGAGCGCTGCGTTCGCAATGCAGAGGTCGAGGGTTCAACTCCCTTCCGCTCCACTTTCCAAGACCAGCTGACAGCACTTGTCAGCGGGTCTTTTCTTTTGACCAAATCACCACTTACGGCAAGAATCAGCGAATGCTCCCGACCGGTTCGCTCCGGGTTCGATTGGTCTGGAAATGACTGCGATAGGCCCCGATTTCCTGCGTCTGGTGCAACGGCTGGTGCAACCAAACTCCGCGGGTTCGGATCGGTGCCCGTTGCCTTTACGGCGATTCGCTCCGTCCGCGGATCGGTGTTGAGGGGGAACGCCGGCAGTGCGTCGAGCGCTCCGTGCACATCGAGCAGCTTCGGATCGGTGTATGTATTCATCGTGAGGTCGATCGACGAATGCCTCATCGCGGCCTGTGCGGTCCGCGGTGCCACGCCGGCCCGACTCAACAGCGTCCCGAAGGAATGCCGCAGCGCGTGGACGTCGACCGTGCGGCCCCGCTCGTCCCGCTTCGGGATGCCGGCGGCGTTCAAGTCGCGGTCGAGAATTCGCACCAGTCCCGCGGGGACGTTGAACACGGGCGATGCGGCCGGAAGCCGGGTCGGAACGGGTTGACCGGTCCGCAGGGCGTCAGCACGTTCCCGGTGCAGCTTGAGGTCGAGCCATTCCCGCAGGTCGGCGGCCAAGTCGGCCCGCAGGGGAATCGAGTTCCCTTGCCGGTTCTTTTCGTCCGATGCGTTCAACGTGGCGAAGGGAACGGCCCCGTCGAGTTCCATTTGTCCGACCGTGAGCGATGCGAGTTCCCCCTTCCGCAGTCCCGTCAGCACGAGCGCCTTATAGACCAGTGCGCGTTCCCGGCCAGCGTGTTCCAGGTCGGCCAGAAATGCAGGGTTGTCACGAAGTGCGTATCGGCCCCGTTCCGCGGCCTCGGCGAGCGTGTCGAAAGTCAGGGCCGCTTTCTCCCACGTCTGGCGGCCTGTCTGTTCGGACTTCGGTTTGCGGACCGTTTCCCGCCCGTACTCCGCGAGCGGCCGCAGGGTCGCCACATAGACCAGCCGCCGCAATTCGTCTTCGGTCAGCGATCGGCGGTGCCGGCGCTGATCGGCCTTCGCGTCGGCCTTCGGCACGTCCGCGAATGGATTGCCGACCAGCCGGCGCGTCTTGACGCACCAATTCCCAAAGCCAACGAGTTCCTGCCGGTATTCGTTGCGATTCCCCGCTGACATGTCTTCCGCGGCCCGGTCGGCGAGCCACCGTTGAAGGGCGTCGGCATGGAGATCTGCCAGCCGGCGAAAGCTGCAATCGTTCGCAAGGCGCTTCAATCGCGCTTCAGTGTTCCGAACGCGGATCGCGTTCAATCCTTTCGCCTTTTGATGCGCGATGTACGCGGCGAAGTGATCGTCCAGGGAGGTCGCCTGATGATCGGCCACCGCGTCTTCCGCGGCCGTTATCACGCCGGCCTTCACCAGTTCGGCGCGACGTTCGAGGTCGGCCAGAATGCGGCGGGCAGCCTGTTCGTCGCGGCAGCCGGTCGAGACTTCCCGCACGATGCCGGCCCCGTCACGGTACTTTGCCGTGAACGTCGCGGCAGTCGTCGCGATGCGGTCGGTGCCGTCGTTCCCCACGATGACGAGTTCCGTCCGAGTCTTTCCCTTCGCGGGCTTCCAGCGGGCGAAACGTTCGCCGTTGCGAACGATGATTTCGGCGTCGGCCGGAAGCGATCGTGTGATGGTTTTGCGGAAGACGGTGCCCATCGGACTGCATCTCTCTGTCTTGACGATCGGAATTCAACCGTTGAATCCAGCCATCACGCATTGCGGCGAATGAACTCTTGCCGTGCATCGTCTAGCGTTTTCTTCTTTCCGCTTTGATCGACGAACAGCCAGAAATCCCATCCATTCGTCGCCATCGGTTGGCCAGTGATTGTCCCTCGCGCGTGTGCGGCCGCGCTGGACGGCGTTTCGTAGTTCTTTCCTTCAAACGTCACCGTACCATCGCGGTTCACGAGGGCTTCCATGAGTTGTTGCCGATAATTTCGGAACACTCTCAGGGGAGCGGTCAGAAATTCCGCCTCAATCAACTCTTTCAGCGACACATTGAAGAACGCAGCTCTTCGCGTCTTCGATTGCTTCGATCCCGCGCTCTTGCGTGCGGGTTTGACCGTGGCCAAAGGCTTTGAGGCTTCGACACGCGCAGCTCCGGTGCGATACATGACGTCGGGCAAAGCCGGCGGCGGTTCGATCCGAATTTCCAATCGGCGAATCGACTCTGCGATCTCCTTCGGGGACAACTTCGGCAACCCGCGCCGAATGAGGCGGATCAATCCCTTGTCCACGGAATCAACCATCATCCCCCTGAGCGCTTCCCTGACCCTTCGATCGACGAAATGCGCGGCCCATAGAACGTCGAGAATGTTCTCTTCCATGTTCGTTCTAGAGATCAACTTCAACGTCTTCGCCGCGTCTTCCGGCGTGCATTCAGAAAGTCGGAGGCGGTGGAACAACTTCTCTTCCGCATCGAGTGCCGCGGTTGCGTTATAGAACCGATACTCGTCGCCGTCGCTCAAGACGCACCATTCCACGCCAGCGACAGTGGCGTAGCCGAGCACCTGAGCGATCCATTTTCGGTCGGAAAGGTTTTCATCCAGCCCCTTCGCCTCCACGAAAAGACGCGGTTTCCGCATGATTTTCAAAGCGTAATCGACCGGCGAATCTTTTGATGTCGGCTTGAATTCGCGGTGAACTTCGTCCGGGTCGCGTATGTCCCATCCGAGAGCTTCCAGGATCGGTTCAATCAAAGAGGCTTTTGTGTTCTGTTCACCGAGTTGTCGACCGTGAAATCGCTTTGCCTTTGCGACTGAGTCGCCTATTGCGGAAAAGAGCGTAGCGTCGGACTTGTGACTCATTGCCCGTCTTTCTTGGTGTGCGAGTTCCGTTGCGGAACAACGATCAACCCGAAGTATTTCGCGAGTTTGTCGGCCACATCGAGCCGCAATGACGTTTCTTCCCGCATGAAACGAATGAGGCTTGCTCGCGCCACGCCGGTTTCCTTTGCAAGCCGCAGAAGTGGCAGCCCGCTTTCAGAAATTGCAGCCCGCAATGGGTCGGTCAGTGGTGCCGATGTTGTTGAATTCGCTTTGGCCATTGTGTCCTAAGTATCACACTGCGTTGCCCCCGTCGTCAATCTTGCGTCTCGCGACTTTCACTCTCTGAAACCCGCTTGCATGCCTGTCGAGTCGACGTTGCCAGCCACGGCCCCCGTCGGGAATGGGATATCGGTTTCGCAGGTGCCGCACTCTCGCCCGCTCCAAAGTCGCGACGATTGAGTCGATCGTTGATTCGTCGAGTGACGCATGATCGGCCGACGTTGCATTCCAGAGAGTTTGCAACCTGTCGAGGGATACGGCAGCGGTCATTGATAACGCTCCTGAGTGTCGGCGTACGTTCTGTCGCTTGCGTCCGCCGGTCGTGAGACCGTCAGGCGGACGCTTTCTGGTCCCCTTCTGGGATAGCGGACACAGCTCTGTCCGCAGGAAATGACGCGAAATGTCCGCCAGTAACCGGACACAGCCGTGTCCGCCTTCAATCGCTCCGGTCGAGGGGATGGCAGCGGTACTTTGACACTCCGCGATGAATGCCCCCACGGGAGACGGTTTGCACCAGTCCGCGCGTTTCGAGCCGTTTCAGCGTGCGCCGCACCGTCCGATCCGTCATGCCGGCGCGGCGGGCGATGTCGGCCTGCGATGTTCGTGCGATGCCGTCGCGGCAGTCGCGGAACAGCACAAGCCACACCAGCAGCTCCCCACGCGCGAGCGTTCCCGCGGTGAAATCGACGAACGTGTTCAACATGGCGAAGCGTTCGCCGGCTTTTCGTTTCGTGGTCTTCCCCGTCGCCTTCCGGGCGTCGACTTCGGACGGTTCGTCTGCCGGGCGCGGTGCGGGCGGTTCCATCGCCGGCAGCACTTCGCAGCCGGCGAGCAGTCGAGGGGCGGTGGTGCCGTTCGTGCGCGTCATGCGTTGTCCCCTTCGCCGTCATCGTCGTCGGCCGCTTCGGTGCGGTTCCAGAGCGAATGCAGGGCGGCGGTCAGCTTGCGGTTCGACTTCGCGGACGCAGGCGTTGCGGTCGGCTGGAAACGTTGCAGCCGGCGGTCGAACGTCAGCGTCAGGTCCTTCGGTTCCGAGTGCCGCGCCTTCAGGTGCCGCAACGTGACCGTCTCGCCGTCCGTGTCGGGGGTCAAAATGAAGGCGTCGTCGGCCCCGAATTCGAGTTCGGACGATTCGCGGAACGATGCAAGGTTCAACCCTTCGCCGTCGTATGACGATCGGCCTTTCGAGTCTTTCGAGCGCGAGACGGCTGCCACGCAGATAACCGCGGTGCCGGCGTCTGCGAACTGCCGGATGTAGTTCATCGACGCATCGACCGATCCGCGCTTGTCGCCGTGCGTTCCCGGCGGCGCAATGCGCTGGATATAGTCGAGCAGCAGCACGTCGGCCCGGAAGGCGTCGGCCGCCGCAGCCACGTTTCCGAGCGTGAACGGTTGCCGGACGAAACAGAGCCGGTCGGCCAGTCCTTCCAGCGTGTGCAGTGCTTGGTCGAGACGATCGGCGTGTGAGGCGTCGAAGCGCCGATACCTGATGGTTGAAACGTCGATGCCCGACAATCGCGACAGCTGCCGGTCGAGCAGTACGGCGGCCGGCATCTCGATATTGCAGACCAGCACCCGAAGCGCCGGCGTCAGACGCAGGGCGTCGACCACGGCCTGCATCGCGAACGCAGTTTTTCCGGCCCCCGGAGCGCCCCCGAGCAGCGTCACCAGGCCCGGACCGATTTCGATGCGGGCGAGTTCTCCCGAGCCGATCGGCCAGAGCGTCGGCGGTTCGCCGGTCAGCACGTTGTCCCGCCAGTCGGCGAAGGCGTCGGCCGCGGTGAGGAAAGCGGTGTCATTCATGGGTTCGCTCCTTTCCCGGCATCCGCAATGCCACAGTCGATCTGCCGGCGCACGTCCTTCGGTGGCAACCCGGAGTCGAGCGCCGATTCGGACAGCAGCGCATGGACTGCGGACGGCGAGCAGCCAGATTCGGCCAGGTTGCGAGCTGCGGAATAGAGCAGTCGGTGTCGGTCGCCGTTCGCGGCCCCGTCGCGGATGAACGCCAGGGTCGCGCGAGTGACCGTCGAACCGTCGCGGTTCGTCTTTCGGTCGGCCAGGGCAGCCGCTTCGCGCTCCACCGCTTCCACGGCCTCCCGCCAGTCTGTTGCGGCGCGGTCGACCATCGGTGGCGGTTCGGGGATGTCGAACGGTGCAGGCGCGGCGGCCAGCTTCCGGATTCCGTCGAGGGACAGGTGCAGCAGCTCGTCGAATGACAACCGCCGCTTGTGAAGTCCCGACTTCGGATGCCGGGAGTTCGGCGCACGGAACGCGCGCACGGCGTCATACACGCCGGCGTCAATTCCCACGCCGGCCGCCTCCGCCAGCCCCGCGGCCAGCTTGCGGCAAACTCCATGAAAGCCGGCGGCCGGTGACGTCGAGCCGCACAACGACAGCGGCAAGCCGATATGGAATCCCTTCGCACCAGAGAAGAACAGCAGCAGTTCGTCGCCGTCGGACTGGTAACGGTCGGCCACGAACGCCGCAAGGCGTCTGCTCTCGTTCAAGCCGCGTTCCGGTTTGTCATCGGCGTCGATGTCGAACCATAGCCAGGCGGCCCCGCACGGCCCCGCGTAGGCTTTCGTGGTGCCGTTCTCGTCGAGGTGCCGGCGGAAGGCGTCGGGGAAAGTGAAGGCGGACAAGTATGCTTCGCGGTTCAGGTCGGCCCGTTGATCGCAAGAGGCGTGTGCGCGGAAGGCGGCGGCCCAATCAATGAGCCGCCGTTCTTCCCGACAGTCCCCCACGATGCGAAAGCCATATCGGCAAGGCATCGTGAGGTCGCTCATGCGGTCGGCCCTCCTTCCGCAGCCGGCGGAAATGACGTGTCGGCGTCACCGGTCGGTTCGGCCGCTTCGCCTTCGCCAGCCGGCGGGGCAAAGGGATCGACTTCGGGCGGGTCTATTCCGATGACGTCGAAGGAACGAACGCGGTTGAACTCAGCCCCGTCATCCGCTTTTCGAATCGTCACCCTTACTTTGCAACGGATGCCCCTCGGCAACGGCTTTTCGATCTGTGCGGGCGTCGTGATGCCCAACCGCCCGAGGTCGCGCTTCGTCATCGGAAGTGCGGCATCGGACAGCCAGAGATCGTGCCACAGTTTGCGGCCCTTGTGCGGGCCTTCGCACACGGTGAATTCAATCTTGTAGCCGGGAGTGCCTTTGGATCGACTATTCTCCAGCTCTCCACGGGTGGCATGACAGATGTGCTCACCCGAGGGTAGCGGCCCGAAGTCACCGGCAGCCGCGGTGTTGTTCCATCGGTCATTGAAATCGCCGTTGCCACCGTTCAGAATATCGGACAGAGACTTTCGCACGGGGATTTACTCCTCAACAACTGGGCGAGCGGTTACAGCCGCGTCGCCCGGTTCGTTTGATGGGCCAGGTGAAGTAAACAACGGATCCACGTCTGCATTGGCGGCGTCGAGGTCGGGAGGGTCGAGCGGCCAGCGGTCCGCAGCCCCCCAGTCGGGAAGGCGTCGGCGTTTCCAGATGCGGTCGAGGGCTATGGCGGTGGTCATTGAGGCCCCCGTTTCATCACAGTGCGGATGGGACGGCATCCCCCCGCAATCCATTCGTCGATGTCAGCCTTCCGCCAGCGGAGCAGCGCCCCCAACTTGAACGGAGACGGCATTCGGCCGGCGTCGGCCAGCCGTCGGACGTGACGTGTCGAGCAGCCACAGACTGCGGCTACACGTTCCACGTCGAGCAGCGCGGCGGGTGATTCCGCAGCGGTGGTCGAGGGATCGACCATGAGTGATTCTCCACAGGCGAGCGCTCCGTAGCTGCGTGGCCGGTAGAAACCCGGAGTCATCCATGCAGCTCGTTAGCCCGACGTGTCAAATCCTCAACGACGGAATGGAACGGAATAAGTCGGACACGAGATTTTCCGTCGTTCCGTCAGCGGATGCCCCGGATTTCCCGCAAAAGGCAACACCAGAAATCTGCGCCGGAATAATGCAGCGAACTTGACAGCTATTTCAATCAGGAATTTTTCCGTTGCTTC
>JADZEF010000029.1 GCA_020850695.1 Planctomycetaceae bacterium | reverse complement strand
TCGCCGACGTCTCGGTGCGATCGATTCTCGTTTGCCTGCGCTATTCGAGCGGGCGCTGGGTACGGCTAGAGGCTTGAGAGCAGATCACCTTCGAGTTTTCCCGTCCGCAGAAGGGCCACGGAAACGACGGAGAGAACCGAGAGGCACGGATCACATGACTTTGTTGACCGTACCACGAACGTCCAGAATCTTTGCGTCTTGCGAAGGTTTCCTTTGCGGCTTCGTCTTTTCGGATGGGATGGAGATGCGGCTGACACTCGCTCATCTCTGGCGTTTTCTTTGCGTGGATTCCTTTGCGGTCTTTGCGCCTTTGCGTCAGATGCCTTTGCTTTGGTTCCGGCTCTCCCGCGCTGGGGAATCGGTCCCATCCGTCGTGTCCGTGGCCCCTGGGCATAACCTGTGATGGTCACCATGTCATTCTAATCCTCATCGGATCGGAAAGACGAAGGGAATTCGCTCTGGTCTAAACCGGAGAAGTCACGGCCTTCCTGATCGACGTGATTCAACTGAGCCTGTTCGCCCTTCAGCACAGCAGAATGGCCCAGCAATTTTTCATTCGCTGGTGGACAAGGGTCATTCCGCCTGCAGCGGAGCGAAGCACTTACGTGCTGGCCAGCGGCCTGCTTCTCCTACAGCTATTCCGGCAGTGGCGGCCGCTGCCGGGCACAGTCTGGAGCGTCACGCAGCCAATGCCAGCCGCCGTGTTCTGGACGTTGTTCCGAGTGGGGTGGCTCATCATGCTGGCCTCGACGTTTCTCATCAACCACTTCTATCTCTTCGGCCTGCGGCAGGTGTATCTCCATCTCGCCGGCCAACCCTACACGCCGATTCCCTTTCAGACTCCGTGGCTGTACCGGATCGTTCGGCATCCGATCATGGTCGGATTCCTGATGGCATTCTGGGTCACGCCCACCATGTCGCAGGGACATCTGCTGTTCGCAATCGTCGTAACAGCCTACGTCCTCGTCGCCCTGCAACTCGAAGAGCGGGATCTCCTGGCGTACCACGGCGAGGAGTATTCCGCCTACCAGCGACAGGTTCGTATGCTGATGCCAGCGCAAGCAAGGACGAAAACGAAGAGAGCGTGATCCGCCCGGCGGGTCACGCTCTCTCTAAAATCAACGCGATCAATTTCAGAGCGACTTTCGAATCACTTCGCGCCGATCGTGAAGCGGATGAACTTCTCGGCCTTGAGACCCGCTTCGGCCAGTGCCTGGCTGACGGTCTTCGTATCGTCCTTCGCGAAGGGCTGCAGCACGAGCACCCCCTGCTCGGAGTAGAAGTTCTTCATCCGGCCTTCGACCATCTTCGCGATGATGTTCTCGGGCTTGCCGCTCGCGCGGGCTTCGGCCGAGAGACGCTCCCGCTCCGCCGTGACGATCGCCGGATCGAGGTCTTCGACGTTGGCGACCGACGGGCGGAGTGCGGCGACGTGCATGGCGACGTCACGCAGGACCGGAGCCGTGCCGCTGCCCCCCGAGGCGATCACCAGCACGCCGGTCTTGCCGTCGTGATGGACGTAGCCCGCCACGGGTCCCTTCACCTTCACGATCCGCGAGAGGACGATCTTCTCGCGAATGCGGTTGACCATGTCCTCGTACATCTCGGTGAACGTCCCCGTGCCGCCGGGAACCTTCTGCGACATGAGGGCTTCGGGCGTGTCGGCGCCGGGGCCTTCGAGGAGCTGCTGAGCGAGAAGCTCGGCGAACTTCTGGAGGTCCGGGCTGCCGGCGACCGGGGCCGACTCGCACTGGACTTCGACCATGGCGGCTTCGGTGCCGTCGGCCTTGGTCTTGATCTTGACGGCCCCTTCGAGCGTGGCGTTTTCGCCCCTCTTGTCGAGAAGACCCTTCACTTGGCTCTTGAGGTAAGCGACGGCCGCTTCTTCGTCGCCGTTGCACTTCGTCAGGGCTTCCTTGCACTTCATCATCGGAAGGTCGGTCCGTTCACGCAGCTTGCGGACGGCTTCCGCGGTGATTTCCGCCATGATCGACTCCTTTGGGAGACTTGTATGAGTGGCAAGCCCGCCGGGACGTGCAGTGACTTTCGGGCAGTCAGCGGGAAGCATCGCTTCTGATGACACACCCAGTCAACCGACGGGTTCGCCTGGAATACGGTTGCGATGGAGAAAGATCCCGCATCCGAATCGCCTTGCGACGGAATCGTGCGGGATCGGTTGACTTGCTGACGCACGGGCCTGAGTGCCCGTACTGCGACGCGACGACTAGCCCACCGACGGGATGGCCTTGGGCTCGTCGCGGTGGCTGTCCTTCGGATCTTCCGGCAGCTGACCCTTGCCGCGGATGACGGCGGCCGACAGGTACTGGCAGATCAGACGGATCGAGCGAATGCTGTCGTCGTTGCCGGGAATCGGCAGGTCGACCGTATCGGGATCGCTGTCGGTGTCGATCAGGGCGACGACCTTCGTCCCCATCGCCCGGCATTCCTTGACGCAGTTGTGTTCCTTTTTCGGGTCGATGATCACCACCGCCTCGGGAGTGCGGTTCATCGCCCGGATGCCGTTGAGGTTGCGGAAGATCTTCCGCTTCTCGCGGCTGAGGGTCGACTGCATCTTCTTCGAGTAGGTGTTGATGGCGCCCGTCGTGTCGAGCCCTTCCAGTTCCTCGAGCCGCTTCAGCCGTTCGCGGACGGTGCGGAAATTGGTGAGCGTGCCGCCCAGCCAGCGCTCGGTGACGTAGGGCATCCCGCAGGCGACGGCGGCTTCTTCGATGGGTTCGGCGGCCTGACGCTTGGTGCCGACAAACAGGATCAGGCTTCCCTGGGCGGCGACGCGCTCGAGGTACTTCTGCGCCCGCATCAATCCGCGGACGGTTTCCTTGATGTCGATGATGTGAATGAGGTTGCGGCGACCGTAGATATACGGCCGCATCTTCGGGTTCCAGCGGCTGGTGCGGTGACCGAAATGAACGCCGGCCTCGAGAATGTCCTTAACGACGATGTCCGTCACGAGCGAAACTCCAGAGCGATGACGCAGGGCAGCCGGTCCGAAAGGGGCGACTTCGATTGCAGCGAAAATGAGGAGATGACACCGACTTCGGAACGGAAGAACCCGGCTGCACGACGAGTTCGCGTTCCCCGGCCAGTGCCCCCGGTTACGGGGGACAAAAACGGGAAGCCCCGCATGCTAGCGGACTTCGGCGAGGGCGTCAAACCTCAACCCATCCCGTTTCAGCCCTTCAAGTCTCTCGATGGACAACCCGGGCCGGGCGGGGTACCAATTCCGATCGACGATCGAATGAACCATTCCGCCGGTGACTGCATGACTCTGGAAACGTTCGGGCTCACGCTCGACGGCTGCCGCGACCGCCAGCACATTCTGCGCGAATATCTTCGCTCCCTGAAGCTCGATGCGGCCCTTCTGGTCGACCCGCGGCACATCTACTCGCTCAGCGGATACTGGGGGCGTGCCGTTTACCGGCCGATGCTCCTCATCGAGCGAGACGGGCCGGCCGTTTTGGCCCTTCCCTCCCCGCCGGCCGCAGAACTCGCGGCGGACGAAGTCGTCGTGTCGAAGGCCGCGGTCTGCTGCACGCTGGTGGACGACCAGGCGGGGGCTTCGCTGGCGGCGCTGCGCGAGCGGCTCGATCGATTCTCTCGGATCGGTTGCGACAGCGGACTGCGTGCGGGGGTCTTTCCCGCCGAAAAACTCATCGACTTCCTTCCCACGATGTTCGCCATCCGCCGCTGCAAGGACGAAGACGAGTTGGCGTTCCTCAAGCAGATCATTGGCGTGACGGAGGAAGTTTACGGTTACGCCAAGGCCAACCTGCGCGCGGGGCTGACGGAAGTGGAGCTTTGGGCGTCGATGTTCCGCGTGGCCAGCGAACGGTTTGGGGAAACGCTGGGGGAATTCGGCAACGACTTCCAGATCGGCGCTCTCGGAAGTCCGCCCCGCCGCCGGGCCTGCGAACCAGGCGAAATCGCCATCCTCGACCTCAGTCTCGTCTGCCGCGGATATCACAGCGACATGTGCCGCAGCTTCGTGATTGGTCCGCCGAGCGACGCCCAGGCCAAAGCGCATTCGCGAATCCTCGAAGTCTTCAGCGTCATCGAGCGGATGGCGCGTCCGGGCGTGGCCGGCCGGGTGCTCTACGACGCGGCCCGCGACATGCTGGAAGGCTACGAAGGATGGTCGTTCTTCCATCACCTGGGACACGGTGTCGGCATGAACGGCCACGAGGCGCCGCGGCTGCACGGCGAATCGAATGACCGGCTCGAGGTCGGCGATGTCTTCACGTTCGAGCCGGGGCTCTACGGTCCCGACCTCAAGCCCGGGCTGAGGATCGAGCAGATGTATCATGTCGGCGAGAAGGGGATCGAACGGCTCACGTCGTTCCCCGTCGACATGGCATGCGGCGGTTGAGTGAAGCAGATCAATCGGCTAATCCAGGCTGCGGGTTGGTTGGGGTCGACCGAAGGGAGGCCCCCGCGGCACCGCGAAAAATCCATCTGGCGTCATTGTCGACGACCGCTCGATGGCGACGCCCGCCCGCCGGGTTTATTCTGCACTCAGCATCCTCAGATTCCGTCCACTCTTTCAGAGCTTCGCATCAAATCCTTTTTCCCGGTCGCGAGAGGCCGGGGACGGAGCGGTCAATTCTCGATGGTTGACGCCTGCCATTCCTCGGCACTTCCTGGCCTCGTTCCGACCGCAATTCAGCATATCGCCCCGATCGTCGAGCACGAGCCGATGGCGCGCGACACGTGGCGAATGCGCGTCGAATGTGCCGAAATGGCTCGGCAGATCGTCCCGGGACAGTTCTTCATGGTCCGCATCCCGGGACTTTCGGATCCGCTCCTCGGCCGGCCGTTCGCCCTCTACGACATTTACGAGCGCGATGGCGTCCCTGCGGGAATCGACTTCGGCTACCTCGTTGTCGGCAAGATGACCTCACGGCTGTCGCAATTACGTGTCGGTGACCGAGTGGAGTTATGGGGGCCGTTGGGCAACGGGTTTCCCGTTCCCGAGGCCCGGCGACTGATGTTGATTGCCGGAGGCATCGGTCAGACGCCGTTCCTGGCGGTCGCTCGCGAAGCCCTGGGGCGTCGGCACTACGGATCGCCGCAACGAGCGGTCCCGCGCTCCCTCGAATCGGTCTCTTTGTGCTACGGCGTCCGCTCGTCGGCGTATCAGGCGGGTGTCGACGAATTCCGCAGCGTCCCCGGCCTTGAGTTGAAACTGGCCACCGATGACGGATCGAACGGTCATCGCGGCTTCGTCACCGATCTTTTGCGGGGGGCCATCGAATCGGACGCGCCGCCAGACGCGGTCTATTGCTGCGGCCCGGAGCCGATGATGCACGCCGCCGCCCGGCTTTGCGCGTCTCACTCCATTGCCTGCTGGCTCTCGCTCGAATCCCCCATGGCGTGCGGGTTCGGCGCCTGCTTCAGCTGCGTGACGAAAGTCGCGACTCCGGACGGCTGGGATTACCGCCGCACATGCGTGGAAGGCCCGGTGTTCCGCGCCGATCAACTCGCACTGGGTGAGCACTAAGATCGAACGGCACTCAAGAGACGCTCATGCATTCGCTGTTGCCACATGTTAGGCTTTGTCAGAAAACTCCCGGTCCGTTGCGACACTGCATTCGTAGCACGGGCACTCATGCCCTTGAGTGAGTGAAGCCTCAGCTTTTCGCACGGGCATGAGTGCCCGTGCTACGTTCCTATTCGAGTTTTCCAACGAAGCCCTGTTCCGGCTGGAATCGCTTCGCTCCGCGTTGTCCGACCTGCGTGCTCCTGTGACTCGCCTCATATCCCGATCGATGGCGCGCCTGACCGCCGCACTGCTGCTGACGACGGTTATCGTCGCGTTGCCGGGTGGAATCGCCGCACAGCCACCGGATCCGGCGCAACGCCCGTCAGATCGGGAGTCGACTGCTCCGTCGAACAGCGAGTCGACCGCCGACCATGCCGCGACGGACGCACCGGCCGACGATCCCCGCGATCCGGCCGTGCTCTATCGCAAAGAGGGAATGGCCACCGTCGCTGTCCTGCTCTTGGCGGGCATCGCCGCGATCGGTGTGGCCACGATCGGAATGATTGTGATCTGGGGGTTCCGCGTCCGAAGAACGATCCGCGAACCCCTGCAGAAAACCGCGAAGCCCGACGAGTTGTGGTACCTTCGCGCGAAGGCGGGTCTGCCGCGCGACAAGACGCCGCGAACCGAGGGGGACGCCGGCGCGTCTGACTCGACACCCCCTGCGCCGGCTGACGCCCCATGACGGAAGACCGCCCGACAGCTCGCTTTTTTCTGCGGAAGGAGCAGAAGCTCCGCACTCCGCAGGAATTCGAACGGGTCTATGAGGTCAAGCAGAAGGCGGGAGACGATGCGCTCCTGATCTTTGCGGCCGTGAGCGAGACGGGCGTTACACGGTTCGGGCTCAGCGTCTCACGAAAGCACGGAAACGCGGTGCGGCGGGCGCGGCTCAAGCGACTTCTGCGCGAAGCGTTCCGTCTCGCCCAGCACGACCTTCCGCGCGGTCTGGACCTCATCCTCATTCCACGGCAGGGGGGACCGGAAGGGGTCGATGTCTTCCGCGAATCGCTGCTGCGGATTACGAAGAAGCTTGCGCGACGCCTGCTTGACGCGAAGCCGGGAACCACGACGCAGGCCGATTCTTCGCAGCCCGCGAAATCGTAAATCGCACTTGCGTTGTTCTCTGGTGAATGGTCGTGAATGGGCTGCGGCTCGGCAGCTTCAGCTTTGTGCTGCGGCTGCCACTTGCTCCGCGGCGCGTTCGCGCGGATGGCGCTGGGCGCCGCGTCGCGGAAGGGATGTCAGGACGACGCAGATCGTATCGCTCGCCGGATCGGCCCAGCACAGCGTGCCCGTCGAGCCGGTGTGGCCGAACGTCCGCTCGGAGCAGCCGGAACTCCCCGACGCTTTGCCGACTCCGAATCCGAGTCCTCGCGGCGTGAACCCGTCGGGATTGTGGTTCCGCGTCATCAGCCGCGCGGTCTCGGGGCGGAGGGCCTTGCCGCGGGCGTGCAGAAACTCGTCGAGAAATCGCCCGATATCAGGCGCAGAGCAATGCGTCCCCCCCCAGGGAGCGCCGAGTTTCCGCCAATAGGCGCTGTTCCAATCCCAGTCCTTGGCGTTCGGATCGCCGCCTCCCGATTCGGGAGCCGCTCCTTCCATCTGGACGGGGATCATCGCGTCCTGAGCGAACTTTCCAAGCCCCTGCGCCGAGTGTTTCATCTCCAGCGGCTTGAACACGGTGCGGTCCACCAGCGTGAGAATGTCCTGACCGCTGAGAATCTCCGCGATCCGCGTCGCCAGGAGAATGCCCATGCTCGAATACTGGTACTTCGACCCGGGTGAGAATTCGAGCGGCGTCTTGATCGTCTCCTCGGCGAACTTCAATAACGGCGCGTGGCTGCTCCGAAGGCGGTTGTTCGCGGCGACTTGGTCCGGCAGGCCGGAGACATGCGTCAGCAGATGGCGGATGGTGACGGCGTCGCGGCCCTCGCCGGTGAACTCCGGCAGGAACTTCCGCACCGGGTCGTCGAGTTGGAACTTCCCCTGGTCGAAGACCGCCATGACGGCCGTGACGTTGATCGGCTTGGAGATGGATCCCAGAAGGAACATCGAGTCGTCGGCGACCCCTTTGCCGAACGGCTTCGTGAACGAGTCTCCCTGGTGTTTCACGTGCAGGACAGCCGCGCGGATCTGCTTGGACTCGACGGCCTGTTGAAGACTCTGGGTTGCGCCGTCCCACGTCTTCGCTTTGACGGCGGCCAGCAATCGAGAGGCACTGGTCGCCGCCAGTGCCGTGGCCAGAAACGTGCGTCGTCGCATGGAGAGTCCTCGCGGGGTTGGGAGTCAGATTTCGTCCGGCCTTGGAAGGCCGGACTAAGGAAAACCCGGCCGTCATGCATTTCAGGGTTGTGCGAATCGGGCAATGGCGTCGCGGTTCAAGGTCACTCCCAGCCCGGGACGGGTCGGCAGCGCAATCCGGCCATTCAATGCTGGAATCTCTTCCGTCACAAGCGTCGTCCGCAATCCCGACTCGGAAAGTTCCGCCGGAAGGAATTCGACGAACGGGCAGCAGGATGTCGCGGCAGCTAGGTGAACGCTGGCCGCAATGCCGATCGCACTCTTCCAACAGTGGGGGACAACGAGCCGGCCGCGATCGGCGGCGATCTGACAGACCTTGCGGGCTTCTGTGAATCCGCCGACGCGACCGACGTCCGGCTGCAGCACATCGAGCTTGCCCCGGTCGGCGAGGTCAAGAAACTCGAAGTGCGTGTTCTGCCATTCGCCGGCCGCAATGCGAATCGGGCTATGCTCGTGCAGGAAGGCGTGGCCTTCCAGATCATCGATGTCGATCGGTGTCTCGAGAAAGAAGAGGTCGTAGGGTTCGAGCGCCTTCAGCACCCGCAGCGCCCGCTTGGCATCGCTCCAGGCGTAGGCGACGTCGACCATGAGCGTCATCTCCGGGCCGGCCGCCTCGCGGGCCGCGGCCACCATCTCGAGGATCGTGTCGTCCCGCTCCTGCAGTCCGCCGTGGCTGTACGGTCCGCTCCAGCAGATTTCCAGCTTCGCCGCTTGATAGCCAAGTTGCTGCGCCCGGCGCACCTTGTCGAGCAGCGAGGCATGCTGTTCCTTCCGCGTGTGGCCTGTGGGGAGCAGCGAGGCATACGGTGTGACGTGCGGCTGCGCGGCGCCTCCCAGCAATTGCCAAATCGGAACGCCGAGCGCCTGGCCGCGAATGTCCCAGAGCGCCATGTCGAGGGCCCCGAGGGCGCAGATCACCGCCCCGCGACGTCCTGTCATCTTCGACCCTGAGTAGAGACGCTCGTAGATCGCTTCCGGCTGGAGCGGGTCGGCCCCGATCAAGGACTCTTCGAGGCCCAGTCCCATGCAGTGGGTGCCGCGCGCCCGAATGCATTCTCGGGCGACCCACGGGTTGGTATCGGTCTCGCCGATGCCCACGAGCCCTTCGTCGGTATGGATCTCGACGACGAGGTCATCCTGGGCCGACGAGCAGGCGGCTGTGTCGTAGTCGGGAACCAGCAGGACGTGGCAATCGATGCGGGTGATCTTCATTCGACGTGGGACGGAAGAGAATTGTCAGCGCGGTGATTCGAGGGGAATGAATGGACGGCGCGATCGTCCAATCCTGCCGCTGGCAAATCAAGGATGACCGCCCGCGGACCATTCCACGAGCCGAACTCGCGTCTCCGAAGAAGAGATCGCGTGCAGAGATTCGTCTCTGCCGGTGCGGCGAGTTGAATTGTGCATCTCTCGGACGGATACTCCAATCCACGTCCGTGCGGTGAATCTTTGTCGGAATCCGTGCTCGTCCCCTTCGAGGATTGTCCCATGCTGAGGCGTCGGTTCGCGGTCGTCTGCTCTATGCTTGGAGTGGTGTTGGGGATGGCGTTGTCGGCCCATGCGGGAGAGCCGGCGAAGCCGGTCCGCATGGGGTGCGGGATCATGACGTTCGAGACGGTCCCCGGGTGGGGGCTCGATGAGAACGGCAAGTCGCAGATCGGCTCGACGCACGGCGGCGTGGTGATCGACAAGTCCGGGTCCATCTACACCAGCGCCAACATCGGCGTGTTCGTCTTCTCGCCCGAAGGGAAGATCGTGCGGAAGTTCGTCGGCCCCGAGTACTCGAGTATCCACGACCTCAAGATCGCCTCGGAAGGGGATGACGAGTTCATCTACGGGGCCCGCAACGCCGCCGGCGAGGGAATCAAGTTTCATGCGGTGACGGGGGACATCGTCCTCAAGCTGCCGTTCCCCAAGGAATCGGGGCTCGACCTGAAGAAGTTCGCGCCGACGGCCATCACGATCGCGCCGAACGGCGACATCTTCCTGTCGGACGGCTATGCGAGCGACCACATCTTCAAGTTCGACAAGACCGGCAAGTACCTCTCGCACTTTGGCAAGAAGGGGAACGGGCTGAAGGAGTTCAACACCGCCCATGGGATGGTGCTCGACACCCGGTACGATCCGCCGCGGCTCCTCATCTGCGACCGCAACCACGGCCCCAAGGGGCGCCTGCTGCATTACGATCTCGACGGCAACTTCATCGATGAAGTGGTGACGGGCCTCGGCATGCCGACCTCGGCCGCCGTCCAGGGTGACTATGTCTCGGTTCCCGACCTCCACGGCCGTCTTGTCATTCTCGACAAGAGCAACACGATCATCGCCGTTCTGGGGCACAACGCCGATCCGACAACGCGCGTGAATTTCAATGTCCCGCAGGACAAGTGGAAGGAAGGGGTCTTCAGCGGCACCCACGGGTCGTACTGGGACAAGGACGGGAATCTCTACGTGCAGGACTGGAACGTCTCGGGCCGCATCATGAAGCTGGTGCGGGTGAAGTGACGCTTCCGGCCCTGGATGACGATTCGATTGTCAGCCCGGCCGCGACATGGTGGGGTGAAAATCGCTCGCCGACCATCGTCGATTTACGAGAGGGACATGCGCCGATGTCGACTTTCCCGGAGCGAGACGGATTTCCCGCAGCGCCTCTGCTCATCATGCGGGTTTTCGGTTTCGCTTTCGGCGGCATCGGCGTCGCTGTTCTCTGCTTCCTGTGGGGCGCGCCGTTCGGCGCGTTCGGTTCGCCCCCGCTCTTCTTCCGCGTGTTCGGGTCGTTCATCGCGCTTCCCTTCATCGCGTTCGGCATCGCGGCACTCTTTGGGAAGCTGACGCCGACGCCTCGGATGATGCAGCGATTGAAGGAAGCTCAACGACAGAGCGCGGCCGATGCCGTCGACCCGGCAGAGCGTGTCGAAGGATCGGTCAACTATCAATGTCCGAACTGTGCGGCGGCCATCGGCGCCGGAGCGGACGTCTCGCCGCTGGGCGACTGCAAATGCCCGCACTGCGGGAAGTGGTTCAACATTCATCGCCAATAGAGGTCGGACGAAGATTCGTTACCGGTGGATTGCCTGTCGAGGCCAGACATGCTGTGATGCCGCGACACGTTCCGCCGCCGTGCCAGAAGCGGATTCCAACGGCCACTGACGAGATGCCGCATGTCGGCCACCCCCTCTGATGCTACGGGTCCGGCAGAATCCACCGCAGCGCAGCCCGCCCTCAAGAAGCCGCTGCGGACGCTCGACATCTGGGCGCTGGGCGTGGGCGCCGTCATCACGGGCGAGTATTTCGGCTGGAATCTCGGGCTGAAGGACAACGGGGCGATCGCGATGCTGATCGCATCGCTGATTGTCTGCCTCCTCTACCTCACTTGGGTGTTGGCTCTGTCCGAACTGAGCGTGGCGATGCCGTTCGCCGGTGGCCCGCTGGATTACGGCCGCCGCGCCGCCGATCCGTCGCTCGGCTTCGTGATGGGCTGGTCGATGTATCTCGAATGCCAGTTCGCCACGATCGCGACCGCCATCGCAACCGGCGGATACATCGCCTTTCTGGTCAATCCCGACAACCCCAGCCCCGCCGTCACGACGGGCGCCGCCCTGGCGACGGTCGCGATCTTTTTCCTGCTGCACGTCTGGGGCGTCAAAGAGCAGTCCACGGCGATGGTCGTCATGACCTACGGAGCGATCCTGGGGCTCATCATCTTCTGGATCGCCGCTTCGACGAGTTTCTCGGCGGAACGCATTCTGACGTCGCCGCTCCTTCCCAAGGCCAAAGGGTGGAAGGCGGTGCTCGACGCCGTGCCGTATGCCCTCTGGTGGCTGGTCATCATCGAGACGGTGGCGCTGGCCGCGGAAGAATCCCACGAGCCTCACCGGACCATTCCCCGAGGATTGGTCTGGGCGCAGCTGACGCTCATCGTGCTGGTCGTGCTGACCTGGCTTTTCGCGTGCGGGGCGATGAACGCGAACGACCTTGCCGTGACCGTGCGGCTCGACGAAAGTGGGAAGTTGGTGGAGGAACCGGTGCTCTATCCGCTGGCCAAGGCAATCCGGTCGATTCCGGCCGGGGCTTCGACGCTTCTGGTCTACAGCTTCGGACTGATCGCGTTATTCGGCCTCGTCGCCAGTTACCACGGGATGGTCTTCGGCACGAGCCGCCAGCTCTTCGCGCTGGGACGTGCGGGATACATCCCGCAGTGGCTCGGCGGCGTGCATGCTCAGCGCCGCACACCGGTCCCCGCGCTCATCGTCAGCAGCCTGGTGACGGCGGGGTGCGTCGTCGCCAACATCTGGTTCCCCGCGGCGATCAACGACGGAGCGGTGCTGGTTTCCACGTTGACGGCCCTCATCTGGTACATCCTGGCCATCGGCTGCCTGTTCGTGCTGCGACGCCGGGAGCCCGGGCTCTTTGGCAGTTATCGGACTCCCGTCTACCGCATGCTGCCGATCACCGTGGTGCTTCTCTCGGCGTTCGCTGCCTATGTCTACAGCGGCATCAACGTGAAGGTCATTCCGCTGACGGCCGTGATGTATGCGGTCGCGTTGAGCTATTTCTGGTTTTTCGGCCAGCACCGGGTTCAGAGCAGTTCCATCGAATCGCAGCCGTCCCTCGCCGGCGATCCTGCCCCTTCGCGATGACCAGAACTCCGCAGGAGATTAATGATGTTCGGATCCCGTCGCGACCACCGCAGGCCCGACATCCCGAACCGCCCGCTCGAACAATTGACCGGGTTTGTGCTGGGCCTGGTCCTGCTGGCGATTGGATGGATTCTGGTTGCAGCGTCTCAAGGTGAATCGCGGCCGTCGGCCAACGAGGCAATCGAGGTCGCAATTATCCTCGCCCTGCTGACCGCAGCACTCGGACTCGTCAGCCTGGTCGCCCTATTGCACACGCGGGCGAAGCGAGATCGTTGAACGATTCGCACCCTTACGGAGGCGGCAGAGGCGCCAGGGGCGCGGCCGCGTTCTGCTGCTTCAACGCATTGAGAAGCTCTGCGGCCAGTCGGTCGCCGGGCTGAATGCGGACGACCGCTTCCAGCTGTTCGATGGCGGCATCGCTGTAGCCCAGCGTCAGGAAGTGGTAGGCGAGGAGGAACCGCGCGTCGCCGCGGTCGGGGCGGTTCGCCACGTAGTTGCTCAGAAGCTTCACCTGCGTGGTATAGGTGTCGATGTTGGGGTACAGCGCCGCAAGCGTGTCCCAGTCCCAGCCGGGGCCGCTGGCGAGGACCGAATAGATGACGCCCGCCGCATCGGCGTAGTCGCCGCGGGCGAACAAGCACAGCGCACGGAACTCGTGTAGCGTCCTGTCGTCGGGAACGAGCTGAATGGCCTGGTTGACCTTGTCGAGAGCGATGGCGGTCTCGCCGAGGCGGAATGCCTCGCGGGCTTCCGACATCCGGTACGCGGCCGCCTCCGTCACTTCGGGCCGCGCAAGATTCGCCGACGTCGCCACGATGGGGCGGGAATAGTTGAACGCCGCAACCGTGTTCAGCGGCGCCGCGTAATACGGATTGCGGAAGGACCAGCCGACGCTTCCGAGGCTGGACCATCCGCTGCCGCTGGAGATCCAGAAGGACGGGATCGTCTGGAAGCCCCAGTACCCGTGATGCCAGTGGTTGTGCACGTGGTCGTACGGATCGCGCCATGGGCGATAGGGCCGCGTCGAGGGATAGCGGCCGCCGTAGATGTTCGTATTGACGTTGGTCACATTATTGACCTGATTGAAGATCGTGTTGTTCGTGATGACGTTGTTCGTGATCTGGTTCAGATTGGGACGGTTGACGACAACCGGCGGTCGCGCGCCTGGAACGGGAAGCGTTGGCGTGATGGGTCGGACGGGCCGCGTCCCGGCAATGGGCGGTCTTCCGGGATAATGGAGTCCCGGAGAATTGACACCAGGTCGTGGACGCGTGCCGGAGACGACCCCCGGGAGCGTGGGGGCCCCGCCAGGACGCTGCCAGGTATTGCCAGGCAGCTGTCCGGCGAAGCCGGGGCGTGTGCCAGGCCTCGTCACCGGTCGAGTCGCAATGGATGGAATATTGGGGGTCGGCAGGTTCGGGCGAGTCCCGGCGCCCGGGAGGTTGCCGGGGCCGGGTCGCTGGCCAATGAAGGATCCCCCTGGTGCGGGGCGCGTCGACGGCCGATTGGCACCCCAATTGACGGGCGGCGTCACCTGCGGGAGTGACGGACGGTTCGCGAACTGTGGGAAACGGTTGGAGGGCAGCGCCCCCGGCTGAGGCGTTGCCGGGGGTCGCGCGCCGGGCTGACCGAATCCGGGACGGCTGCCGGGGGAGGGGCGGCTCATTTGTGGCGGAACCATCGCCGGAGTCCCCTGAGCACCCGGGTTCGGACGATGGATTGCCGCGCCGCCCCCCGCGAACCCGGCGTTCGCTGCGCCACCTGGTTTCGGTCGCGGTTGTGGGCGCTGCGGCATCCCTTGCGGAGCGCGTCCCCCTCCAATGCCCGTCACGGCACCGGGATTTCCCCCGGGACGGGCCGCGCCCGGTTTGCCGCCGGGGGCGTTGAATTGTCTGGGGCCGACCGCCCGCGCATTCAAGGGCGCCAAGGTTGTGATCGCGATCGAGAGTGCACCCACGATCCATCGAGAGTCAAGGGAGCGGCGCGGGGTCATGACGAGGTTTCCTTCTGTCGTCCATCGGTCGGACGTCCGGCTTCGGCGGGCAGTTGCCGTCCGAGTCGCGTCAACGCGTCACCGGAAGTCGGCATGGCAGGGACGCTGCGGTCGATGCGGCGGCGCCACGTCGATTACCTGGCCGCAGGCTTCGTGGCATCCCCTTTCGGAGCCGCTTTCACGCGGACGAATTTCACGGCCGTGTCGGGAATCGCTTGTCCGTCGACCTCGCGCTCGGTCGCCGACCAGTCGAGCGTGTTCTCATCCGTCATGGTCCAGGAGAAAATCGACGAACCGATCCGCCCGTCCGGCAGCACGCCGTTGGAGCTGGCGACCCATTTCTTCTCGCGCTGCTGCCATGCCCCCTGGCCATAGCCGCCGGTCGAATCGAAGAACCACGACCGCACGTGGCGGTTGACCGGGTCCCATCCGATGAAGACCGTCACGGTGAAAGACTTGTCGTCCGTCTTCGCTTCGTACTCCTGCATCAGGAACTTCTTGTCGGCCCGCCATCGGGTCGTCAGCTTGACCGGCGCTTCTTTCGAGTCGCTCATCCAATCGCCGACGAGCCACTCGAGGCCATCCAGCGACGGGGCCGCGACTTCCTGCTCGGTGGGCTCGACGGGGATGTCGCGCACGCTGCGGATGAGCCATTTGCCATCCACCTTGCCCCAGACGGTGATGTACCGTCCGCGCTCGACGTCGCCGTTGCTCTCGAGCAACTCGAGCTCTCCGTCGTCCATCGCCAGGTCGGGCGAGAGAAACTTGCGGCTCGTGACGTTCAGTTTGATCTGATACTTGCGGTCGGACGAGAGGGCCTTGCGGAACAGATCGGCGACCGCGTCTCGCCCCTTGTAGCTTCGCCCCCGATGGTCGATGAAGTCGGCATCCTTGGCCCAGAAGGCCATCAAATCGTCGACTTTTCGGTCGTTGTAGGCCTTCTGGTAAGAGTCCAGCGCCCTGGCGATGTCTTTCTCTGAGGTTTCATCCGCCCGCGTCTCTCCGGACAATCCAACGACAACTGCCGCACACGCCACCCACGCCGAAGCGATCGCTCCCCACCGCATGACGCTGCTCCCCTGCAAAGGTTGAACGGGTCCGCCACGGGGTATTGTACTGCGGAATGTCAGGCGTCAAGAATTCTCTGCGTGTGACGCGCGCATTCTTCGGATGCGGACGAATTCAACTTCCGACATATCGGGCGTAGAGTCCGCGGGCCATGGCGAGATCCTCCGTCCCCTGAATGATGGCTCGGCCATCGCGAAAGACGGTGATTTCCAAGTCTGGACCTCGGAGCGAAAGCCGCGCCAGCCACGCATTCTTCTGAACCGTGCCCGACGCCCGCCAGCGATCGGCCAGTTCGTCGAGCGATACTTTACCCTTCTCCGACGGGGAGACCTGCACCGCGTTTCGCCCGCACAGGACGATGCTTTGCGAACCTCGCTCGCCCCGGAGCCACGTCCGTTCGCCCTGATGACAGGCCGGGCACGCCGACTTCGCGCGCAGGTCTCGGACGCTCATCGAGCGGAACGACATCGACCAGACATCGACGATCGTCAGTTCTGGGCTCACCTCGTCCGCGTGACCGCTCAGGATCTTGAGGGCGATCGCCGCTTCCAGGCTGGCGACGACGTTGACTGCGGGACCAATCACGCCCGCCGTGTCGCACGTCTCCATCGAACCGGCTTCCGGCGGCGACTCGATGAGGCAGCGCAGACAGGCGGTGCGACCGGGAAACACCGGCATCGTCTGTCCGTGACTGCCGATCACGCCGGCATAGATCCAGGGTATTCCGGTTTCGAGCGAGACATCGTTGAGGAGAAAGCGGACCTCGAAGTTGTCCGTTCCATCGAGGATCAGGTCCGCGCCTTCGACCAGCGACCGCACATTCCCCGCATCGATGTCGGCGACCACGGGCTCGATTTGAATCTCGCTGTTGACCCGCCGCAGCTTCTCCGCGGCGGCCATCGCTTTCGGAGTGCGGGCGCGGACGTCGTCCTCGTCGAAGAGAACCTGGCGCTGCAGGTTGCTCAATTCCACAAAGTCTCGATCGACAATTCGAACGTGTCCGACTCCGGCCCGGACGTGCGCTTCGGCCACGACCGTTCCCAGTGCGCCGCACCCGCACACGACCACCCGCGAGGCCGCCAGCCGCTGCTGGCCTTCTTCGCGCAGCCCCGCAAACAACACCTGCTTCCGATAGCGATCGAGCGGTTGAGACATGGTCGATTCGCTCAATGCTTCTCGGGCCGAACGGTGCCCGTCACGAAGGTCAGGGGTTCGGCCAGTGCCAGGTCGCGCGGCGTGATCATCTCGCGTTCGACGGGAACCGGCCCGCCTTCGAGACGCTCAATGATCTGCCGATAGGGACGCCATTTGAGATCGCCGAGCCTGACGAGTTTTCCGAGAGAGCCTTGTGTCGCATCACGATACGCCTTGTAGATCAGCTCCGAGCAATAGATCGATTCGTCGTCCATGCGGTACCGCGTGTCGTAGGGCCGTCCCAGATAGCCGCGAGCCCTCTCGATGACTCGCGGGATGTGAGCCGCATCGTCCGCTTTGAAGCGATACGCGGCGAACTGCCAATCGCGGCCGCGGCGGTAGAATTCGTCCAGCGGCGTCTTGCGGACCTCGCCGATCGCCTCGTAAACCACCCATTGACCGTCGTCCTTCGCGACCAGCCCGCAGTGCGACCAGGGAGACCCCGTCGCCCCTTCAATGGCATTGACGATCTCATTCCGCGGCAGCGACTGGAACAGGATGTCCCCTTCCTGCGGCTGATATTGCCGCCATGCCAGGACGGGAGGGACCGCCCGAAGAAGCGGTGGGACGGCCCACAGCAGGACGACCGCCGTTCCCATGAACAACGTCATCCGGCGGGCGTTGCGATGGCGTCCATCACTGATGGATTCGGGGGTGTGCCGGTTTTCGAATGGGGAGGTGGTTGTCATTCTTGTCGCCTCGCGGTGCCGACTGGAGCTGTTTGCTGGTGATCGACTCATCCGTTGCGGGCCCGCAGGTAATGTCGCTGGACTTCGGCCACGCACGGCCTGCCGGTGGGGGACATCGTCGCACACCGGGCTTCGGTCGAGTTCGCCCGCGCCACAAGGTCGCGAACGCGAGTGACGACGCCAGCCCGTGCGTCCTCCTCGAGGACCTCGCACGTCACGCCGAAGCACGGGCAGATCGGCGCGTCCGGATCCTTCGGGTAGACGGGACGAATCAGATCGGACACGGACATCGATCGCTCCATATCGTCGAAGTAGGCGACGTCGCAGGTGGCGTGACTGCAAAACGAGGCCGCTTCCGACACCTGGCTCCAGACTTCCGGCCGGGTCAGCGCGTGCCACGTCTCGGGCAAGACCGGCTGCCCCAGCGACCCGCACCGCGGGCAGTAACTGTTCGTGGCGTCCGGCTCGCGGACAAAGGCCTTGTTCATCGAATGATGGGAACGAGTCGAGAATCGTGTCGGAGAAGTTCAAGCACTCCCCCATCGTATCCGACCGGTCCGGTTGCGGGTATGCGCTCGCCGGATGCTCCAAAGATTCCCCGGTCGAATCCCTGCTGCCTCACGACGAGCGGCGCACGAGCGCCAGGTATCCGCCGTCGACCGGCTGCCCGGGAAAGTGGCGGATCTCCTTGACCACCTTGAAGGCCGGATGACGCTCAAGCGTTTCGCGAACCACGACACTGTTCTCTTCGTCTTCGATGCTGCACGTCGAATAGACAACGCGGCCCCCCGGCTTCACGCGACGGAGCGCCGCGTCCAGCAATCGCCGCTGAATGACCGACAGCTCGTGGATGTCTTTCGGCTCGAGTCGCCATCGCGCCTCGGGCCGTCGTCCCAGGACACCCGTGTTCGAACAGGGGACGTCGAGCAGGGCCGCATCGAACGGACCGGCCGGGATGTCGCTTCCATCTTCGTGAATCGTTCGCGTCTCGACGATGGAGATTCCGAGGCGTGCGGCATTCTCTTCGACGCGCCGCAGGCGTTCCGCGCTGACGTCGACGGCGACGATGCGGCCGTGATTCCGCATGCGTTCGGCGAGGTGAGTCGTCTTGCCCCCGGGGGCCGCACAGAGGTCGAGGATGGTGTCGCCGGGTTGCGGATCGAGCAGAGGCGCGGCCGCCATGGCCGATTCGTCCTGCACCACGAACAGCCCGTCGGCGTAGCCGGGGAGGGCCTCGACAGCGACGGCTCCGACGAGGCAGATCGACTCGGGGCGGGAACCCGGTGCGGCGTCGATTCCGGCGCTCACCAGCGATGCCAGCAGACTGTCGCGCGTTGTCTTGTGGGTGTTGGTCCGCAGCCAGACATGCGACGGGGCGTTGAACCAGAATCCAAGGTTCACGAGTTCGTCGGGAGAGAATCGGGACGACCAGCGGTCGACAAGCCACCGCGGGAGACTGAAGGCCGAGGCCAGCCACGCGCCGCGGTTGAAGGACGGATCTGGAAAGACGGGCACGCTGAGACGCCGATAGCGTCCCGAGGCGAGCGGGACTGCATCGTTCGCCGGAGAATCAACAAGTTCTCCGGAGACCGCGTCGACCACCCGCCGCAGCACCGCATTGGCGAATCCGCACCAGCGCGGCTGGCCCAGGCGGCGGGCGAGTTCCACGGTTTCATGGACCGCCGCATGACTCGGGATGCCGTCGAGAAAGACAATCTGATAGGCCCCCAGCCGCAGAAGCATCCAGAGTGCGTCTTCCACTTTTTCGCGAGGTCGCGAAACGTGGGGGGCGAGAATCGCGTCGATCGTCGCAATCCGGCGCACCACGCCGAAACTGAGTTCCCGGGCCAGCCGTCGTTCCTGTGGGGGGGCGTCGCGAAAGATGCGGTCGAGGGTCGCGGCCAGGAAGTCCCCGTGATCGTACCATTCCTGTAACGCGTGAAAGGCCGCCTCGCGTGCGGTCTGCGGTCGAGGAGATTGGACGTCTCGTGGCGAATTGGACGACGGGAACGGAGCGATGGCGGGATCCTGATCCAAAAAGTCAATCGATGAGAAAACCAGGCTGTGGAGTCAGCGGACCGGCTTCACGGCGTGCCGGCCCCGGCGGCCCGCAGCAGCCAGCCGCCATCGACGGGCAGGCAGACTCCCGTGATGTAGTCCGCGTCGTCGGAACACAAAAACGCCGCCGCCTTGCCGATGTCTTCCGGCGTTCCCAGTCGCTTCCAGGGGAGCGTCGGCGCCGCTTCGGCGATGGCCGAGGTACCGAATGTCTCGTGTTCGCCGGGAGTGTCGATCCATCCCGGTTCGATCACGTTGACGTTGATCTTGTGTCCGACCAACTCGGCGGCGGCGGTGCGGGCCATGTGGTTGAGTCCCGCCTTCGCCGCATTGTAGGCGACGCTCCGGACGTAGGGAGTGCAGGCATGGACGCTGGAGATGAAGACGATCTTTCCGCCGCCGCCGCGCTCGACCATGTGGCGTGCGACAAGCTGGCTCATGTGAAAGCCCCCGGCCAGCGTTCCTTGCAGGGTGCGATCGAACAGCTCGGGCGAGTACTCGAGAAAGCCGCCGCGGCGGGAGAACGCGGGATTGCTGACGAGGATATCGATGCGTCCAAAGTGTCCGAGGGCGGCCGCCACGATTGACTCGCATCCCGACCGCTCGAAGGCATTCCCAGCGGCGAGTTCGCAGCGACGACCGAGGCCTCGAATCTCCTCGACGGTGGCGGCGGCGACGGGCGTCGCATCGCGGTCATTGATGACGACATCCGCCCCTGCGCGGGCGAGCTCGAGGGCACACCCTTTTCCGATGCCGCGGGCCGACCCTGTCACCAATGCGATCTTGCCGCTCAACTTCATGGAAGCCTCAAACCGGTTGCGAACCACTCGCCCAGGAATCGACCGAACGCGTATTCAAGACGTAGGTTAATCGCCGCATCGTCTCGTCGAAAGTCGGCGCCCGGGGGACCGTGAGGTCGGGGGTGGTCGACCGCCGACCCGGCCGACGTTCTCGGAGAGGCTGGACCAACACGCGCCTCCGGCGATAGGACCGGTTATTTGTGGTGAGCAAACCAAGTCAAAGCAGGGCCGCGCAAGTTTCGCTTGCTCCCGGGCGCCGAATGGTTAGGGCGTGCCGAGGCGACGCGTTATGATGTTGCGGAGAAACATGATGCAGCTGTCGGCGGCGCGGTCTTGTCGCGACCACGGCGTCTTGAAGTCCCCCTTGCGTCGTTTGCCAAGACGCGATATCACACCGGCCCTCTCTTTGTCTTCCCCCCGCACACTCAATCCACACGCTGTCGTTCCGCTGACGCGATCGTCCCGAGGGATGCTCGTGCTGGCGGGAGTTCTGCTGGCCGCCGGTTTCGCACTGGCGACTTTCGTCTCGCCCGACCCGCGTGGGTTTGGCACGCATCAGCGGTTCGGGTTGCCTCCGTGCTCCTTCCGTCTGTTTTTCAGCATTCCCTGTCCCAGTTGCGGCATGACCACCAGCTTCGCGCATTTTGTGCGGGGCGCGTGGGTCGACTCGGCGCGGGCCAACCCGGCCGGGCCGATGATGGCGTCCGTCTGCGTCCTGTTGATTCCCTGGTGCTGGGTCAGTGCGGCACTCGGCCGATGGTGGCTGTGGCGCCGTCCCGGCGAGTTGCTCCTGGGCATCGTGGTCTCGATCTTTTCCGTGGCCATGGTGCAGTGGGTCGCGAAGCTGTTCGCATGACGCCAGGACGGCCACTTTCCCAAGGACCGCTCGCTTCACTCATTCAACCGGGTTTCCAACCGGAATCCGCGATCAAGATCCCGAGGAGAAAATTCATTCGCGCGCTGGAGTTTGACTGAAGGCTGCCCGGCGCGATTCCCGATCACACCTCTGTTGACCTGGTCATGTCGACATCCCTTCGGCGCTGATCCTCTTTCCGCGCCTCGCCGAGACCGCTCGGTCTCGCCTTTCCGCCCGCTCGTTTCCCTTCCCGAATCTTCTCCCATGCCTTCCACGAACCGCTATTCGCGGCTGGCGGCGCTGTGCGCGCTGGCGGTCGCGCCGTGCCTGTTGACCGGCTGTTCGCTGGTCGTCATGGCGGGCAAGATGCTGTTTGGCGATCCGGTCGTCACGTGCGCCTTCAAGGCGCAGACCAACGTCGACCTGACCCGCGACGCCGTCAAGGTCCTGATCGTCTCGACGGCTCCGGAACTGCTGAAGTCGAGTCATTCCGCGCTCGACATGGAGATGATCGAAGGGGTGACGCGACGGCTTCGAGTGCAGCAGGTCCGCGTGGTCAACCCGGATAAAGTGACGAAGTGGCTCGATGACAACGGCGGCACGTTCGATCACCCGGGCGAGCTGGCCGAGCACTTCAACACCGATTTCATCATCCACATCAACGTCGAGAAGTGCACTTTCACCGAAGAGAACACGCCGAACCTCTACCATGGTCATGCCACGGGGAGCGTGATGGCTTACAAAGTGGAAAAAGTGAATGGCGTGAAGACCGCGCGAAATGTTTTCGAGCGCGGGTTCACCGTGGAACACCCGACCTATCCGATTTCGGCGGATAACATCACCGCGAAAGTGTTCGAGACGAAATTCATCAACCGGGTGTGTGCCGAGATCTCCTGGATGTTCTTCGATCACCGGATGACCGAGGAAGTGGAGTGACAGCTTCCCCGTCGCCCGCTTCCAATCCAATCCGCGTGTGACGCCCAATCTCCACCTCAGAATTCGCTTCCCGCATTGCCTTTTTCGGGGCCCTTTCATGCGAGTTTCCAGCCAATCCTTTCCCCGCGCTGGCCGCGTCCTCTGCACGGTGGCGATGGCAGGCGTGCTGGCATTCGCGAACTCCGGATGCAACTACTTCATTCTGCTCGGATACCTCATCGGCGGCCCGCCGATGTCCGACCCGGACTTCGTGACGATGACGGGGAAGGACTTCACCGACAAGGACGTGACGGTCGCGGTCGTCTGCTTCGCTCCGAACGAAGTCAAATGGGACTTCGACGAAATCGACATGGAGCTGGCGCGCTATGTGAGCCACCGGCTGCATCAGAACAAGATCAAGGTGATTCAGCCGGACCGCGTCCGCGTGTGGCTCGACAAAAATCCCGAATGGGACCGGGCGGAGGAAATCGGGGCCGCGATGAAGTGCAAATATGTCGTGTATGTCGACATGCACGATTACGGCCTGTACGAGCAGAACAGCACGCAACTTTACCGCGGCCGGTGCGAGGGCTGGGTCAGCGTGTTCGAGATGGACGACGACGGCCACGGCGAAAAGATCTACAGCAAGGAACTGAACTCGCGGTATCCCCTCAGCGTCCCCCGTTCGACCTCGGAAACGAACTACCAGACCTTCAAGCGGGAATACCTCTCCCGTCTGAGCGATGAAATCGGCCGCCTGTTCTACTCGGTCGAGAACGGACACGACATCACGGACGTGATGTGATCGGCCAAAGTCCCGTGTCGCCAGGTGTCGCGCGGCGGACCGGAAGTGGTCTTCGAGAGATCATGCGGGGAGCGGGGGCGAGTTGTTCCCGCTCCCCTTCTCCTTGTCCAATTCAAAGCTTCGTCACGTCGAGCGTGCAGATCGCCCACTGGCCGAAATTCTCCTCGACTTCGATCTGCAGTGCATGGATGTGACCGGCGGCGGTCGGCTTGAGGACGTCCCAGAGACGCTCGCCGATCCACCGGGCGATCAGTTCGGCCGTCGTGTTCGCGATGGGAAGGATGACGCAATCCTCGCGCGGGAAGATCCACCGCCGCTCTTCGAACGTCGCCTCCACCTCGCGCTCGCGCTGGGTCACGCGGATCTTCGGATGATGGGCGGGGAGAAGCACGTGGTGGTCCAGTCCCAGGACGATTTCCTGGAGACGATCGCGGAGCGCGATGAAGTCGAAGACGTAGGAATTCTCATCGAGCGGTCCGGTTACTTCGACGGCCGTTCTCCAGTTGTGGCCGTGGAGCCGCTCGCAGACGTTGCCGTTGAACGTGATGAAGTGGGCGGCGCTGAAGACCAGATGGTCTTTCGTCACGCGGACGCGGAAAGTCGGATCGGACATCGGCGGGTTTCGACTCGTGGTTGCGGGGAATGGCTGCCTGGTCCATCCTGTCCGCCGACGCCCGGGGAATCAATGCGTGCTGGCCGTGTCTTCCGGCTTACGGGTTTGAAAGAATTTGCGGATCGATTCCGGCCGCTTTATAGTGGTCGCATTCATTCCTGAGTCGAACTGCGGAGCGGGCCGCTCGGCACTACGCTTTTCTCGTGCCGCAATGCGTTCCGACTGATCGACCAGGCGCGTCGGTGGGAACCCGTCTTCGTTCGAGCTTTATCAAGGACACGTCATGATGACTTCGGACAACGTTCAATGCCGCACGGTCCGCGGAATGGGCCTGGCCTCTTTTGCGCGATGCGGGATTGCGGCGGCGGTCCTGGCGATGGCTGCATTGCCGGGGTGCGGGAAACCGCCGACGTTCCAGGAGCTGATGGGCAACAAGCCGCCGGAAGACATCCCGGCGGCGGCGGCCCGGACGAGCGAGCCGCTGCCTCCTCCGGGCGGTCAGCAACCGGCTCCGGCCGCGGCCCCACAGAAAGTTGATCCGGCCGCTGTGGTCGCCCAGTTCAAGTCGCTTCGGTCCCATGAGATCGAGGATCGCCACCTGGACAACCTGGCGAAACTCGAGTCCGGGCTCGAGCTTCTCGACGAGATCAAGGCGGCAGGCAGCAAGGTGACGGACGCCGGCCTTCAACCCATTTCCAGGTTCACGGGCCTGAAAACGCTGGATCTTGCCGGCACCGCCATCACCGATTCGGGATTAGTCGAAATCGGAAAGGCCGTTTCGCTCGAAAAATTGATTCTGAACAGCACCCGGATCACGGATGCCGGAGTCGCCGAGCTCAAGAATCTCGTGAATCTGAAGGAACTCTCGATCAGCGGCACTGCCGTCACCGACGACGGTTTTCCGGCATTCAAGAAGCTGACGAACCTCGAGATCATGCGATGCTCGTCCATGAACATCAACGGCAAGGGATTCGACGTCTTTCACGATCAGGGGTCGGCGTCGAGCCTGCGGGAGATCGAGGCGCACCATTCGGGATTCGGCGCGTACGGTTTTCAGAGCATCAAGGGGATGAACAAGATCGAGAAACTGGACCTGGGGCAATCCGGAACGAGCGACGCTTCGCTTCGGGGCATCAACACCAGTCTTCGCGGCGTGAAGTGGCTGGAGCTGGGATACAATGGGGTGACCGATCAAGGGGCGCTGCTGCTCGGCGGACTGACCAAGCTGGAACACGTCGGCCTGCGGAACAACACGATGGTGACCAACAATTCGATTCTGAAGGCGTTCGGAACGCGGCACAAGGAGCTCGTGTTCCTCGACCTTGAAGGGACCGGCTGTTCCGCCGCCGTGGTGGGTCCCCTGAAAAAGCACAACAAGGATTTGCAGATTATCGTCGGTGGCCAGGCCCACTGAACGTCGAGTGGGACGGACAGCTTATTCGCCGGAAGGAGCGGATTCCGCTGCGTCGGCGGCGGGATTCGCGATGCCCTCGCCGAATGTCTCGGGGACGGCGCCGCGGTCCACGCACTCTTCGGGGAACGTCTCGGATTCCGGAGAAGCGACCGCGGGAGCGGCGGGAACGGCAGGGAGTTCTCCGGCGATCGCTTCGGCGGCTTCCTGCGTCTGTGCGGGACGCGGGAACTGCCGCACCTGGCGGCGGCCTTCCATCAACCGCATGGAAGTCCCTTCGGAAGTGCAGCCGCATCGCAGTGCGACGAGGTCTCCCTGCGCCCGCGATTCACGACCGCAGGCCGGGCAGCGCCAGACCCGACGCACATCATTCTCGATTCGCAGTCCCGGACCCTTCAAGTCACACCTCGTCCTTCGACCGCCAGGGGCGTCGCATGGATATCACGTTCAGGTTCGCAGTCCTCTTCCCACAGTTCAAGCCTGGCCCCTCCGGAGCAGCCCTCTCAACTCGGCCGCCAGAAAGAAAGAACCGGTCCCGCAGATCAGTTCATCTTTTCCGCACAGCGTCCGCGCGAGATGCCATGCGGCCGCCGGTGAGTCGGCCGTCAGAACGTGCGGGACACCGAGCGTCAGCGCCGCTTCACGAAGCTGTTCGACGGGGACGACGCGCGGATTGGAGACGTATTGGGTGAGGATCGTTCGCTCGAATCGAGGGAGGAGCCGACGCAGCAGTCCGACGACGTCCTTGTCGCGCGTCGCGGCGAAGATCAGTGTGCGGGGCTTGCCCGCGAATTCTTCATTGAGCGTGGCGAGTAACGCTCCGGCCGATGCCCAGTTGTGTGCGGCATCGAGCACGACGATGGGCTGTCGACAGACCACTTCGATCCGCAGGGGCCAGTCGACTTCCAGGAGTCCGGCCGCGACGGCGTCGGCCGGGACGTTCCACCCGTGCGCGTTGAGGACATCGGATACGGAGACCGCCAGCGCGGCGTTGCGCGCCTGGTGCCGGCCGGCCAGGACAACGGGGAGTTCGAGATGGCGGCGCCACGGGGTCTCGACATCGATGCGGCGGTGGATCAGCGGAGTCGCGGCAGCGGTCGCGTCGTCGGCGATGATCCACTCACCGATGCGGGCGCGGACATCCTGGTCGAGCAGGAAGAGAGAAGCGCCATTGATTCGACAGGTCTCGCGAATGGCGGCCAGGGGTTCGTCCGTCTGAGCGCCACAGACGACCGGGACCCCGGGCTTGATGATGCCCGCCTTCTCTCGAGCAATCGATCCGAGCGTCGTCCCGAGGAGCGCGGTGTGGTCGCGGCTGATGCTGGTGATGACACAGGCGGCGGGGCGGCAGACATTGGTCGAGTCGAGTCGACCTCCGAGGCCCACTTCAAGGACCACCAGATCGCAGCGCTGGTCCTCGAAGTGAAGCCAGCCCATGGCGGTGACGACTTCGAAGAACGTCGGCGATCCGAGGTCAGGATGGGCATCGAGCCGTTGCGTCGCTTCCCGGACGCGTCGGGTCAAATCGACGATTTGTGCCGCGGTCGGGAGGGCTCCATCCACCGTCATGCGCTCTTCGAAGCGGGCGATGTGCGGGGATGTGTAGAGCCCGACGCGATAACCGGCCGCCCGCAGGATCGACGCGGTCATCGCGGCCGTCGAGCCCTTTCCCTTGGTCCCGGCGACGTGGACGACCGGGATGCGTTCGTGGGGATCGCCCAGGAGTCGCAGCAGCTCACGCATCCGATCGAGCTTGAAGTCGCCCTGGCCGGCAGTGGTCCGCTCGAAGTTGATCCGACCGAAGAGGTATGCCTCCGCCTGCTCGTAGGTGTCGATGGAAGTCACGGGCGAAGCGACGGAGTGGAGAGGCGGACGGGAAGCGGCGGTGGCGTCCTGGCACCACAACGGCCGGGGAATTGGCGGACCGAAACCGGACGCGGGTGGCTCGGTTCATTCGGCTTTGGACGAAAGCTCGCGAATGCGGATGTTGCGGAACTCCATTCGCATGGCGGGACCGCTGTGGATCTGGAGCGCGATGATTCCGGAGCGGGGGATCGTTTCGTCCGGCTCGCGGTAGTCGACCGTCTTGAGGCCGTTGAGCGTGAGGGTGATGTGATCCCCCTTCGCGCGAATGATGTAAGTATTCCAGCCCTCCTTCTTCAGGACATCGGCGAGTGCCGGCGGAGCCTGCACGAGGACCTTGTTGCGGCGATGCTCGTCGTAGAGGCAGCCCCAATACTGCTGCCCGAGATCGGCCTGATATCCAATGACGGCGGAGGTCCCCACTTCGCGCTTCGACCGGAACTGGACGCCCGAGTTCCCTTGCCCCTCGCGCATCCGGAATTCGAGCGACAGTTCGAAGTCGGCGTAGGTCTTCCGAGTCGCCAGGAATTCGTTCTGCTTAATTCCGGGAGAGTCGCCGACGATCATGCCGTCTTCGACCTTCCACAGCTTCGTGTCCCCTTCCCAGCCGGTGAGGTCCTTGCCGTTGAAGAGAGAAACGGCTTCGACCTTCTTGTCTTCCGAGCGTGCGACGTCGCCTGGTCCGACAAGGAAGGCGCTGGCGCCGAGGATCGCCAGCGCCACGGCGACGGGATGACTCAGAGTGCGGGACATAGGCGGTGTTCCCGTTTTAGCGACTCGGGGTTGGAGGCTGGATTATACCGACGGGGCGGGCGACCGTCGTGCGCTGAGGTTCCTGAACATCACCATGCCGGACCGTTCTCAATCGAGGGCGCCACTCCCCACGCAATTAAGTGAAGAAGGCCGCCGGGACCAATGCGGTCCTGGCGGCCGTGTGGAATGTGGGCATTGCGCCCGGGGGGTGGGTGACCCGCTCTCCAACGGGTCGGTGGGATGTTCTCTCTCGCCCAGGCCAATCACGGCAGTGCCGGTGTCCCAAGCGATGGAATAGTGTTGCACGTCGCATGCCACTCGTCAGCGCTCGACGGATTGAACCACGAAGCTTGCTTGCTCGATTCGGCTCAGTCGCTCGCAAACGCTTCAAACGTCTCCGCTTGGAGCTTTCGAGGAAATATCCTGCGGGCCTGATCGGCTCACCTATCCCTGAATCAGCGAAGCGCCGGTCACTGGAATTTTTTGCAAGTTTTGCAAATCTGACAAAGGGGAGCGAGATCTCTCAAGAGAGATCGAGACCGCTGACTGAGTGTACCGAGCACTGCGACGACGACTGGCGAGTCAACGTCTGGTCCGATGTTCCGAGCGAATCATCCGCATTCAGCGGATTTCAGTGCAACAAAGACCACCATGACGAAGTCGTCAAATACCTCGACGGGGCGGAAAGCTCGGAAACTGCACTCTTGCTTTCGGATCTGCCGACTGCTGACAATCGCCTTCCGACAAGGCGGTCGTGCTCGTCGCGAACTGCCGACGTCCCATGCTTTCCGAGGTAGTAATCAACCCCGTTGAAGCGGACGACTGCCTGGCCTGAGGGGCAGAGATAGGGGGGTATTTCGGAGCAAGTCCCGAAAATGCGACCGTGGGGCACGGAACAGCTCTCCTGGGGCCGAAAAGTGGTAAACACCACTGTTTTCGGGTCTCAGGGGCCGCCACGTCCTGGCACGGACGCACGAGCGTAAGCAACGCTCTTGGCAGATTTTGGAAAAGTGGACAGAGCCGGAATCGAACCGGCGACACCAGGATTTTCAGGCGGACCGTTCAACCCAAACGATTGAGCAGAAACACTTTGCATCTCTTCATCTTACCGCTCAAACCGGCATTTGCAAGTCGTTGCGATCCGTCGCAAGTAATGGCGAGTTATCGCGGTATTTCAGCCAACTACCGGTCGGTAAGCGGTACCACGACGAGCCGTCGCCGCCCAAGGCTGCGAAGACCGTCTCCGGCACTGTGCGATCATCAGGTCGCGACGTCAATGCCGAGAAAGTTTGATCACAGCATGGTTAGACGGAAATCGCTCCAGTCCGTGTTACCGACAAAAATTGCGCGTAATGCAGGCATCCTGGGCAGCCGAAGGCTGGCTGACTCCGGGACAGTGCTGTTCGCGACCTACGGTGCCGCACGACTTACCTCAAACCCCGGTACGCGACGATCAAGCCACACCAGTCGTAGAGTTCCTTATCAGTCAGGGCACCCTTCATCCGATTGACGTCCTTGTGCACCCACTGCACATTCCCCGGGGTGTATCCCCCAGTCGGGTCAACACGGTCGATTGAGGCGGTGGGTTCTCCGGTGCTTGACTTGGTTGGCTTGAAGCTGAGGGGTAAGCCGGTCAATGCACACCGACGGCCTTGCTCCTCGAACAGTGTCCACATGCTCTCAATCGTGATGGTGAAGGGCCGGTTCATCCTGCGGGCCCGTTCTTCGGAGTCGGACCAGAATCTGCCGCTGATCTCTTCGTGGCCTGTGTATCGCTCGCGCGCGGTGAGAACTCGCCGGCAATCTTCGCACATAGTGCAGCGGCGCACGCTATCCGGCCGAAGGCGACTGCCCGGTACCAAGCACTCTTTGCCACATCCGTCGAACGTGCAGCGGCACCTGTAATGGACGCGCCTATCCTTTGTGATCGGCTCCAGAACTTCCCAGTGTCCGACGGTCGTGCCCGACAGATCGGTTACGTTGTGCCGCCGTTCGTGTTCGCGCAACTCAATCCGATACTCAGCGAGCCGGTCCCGCACGGTCCGTGAGCTACATCCGACTTTAGTAGCGATCTCGCGAGGAGTCCGCTTCTTCTCGACGTACTCATGCTTGAGGTACTCTCTGGTCAGCACATGGATTCGTCTTTTCATCGTCTGTCTTCACCTGTCAAATGGCCGCGAGAACCGTCCGTCACGTCGATCCAAACCGACCGCGCAGATGCCTGACGACGGCCCGGCAGAGTTCGACGAAGTAGTCATCCGGCAAATCCCACCGCATTCGGTTCACGACCTTATGGACCCAACGAACGTTTCCCTCGGTATAGTCGCCGGAGGCGTCGATGCGGTCGAGGGAGGCGGTGGTCTGATTCTTTAGCCGCTTGCTGGGTCCGAACCCAATCGGCACGCCAGTGAGGACGCAGCGTTTCTCCTGACTCCGCAGCAGTTCCCAAGCGTACTCAACTGTGATCAACATCTCAGAGCCCTTCTTCTTTGCACCTTCGCACAGATTCCGCCAATAGTATCCAGGGATCTCGCCGCAGCCCTTATCCTTCGCCGCGCCGATGGTCCGAAACACGCATTGGTTGCACATGCGGCTCTGATTAGGACTGTCTCCTCGGAGTCGGTGCCCGGCTACAAGTTGCACGGTCTTGCGGGGACAAGAGCAGGTGCACACGTAATACCGGACCGTCGAGCTTCCCCTTCGGGTCTCCTCTCCAACCTGCCACTTACCGATCATCGATCCCGTGAAGTTCTGCACCCCGTACCGCTCGTAGCCGGACCGCTGGATGCCGAAATTGCGGACCCTCCGCTCGACGGTGCTCGGAGAGCACCCCCAGTCAGCCGCGATCTCGGCGCATGTCCGCCTTTTATCCACGTACTCCTGCGTGAGGTATTCCTTTGTCATTTCGGGGTATCTCTCACCTCGGATCATCTTTCACTCCGGTGTCCAGATGTCTCCATGGTTTTAGCAGATTCGCAGGCCGCTGCCAGATTTTCCGCGACCGCTACGTCACTCGGTTCGACACCTCGACGCACACATTTGGGATCGTCTGCTCGCGTCGGTGAAATCGCACGTTGTCCATGAGGTTCGCTACCCCGTCCGACATGAAACACCGAAGCGGGTATGTTCCGCCCCCAAAAGTGCTTGAAAACGAAATCGTACCGAAGGCGACGGTAGATTTGGATTGAAGCCTCGTCTGGTGACTGGCTGGCCTTGAGGACCAGTAACGCGTGGAGATCCCGCACCGAGGTGTAGCTTCCGCATGCGCGGAACGGCGACTGCCGGATTGGCGTGACTCGCAGGCAAGCCGATATCCGCTGCGCGATCAAGTCCGACACGACGGCGCGGGATCAAGAGGTCAGAACAGGTCGACGGCAGCGCACGGTCTTCGTCCCAGCGAACGGTCGTTTCGGCCGCGCGCTAAGGCAAACGCATGATTTCTGAAATCGCGTCCCCGCCCGCGCCCCCCCTGACAGGCAGACCTGCTCTCCGGCAGGCACCGTGATCATCAATAATGAACAAGTGACTACAGTCCCGGATACTGTTACGATCATGAGGTGTTGCGGGCGAGCGACTCAGCCGACGTTCGCGCATTTGCAGAGGATGAGACTGGAGATCCTGAGCGTGCGCACCGTCGATGTGATCGAAGCGCGATGTCGTTCGTCATGACCAGTTGGCATGGCTGACGAGCGAACCTCGGATGTCGGCTGGCCGTCCGGTAGAATAGGGAGTTCAGGCAGTCAGACAGTCACGAAGTCTGGCGGGCGACGAGGTAGACTAATGGGACGCGGTAAGTACGTTGAGACTCGGCGCGGGCAGGCCGCGGCACTGGGCCAGCGCCGGATGCGCCGTTTCAGGCTTGCACTAGCGCAGCAGCCGCAGAGCAAAAACATCAGTGCTACCGACGCCGTGGCGTTTCAGCAGGCGGTCGCCGCCCAACTTGACAAGGCTGGCTCCTCCGCGTTCACCGGTCCCGTGTTCTTGCAATTTGAATTCACGACCGTTTCGAAGACGCCGCCGGCGATCTACAAGCTTTCTAAGAACTACCTGGATCTGCTGGAAGTTCCTCGCGCCGATGCAGGAATCGACCGTTCGCGGCTGCTCTACAAGAATGACCGTCAGGTCAAGGCCCTGATCGTGCGTTATCGCCTGGAGGGGATCAATGAACAGCCCCGCATCTGGGTGCAGGCCGAACCTTGGCGCAGTTTCTTGGCCGATGTCGATCTCCTGCGAAGAGTCCGCCGCGACGACTTTGAAGACGGCGGCGATACCTGGGGCGCGGCTAGGTCGGATGACTTTCTTCCCTCATTTGCTGAAGATGAGCGCGGGGATTGCGACGGGGTAAAGCGACTGGTTGAGTTTGAGCGCGAAAAGGCCTCGTTCGTGCGCGCCTTTGGCAGCGATGCCTATGGAGCGCAGCATGAGATGATGCGGCGGACCATGCAGCAGGATGAGCTGCGTCGCACGGATCGGTTCATTTGCAGCGGCGTGCTCAGCGCCTTCCAAGGCACGCCGCGAACGAAGGGCGGCGTCCAGAACATTTTTCTGGCGCAGCTGGCGGCGGCGACTCGCAACATGAGTCTCGGCACTCCGTTCGTACTCGACCTCCACCATTCTCCTCACCGCAAAGGCGATAGCGAACAGTTTAATGTGACGTTGAGAAAGGCACTCAACGAGTACAAGGCCAAGCGGCGTTATCTATTTCCCCTGACCTCGCAGTTGTGCGTGACTCTGTTGATGGTGCCGCCGGTGGACGGGGGCAAGGACCTCGACAACCTCGCGCGATTGGTTCTCCCTTCCCTGCACGAGATTTGGGCACCGCCTAGCCACATGGCCCACACGATCAACATCGAAAACATCAAGGACTCAGCCATTCGCTCTTTCTGGGAGAAAATGCAGCAGGAACTGCCCAAGGAACCGAAACACTCAATCACAGAGTATCGGGCGTTCGAGTTGCCGCGATTGCCCGGCGATGCTCCTGAGGGCTTCGTGCGGCTGGCGGTCGGCGAGGGACAACGCTCCGTTCGCTTCCGTGAGGAGATCGACGGCGCATTGGGGGAATGGTGTCAGGCGGTGTCGCGGTAGAGCGGCATTCCAAACCACTTCGAGGAAGGTCGCACATGGGCTCTGTAATGGTTCAGGATTGGGGACGGACCGTGTCAGTGGCTGAGCTCCGTCATGCCGTGTCTCCGTTCAGCATGAAGGCCGGCTTGGCGTTCGTGACTTACCATAGCGCGCGGGTCTTGCGGAACGAACCGCTGAAACCCCTTGCGCTCGCCAACACCTTCAACCTGCCCTTGCTCGCCAAGGCGTTCGTACTTTGGGGTCAACTGGAAACCGGAGCAGCGGTGACTGAGGACCAAGGAGATTCTCTGCTGCGAGCGATCAATTCGCTCCCATGGTACTCCCGATTGGCGGCAGAGTTCGACACGGACGACACTGTTCTCGGGATGATCATCCGACAAGGCTTTCAACGGTACTACACCGATGATCCGGCCGACGCCCATATCGCGCGTGTGTGGATGATGTTTCACGACCTTGTCAAGGAAGGCGGTCTCGCGGTTCCCGATCCTTCGGGCGAGCTAGAGAAGTTGCTCGGCGTCTCGGCCGAGGACCTCTGGGTTGTCGGCATGATGATCTGGACGCTGCATATCAGTGTCACCGCCTTAGATCGGCGCGCCTGGGTTCTAAGACCCAGCAGTTTCGTCCAAGAAGGTCCCCGCCAGCAGGAGTTGAACGAGCTCATCCAACGAGTTCTGCAAACGACTGCGCTGACGCCGGCAGCATTCCGCGCGCGCTACGCCGAGACGAACTCGAAGTACCGTTCCGAGACCAATCGGGAAGGACATTGGGTCAGTGAGTTCAACATTCTGCGGGACTTTCCCGTGGTCGACTTGGAAAATGGGACCTGTGTCGCACCGTTCCCTATCTTCGCGCTGACCCGCGCCATTGATGGCTTCTACTACGACTTGCTCGACGAGTTCGCCCGGCGCAAGCGCGCTTCCGGTGCCAAGGACAATCCCTACGACAACGAGATGAACAACACGCTCGGCACGTTGTTCGAACGCTACGTCGGCCATCAGCTCAAACTGTTGACCGCGCCGAACGACCAACTGCGTGGCGAGTTCCTCTACGGAAAGAAGAGAGAGCAGAAGCTCAGCACCGACTGGATTCTCTGTCGCCCCGGCCGTCGACCGGTCTTGTTCGAGTGCAAAGCCCGCGAGGCGGTCCTTGATGTGCAGCGGTATGCAGATCTTGAGGAATTGAGAACTGAGGTTGGCAAGGCTCTCGGCAAAGCCTGTCGGCAGCTCGTCAAGTTCATCCAGGCCGTAGACGCCAAGGCTCCCGGCCTCGAACAGTACTTTGGGCAAACCGAATTCATTTGCGCCGTCGTCTTACAGGCCCCGCTGCCGTTTCACATGGTGAAGGACATCCGCGAGATCATTGAACAAGTGGCAGCGAACATGGAGCCAGGCTGGAGCGCGATCCGTGGGAGAATTGCCTTTGTGCCCATGTCAGTCCGCGAGCTCGAAACGGCAGTTGCGACTGAAGTTGTAGTTGGCGTGCCGATCGAAGACCAGCTGCAGCGTTACGCCGCCTACCGCGAAAAGGCCAAACGCATTGATCGCTGGGACGAAAACCACATGCCGGTCTTCCCCCGGCACTTGGAAGAGTTCTTGCAGGAACAGTACGGGCAGAGCCAACGTATCTCCAATCCGCTTTGCACAGCGGCCTGGAATGAATTCGCCGCCTTCTGCCAACGGCGGATCTTCGATGAGGAAATTGACGTTGCCGACGCCGAACTCTTTGCGCTGACACAGCAAAGGGCGTATCACCTTTGGGAACAGCGCGGTCGGCCACTGTGGGATGACCAGCGCGACTGGTACAAAGCAGAAGAGCAAATCGTCAATGACGCCGAACTGGTGAAGTTGCCGCGCCCATAGTCGGATAGCGTCGGCGATTGGGTTCCATGATTGTTCATTGGCCTCTAAAGCGCGAGCGAGTTTCCGTGGAGTTGCCCAAGGATATCGTTGTCTCGTTGAAGTCACTTTCTTGGGCTCCAATCAGGCAATACCTCTCCGGCGAGGACGCGCGTGAGCGAGTCACAGCGGTAATTGATACCCTGCTCCGAGAAGGGTATCTAGCGGTTCGCCATCGTGACCCGCAGTTCAAGTCAACTCGCGACAACTTTCTCACCTCTCTCAATCAATTCGTTCAAGAAGTTTCATTCGCAGAACTTCGAGACCGGCTCACCACGGGAATGCGAAACGCGCATGCGGCCGAAGTTCTCTACGAGACCGTCTTGGCCCAGGTCGACGAGACAATTGTGAACGAAGTGCCGGCGGCGGTGGCTTGGGCCTGCATTCGACTGGCGCATCTGGAGCTGCTGAAGTGGGTCGCCGCAACGCGATCGTATTTGGCGACGACGAACGACCTGGACCCGCTGTCGTTTCGCGTAAATCCGGGCGATGGGTTACCGGACCGAACCCCGGATCATGTCAGCTACGCAGTCGATGTCATCCTCGCTCATCAGCTGCGCTTGCTCGCATTCCAGAATCGCTGGATTCGCTCCGGCATTCTGGAAATTCCCGAGCCCGTATCTACGCTTGCACCCGAACACACCGCGCACCGACTGCGAGAGCTCGCTGCCATCTGGCACCAGGTGGAATGCTCCGAGTCGAAATGCCGGCTGTTCGGCGGAGACATCGAGCAAACGATCATTACGTTGCCGTTGCCGACCGGTGCCAAGACGATCCCGTTCTTCAGGTTCGATTTTCCTATCGAATGGGAATGGGCCAATCACGTCGCTGGCGAGCGTCTACGACGGCAAATTTCTTCGCTGCCGCAGGTGGAACCTGCCATGCAAAAGCCCGATCGTCCTGGCGCGACGCCATTGACGGCGCTCGAAGCGCGCGACTGGGTGGTTATCCATGAATTGACCGGTACGCCCGTGTTGCAGCACTCAGAAAAGATCGCTGGTCTGCAGATGTGGGAATGGCTGCGCGGCTACACGGTTCTGCGCGCCATCGCGACCGAACACATTCATCACCCCTCGCAGGCCAATGAACCTTGTATCTTTGCGGAATCCGCGCTCGTCGAAGCTCTGCAAGCTCATGGCCTCGACCGAAAGGCCGCCACTCGGTTCATCGCAGAAGTCTGCCTGCCGACTGGCAACGCAGACCTCCATGATTGTCCGCTGCTCCGCTTGGCCGATGGACACCTCTGCCTCATGATGTTCGCGGCCATGTTTCAAAGCGCCGGGCGACTCGTATTGTCTCAGTGCGGTCGCCGAGGCCATCATTTCCCCACCAAGGGTGCTGCGCTTGAAGCCGAGATTCGTGGGCTGTTTGTGCAAAGCGGAATCCCGACAGTCGGCGTGAAACGCCGCGTAGACGGCGAGCACTTGGAAATTGATTGCCTAGCGCTGTGGGACGGCGTGCTCTTCGTGGTGGAATGCAAGAACTACGCGCTGCCGAGCGAGTCGGTCCGGAATCAATTCTCATTCTTCCGGAACCAACGAGAGGCCTCTGCGCAGTTATTACGAATTGTCTCCCAAGTGGAATCGCACCCCGAAATCGTACGAGATTCATTTCCGCACGCTGTCGCCTGGGAACGCGTCGTGCCCCTGGTGATCAATGGTTTTCCGTTTTGCTTTCCAGGAGAAGTGGACGGTGTCTATTGCTCCGATCGTCTCTCGCTCCGCCGTTTCTTCGGCAGCGGAAGAATTTACCTCCACCAACCTGGGCGAACTCAATTGGCGGATGTTCCGTCCGCAGGTCACGACGTTGAGCTATGGTCAGGCGAACCAGATGTTGAAGACTTTCTCAAGTTCTTGGACGAGAATCCGCTGTTCTATCTCACTGCCGCGGAGTTCAAGCCGAGCATCTTCCCATTTCCAGTATCCCCGGATCTGGCGATGGCAACCATCATCTTTGGTCGTGGCGAGGCCATGTTTGATGAGATGCTTAAGACGATCCCAGCACACCTGCCGAGCCAATCCCACGAACCACAGTTCACCGAGCGTTCTGACGAGGGGCGACGGAAGCGGCCGTAGCGGGTCACCTTAGACCATCGATTTTCGGTGAGGGGGGTCGTGAGCGTACCCTCATACCTTCCCACCCTGATGCGTCGCATCGCGAAGTTTCTCATACAGCCGCGCAGGACCGAGCAGAATGTCCTTCAGACGCTGGCGGATTTCGTGCGATTCCAATGCCTGGCTGCTCATCGTGTTATGGGCGTCCAAGGCGTTGATGATCGCATTCATCAGTTCGTGATCGAGGTCTGGGGACGACGCGAACTGCTCCTTCGTGTTACTGGCGGCTTGCTGCGTCAGCGTTGACGACTCCAGCAGCTTGCCGATGATGACGTGGTTCACGTAGACCAGCTTGTCATCATCCGTCAGATCCCCTTTGAAGAGGTCGTTCAACTTCTCGATGATTTCCCGCAGCAGCGCCTTTTCCTTTTCTTGAACGCTGCCGCCGCCGACCTCTGTGATCGGGTCCAGCTTCGGGTTGTCCCCCTCGACCAACGGCATGGGGCGCTTCCCCTGGTTCTTCAGGTTGTGATGGGTCAGCACCACCTTCGAGAGATCCACGCCCTCCCGCTCGCGGCCGAACTCCAGCAATCGCAGCACCTGCTTGAAGAAAATCGACCGCTTCTCGATCTCGGTGTTCCCGTAATCGAAGATCTGGGACAGGTAGGTGTAGAGCCGCTGAAACGTCCCCATGTCGGTTTGAAAGAGTAGCAGGACGTTGATCGCATCCTGGGCCGTCCCCTCGGCAGTCTTGTCCTTCTTCGCGCGAGCCACTTTCAGCGCGTCCTGAGCCTCCTTGTATTTCCGGTGCAACCGGTCGACGACGGGCTCGACCGCGGCCGCCAGTTCGCTCTGCTTCGCGTTCGGCTTCATCTCGACCGACACGACGCGGTCCACCTCGAATTCGTCGTAGTGACCCGCGGCGTCCAGCTTGGCCCTCAGCTTGAAGACGAGGTGCGGGTCGGTCACGTCGGAAAGCTCGGCCGTCGTGTGGTACGTCTTGAACGCCGCCAGGACCTCTTCCGTGTCATTCACAAAGTCGACGACGTAGGTCGTGTCCTTGCCCGGAAAGGCACGGTTCAGACGGGAAAGCGTCTGCACCGCCTGAATGCCGGCCAGCCGCTTGTCGACGTACATCCCGCACAACAATGGCTGGTCGAAGCCGGTCTGGAACTTGTTCGCCACGAGCAGGATCTGATACTCGTTCGTGTCGAACGCCTCGCGGATGTCGCGGCCCCGGAGGTTGGGGTTCATCGCCGCGCAGGTTTCGGTGAATGGGTCCGGTCCCGACTCGGCGTCCTTCAATTCGCCCGAAAACGCGACCAGTGTGCGGACGGCGTAGTTCTTCTGCGTGATGTACTTGTTGATCGCCAGTTGCCAGCGGACCGCCTCCTGCCGGCTTCCGACCACCACCATCGCCTTGGCTTTGCCGGCCAGAAGCGGAGCCACGAACTCCCGGTAATGTTCGACGACGATCGCCACTTTCTGGGCGATGTTGTACGGATGCAGTCGCACCCACCCCATGATCCCCTTCATGGCGGCGCTACGTTCGACCTCCTTCTCGTCCCACTCCTTGCCGTCGTTCGCCAGCTTGAAGGCCAGCTTGTAGGTGATGTAGTTCCGCAGCACATCGAGAATGAACCCTTCCTCGATCGCCTGTCGCATCGAATAGACGTGGAACGGGGCGGGCAGGTTGTCCTTGCTCGCCGGCTGCGAAGGGTCGGGTCGGGTGCCGAACAGCTCCATCGTCTTGGTCTTGGGCGTCGCGGTGAACGCCACGAACGTGATGGCCGAGTCGTTCGCCCGGTTCGCCATCTGTGCGGCCAGGATGTCTTCGGTGCTGACCTCGCCCCCGTCGCTCAGCTCCTGCAACTCTTCGGCGCTCAGCACCGCCTTGAGCTTCGCCGCCGATTCTCCCGCCTGCGAGCTGTGGGCCTCGTCGGCGATCACGCAGAACCGCTTGCCCTGCGTCGCGGCCAACTCCCGCACCGCCTTCAATGCGTGCGGGACGGTCTGGATGGTGCAGACCACGATCTTCTTGTCGCCCGAGAGGGCCGACGCCAGCTCGCCGCTCTTGCTCCCCCCGTCCCCCTTGATCGTCGCCACCACGCCGGTCGTCCGCTCGAAATCGAAGATCGCCTCCTGCAACTGCGAGTCGATCACGTTTCGGTCGGAGACGACCAGCACCGAGTCGAACAGCTTGCGGTGCTCCGCATCGTGGAGATCGGCCAGGAAGTGAGCCGACCAGGCAATCGAGTTCGTCTTCCCCGAACCGGCCGAGTGCTGGATCAGGTATTTGCCCCCCGGTCCCTTCGCCAGCACCGCCGCCCGCAACTTGCGGGTGGCGTCGAGCTGGTGATAGCGGGGGAAGAGGTAGCTCGTCAGCTGCTTCTTGCCATCCTTCCGGGCGACCAGATACCGGCCGAGGATCTCCAGCCAGCTCTCGCGTTCCCACACCCGCTCCCACAGGTAGGCGGTGCGATGGCCGCCGTGCGGGTTCAACGGATTGCCGGCCGCTCCGTGGTCTCCCTGGTTGAACGGCAGGAACCGCGTGGCGGAGCCGTCGAGCTTCGTCGCCATCTTCACTTCGCGGTTACTGACGGCGAAGTGGACCAGTGCCCCTTGCGGGAAGGACAGCAACGGCTCAGGGGCCTGGCCTTTGCCCTTGGGCAGGCGGTCGTAGCGGTACTGGTCGATCGCGTCGCCGATCGATTGCGTGAAGTCGGTCTTCAGCTCGGCCGTCGCCACTGGCACGCCATTGAGGACAAGAACGAGGTCGATGTTGTTCTCGTTGTGGAGCGAGTACCGCACCTGCCGCACCACCCGCAGCCGGTTGGCGGCGAACCGCTCCAGAATCTCCGGGTTCAGTGCCAGCGCCGGCTTAAATTGAGCGAGAGGCAGCTTGCCGCGTAGGCCCAACAACTCGATCCCATGCCGGAGCACATCGAGCGTGCCACGCTGGTCGAGAGAATCGCGCAGTCGCGTCAGCAGCGTGTCAGCGGCGTTCGCACCGTGGTTCTTGACGATGGCGTCCCAAGCCTTCGGCTGAGTCGCCTGCACCCAGGCCAGCACATCCTCGGGGAACAACGCCAGAGCCCGGTCATAGCGGGCGTTGTCGTTCTCAGCGTACAGCCAGCCTTGAGCAGCGAGATGCCCGCAGATCTCGGATTCAAAGTTGACCTCTTTATGCAGGCTCATGCGGCCCCCAGCGACTTAGATAGCATCCAGCGTGAGCGGCACGGCGCTAGCCGCCGGTGAGTCCCAGTAAATTGCCTGCTCTGATGTGGCAACGAAGGCCGGCGCGTGTCCTCAAAGCAGGCTGCCAATACCGAGAGAGACACCGGCACCGGCGGCGAGCGCCGTTCAGGCTTCGTGGTTCATTCGGTCCTGGGCCTCCAGGATATACTCGACGACCCGTTCCAGATTGTCGTCGCCGTCGACGATTTCGCAATCGCCGCCGCGCGTCCAGACCTTTTCATTGACGAGGGCATCGGGCTCCTGCCGCAGGACGCGCGTCGCGTTGGCCTTGAACTGATCTCTGACCGCTGCCGCTGCCTTGTCGGACGTCACGGCGAGATGCACATGATTTGTGCGGGCGTTGACCGCGTGCAGCACCCAGCCTCGAATGGCGGCGTGTTCGCGACAGACGGCTTCCACCTTTTCACGCTGAGCCTTGTTCAGCACGACAGGACTCTCGGACAATCGCTTGCGACACCATTCCGCTAGCAAAGGCTGCGGCGGTTGATTCCCCTGCCTAGATTTTCGCCCTCCGCGCGAATCTCCCGGCAACCAGGAGCCATAGGTCGTCCAGGTGATGAAGTAGGTGATCGGGTCATTCACTACCGCGTCTCCAGCATGAGTCGGCGGGTCGGCGCTGGCCGCCGCTCCCCGCAGAGTATCCCTCGCGGCGGCACCGGCGGCTAGCGGTCACGGGGAGCCGTGCCATATTCAGCGTCGTCACCGGCGGCTAGCGCCGTCCCGCTCACGGCGACTGTGTTTCAGCCAGTCCGCGGACGTCGATCTTCCCGGTCACGGCGGCAGAGATCAGGGCGGTGCGGCGTTCTTGCAGTAGTTCGATTCCTCTGTCGGCATCCGCGATCAGGCGGTCGAATGTGCTTGTTTCCGCCTCAATGTAGCGGACGATCTCGTCCTGCTCTTCCTTCGGAGGACATGTGACGATCAATTCCCGAATATCAGCGACGTTGATTCGCTTGAATGTTGAACCAACCATGTAGGTCGCGAGTTGCTCACCCATCGAGTCGCCATGCAGTATGTAGTTGAGATAGCGACCATTCTGTGCGCGGGACTTGATCAGGACAACGTCCTGCCCGATCGCGATGGGCTCGTCGGTTCCAACGTATGCCGAAGTCCCCGTGTTGGCCGTGTTACGGCAGTAGATCACATCTCCTCCTTTCGGCTGTCGGCCACCGCTGATCAGCAACTGAAAATACTCCTCACTCGTCCGGAGCACTCGCGACAAATCCAGATCGAATGTTCGTACTTCCATGACGCTGGCGACAGGATAACCGTCGTCAAAAAATGGAACGGTGACATGCTTGCAATCGACCACTTCCCAGAACCGTTTGAGTGGCCCGAAGCCCCAATGCTGCGGCACATCGCCAAGCCATTCGATTCCGCTGGGTTTCATCGGGGCGCGGGGGTTGAGGCCTTTTGTGACGGCGTGGGAAATGACGGCCTGCCGCTTTTCCTTCAAAAGCTCGATCAACCGCCGCTGCTCCGTCACCAACGCATCAATCTTCCCCGTCTCCCGGCTGAGAAACCTCGCGATCGTGGATTGTTCGTCGAACGGTGGAAACGCGCCCCGCTCGTCGAAGTACTGTTGTTGGTCGAGGTTTTGAATGCCCGAAGTCTGCTTGATCGATTTGGTGTTCACTCGATTTGCATAGGCGGCAGCATGCTGGTATCGCCAAAACGACGGGTCCATTCCTCGGGCGATCTCAACTCGGGCGACAAAATTCGAACAGACCGCCGGTAGGTCATCGTCGTAAAGGACGACAAACCCAACTGGCTGCAGCTCTCCTCCTCCCGACTTTTCGAGCAGCAAGTCCCCCCGTTTGAGCAGTCGCCCAGCGCGGTCTTTTTCGGGAACATTGCGAATCGTTGGTTCGACAAGCTGGACTCGCATCCCCTGGCGATCAAAGTCAGCGACACGAACGCAAGGAATATCCCCCTCGTTCATCTGCGGTTCTTCACCCCAAATGCCATTTCGGCAACTTGCGGCAGACTGCTTAAAGCGATGCACGTCCCAATGCTCCGGCACCTCGCCGAGCCATTCGACGCCGCTGTCCTTGTACTTCGGATACCGAGGGAAGCTCATGGGCAGGCCTCCCCAGTGAGCGGCGCGGCGCTAGCCGCCGGTTCTTCGGTGACGTCTCCCGGTGTCACGGACAAGCCGCCTGGGAGGTTTTGCCGGCCGGGTTGCGTGGGGGAACCGAGGGCTAGCGCCCTTTCGCTCACAGAGGATTCGCCCGCCGGTGAGGGGCCTGCGCGTCTCACTTCGACAGCCCCCCGATCATCGTCAGGATGCGGTCGGTGACGATCTTCAGTTCGGCGTCGATCTCGGCCAGGTCGCGCGGAGGCTTGAAGACGTAGAAGTGCCGGTTGAACGGGATCTCGTAGCCAACTTTCGTCTTCTCGTGGTCGATCCACGCATCCGCGGCGTGTGGTACCACTTCCCGCTGGAAGTAGGCTTCCACGTCCTCGCTGAGCGGCACGTTCTCGGTGTCCCGCAGATTGGCGTCCGGCTGCGGTAGGCCTTTCAGCTTTCCCTTCGTCCCTTTGACGATCTTGCCGGCCTCGTCGCGCAGCGGGCGCTCGACCGTGATCGTGCGGTAGCCGAATTCCTCGTTCTTGAAGACGCGGCTGATCGGCACGCCGTCGCGAGTCACCTTGCGGCCCGAACCGAACAGCTTCGTGACCTCGTCGATGTGTCCGTCGCTTAGTTCCTTGCGTTTGCTCCCGAGGCTCTTCCGCATCTTCTGCCAGTAGCTGCTGGCATCGATGAGTTGCACCTTGCCCTTGCGAGGGGCCGGCTTGCGGTTGCTGACGATCCAGAGGTAGGTGCTGATGCCGGTGTTGTAGAACATGTCGGTCGGGAGCGCGATGATCGCCTCCAGGAGGTCGTTCTCCAGCACGTACCGGCGGATCTCGCTCTCGCCCGAGCCGGCCCCGCCGGTGAACAGCGGCGACCCGTTCAGGACGATGCCGAACCGGCTCCCGCCATCCTTCGCCGGCCGCATCTTCGAAATGAGGTGCAGCAGAAACAGGAGCGAGCCGTCGCTGACGCGGGGGAGGCCGGGGCCGAACCGCCCGTTGAATCCCTGCTGCTCGGCTTCCTTGCGGATCTCCTTCTCGATCTTCTTCCACTCCACGCCGAAGGGGGGATTGGAGAGCATGTAGTCGAACCGCTGCCCCGGCAGGCCGTCGTTCGAGAGGGTGTTGCCGAAGATGATGTTGGCGATGTCCTGCCCCTTGATCAGCATGTCGGCCTTGCAGATCGCGTAGGACTCGGCGTTCAACTCCTGCCCGTACATCACCAGCCGCGCGCCGGGGTTGAGTTCCGCGAGGTGCTCTCCCGCCACAGACAGCATGCCCCCGGTGCCGGCCGTCGGGTCGTACAGCGAGCGGACCACGCCCGGCTTGCTCAGCGCGTCGTCATCCTCGACGAAGATGAGGTTGACCATCAGACGGATGACTTCGCGGGGGGTGAAGTGCTCTCCCGCGGTCTCGTTCGAGAGTTCGGCGAACTTGCGGATCAGTTCCTCGAAGACCGTCCCCATCTGGGCGTTGCTGACGGCTTCGGGGTGCAGGTCGATGTTGGCGAACTTCTCGGCGACGAGGTAGAGCAGGCCGGCCTTCGCGAGCCGGTCGACCTGAGTGTGGAACTCGAACCGCTCGAAGATGTCCCGCACGGGGGCGGAGAACCCCTGCAGGTAGGCGAACAGGTTCTCGCGGATGTGGTCCTGGTCCCCCATCAGCCGCTTCATGTCGAGCGGGGACGTGTTGTAGAACAGTTGCCCCGACTTCCGTAGCAGAAACGGCTCGGGGTTCAGCCCCGCCTTCTTCCGCTTGTCGAGTTCCGCGAGGACGGCCGGCTTTGTCTCCTCCAGCACGCAGTCGAGTCGCCGCAGCACGGTGAACGGGAGAATGACCTTGCCGTATTCGGACTGCTTGTAGTCGCCCCGCAGCAGGTCCGCGACGGACCAGATGAAGGCCGAGAGATTCTGTTGATTCATCGACGGTTTGTTCCGACTGCAGCGGGCACAGGAGGCAAGCGTCTGTGGGAGATGAGTTCAGGAACTGCCGAGTGTAATCGTCTGCTCCACTCGTCGACAGCAGGAAAGGAGGGCTGGGGGCGGCGCAACGATGGATGCATTGACCGGAGCCACATCGGCTATCCACGATCAAAGCTTCGCAACACTGTGGATCCCGCGACGAGACAATGGCGATCGTCGTGACAGAATCCGAGAAGACTGCGAGTTCTTGACAATCATCATTCGTGTGAGATCGTCGCCCGCACGTGGGAAGCCCTTCGACGAGTCGACCGGGTTGAGCACTTTAGGTTGAATCCATTTAAAACCGCGCGAATACGCACCGGTGGTTCGGCGAATGCTTTTGCTGCATCGCGGTGTGGATCGCTCGCGTCGGTCTATAGGAAGCATTCCTCCCTATAGAAGTTTGTGCTTCAGGCGCGCGGTTGCGACCCGTAACCGAGGGGCCGCCTAGCGAGCCTTTCTCACTCGCCGCCTCGCGGAAACACTCGTGCGTTGATCGCATTGGCGGCAGAAACCAGAAGATCCTGTCGTATTGGCCGATTTATGCTTCGCGGTCGCAAGTGGAACGGGAGCGCCCTGCAGAATCTCATTCACCTGTTCGGCAAACTGAGCCTTCGTGACTTCGTACATTCCTCCCCGAGCTCCCTCGAATCGGCAACACCAGGAGGCCAATGCCTGACCGTACCGAACCGCCGAAGAAAGTTGCTCGTCGGTTAACTGCGAAAAACCGGAGAGTCCGGTACGTGCGACCTTGGATAAGATACCGGCACTGCACCAGTCACCAGCTCCCGCAGTGTCCTTGATCCCATCAACAGCGATCGCCTTGGATTCAATCCAGCCTTCCGTAGGTTTTTCTGGACTCCAACGTCGATACCTGAGGCCTGCATCACCTAGAGTTTCGATCGTGAGTCGCGGATGACTTTCAACATCCATTTCCGGGAAGTCGCTCAGGCGCTCATGTGAGTACTTCACTATGTGGGAGAGTTCCCATGCCTGGCGAAAGAGGATCGGGTTCCCGATGCTGCATGGCTCAAACACGACCAGCGCTCCCGCTTCCGATGCAGCCTTAGCGAGATGAATTGCGCCGGCCGAAACGCGGTCGAAGAAGAACAACTGTGCCTTCTTCATCTTGGGAGCCAGTTTCTCGGCGACGGTGACCAGTTCCGCTTTGTAACCCGAGAACGGGGCTCCGCAGTCGGGGCAGCGCCAAGAAAACGAGTGGCGGAGAGCGCCGTTCGCGCTTCGGGTAATACGCTGAACAATGATCGGCGTGCTTCCCGTCGGCTCAACGCGTATGAACTCCTTGGAAACCCCCCAGCGGCGCAGGTCCGCAAGCAGCAAATCCGCAGCGTCACCAGGTTCCAGCCGAGCGACTGGTTTTGTCGCCCATCCGAGGTACTTGAGAGCAATCAGCACATTCCCGCACGTTCCTCCAGCCCAGTGACGGACAGGAGCACCCTTGTCAACTCCGATCACCTCATCCAGGGCGAGCAATCCGGTACCGAGGGCGGTGGGAGTCGAGTGAGAAGCCTTGCGTATCGGGTTCGTTTTCATTTCCGTGTGCCCTACTCGGCACCCTTGATTCCGTACGCCTCTCCGTGCAGCCAAATATGGACCAATTCCTCGGAGCCAGGTGGTGGTGGTCCATGTTGTTCCTCCACAGTGTACCCGATCGACTCAACATGCAGAATGGTAAAGTTGCGTTCGAGGGCGGCCATCAGAGCGCCGAGAGAGAGAGCTTTGCTCCCAATAGGGGACAGCACGATCTGTGACCCACCGACGCTGGCAAAAACACGCTTTCTGGCGTCGTCGATACGCAGGATCGTCCGGTACAGGTCCAAGGGGCTTTTCTCGTCCGCATACACGAGATCCCGGACGTCAACGGACCATTCCGCCTGCAACTCGTCGGCAAACTCTTCCAGCAGTTCGTCAGGCAGCCGCGGCCGAGACGACGGGAAGGGAAGAATTGGACAGACCACGGTATCGGGCTGATCGTTAATCAGAAATTGGAAGATTCTTCTCAGCACTCCGCCTTTGCCATGGCTGAGTTGTGGCATCCACAAGATGGCCGCATGTGACTTGGTGTGGAGCCCCCATTCACCGTGAAAGCCCAGAATTGGGGCAACCCGATCGGAAGGTCGAGAACGAATCGTGCGGTCAATTGGAGGACTGTCGCACGAGAGGACGTGGAGATTCGTCACTGACTCGGGGGTGCGGGACAACACTTCCATAAAGTGTTTGATAATGGGAAACGCGATTCCTATGGATAGCGCACTGATGTCCACAAAAATGTCGGTGATGCCTTTAAGCGGCAAAGAGCGGATGATCCGTGCAGCACTTCGCCCACCGATGACGGCGTTATCTTCTGCGAAAACCTGGATGAAGTGTTCTTGTGCCCCTGAAAAGGCCGTCATCAATGCGTCGCGATTCTGAATGGCGAGTTCCAGCAGTGCCCGCTCCGGATTCGGACGTTCCTCGCGAAGAAGGATCGCTTGCGTGTTGGCTCGGCATTGAGGGGGTATCAGGTCGACAATCCGGGTGCTACGTGGATCGAAACCGGCCCCAGTCACGAGCAACACTCGACGAGTGTTGCTTGCCAAGTATTCGCAAAGAAATTCGTTAGCGTGTGCGCCTCGATGGTACACACACGGCTCCCACCGTCTAACTCCACTCATTGCAACGTTTCCTCGATCATAGTCCCGAGTTCAGCGACGCTGCCTTCCAGAAACCCACCGCGTTTGAGTGTCAGCCCCAGCGACAAGCAAACAGGCCCGCCCAGTTCAAGCAGGCACCATTCTTTGCCCTTACAGTCATATCGGGGCACGACGAGGAGTGCGTTGTAAGCAACCGCGAACTGAAGAACTCGTCCCACTTCAGAATTTGATGACGCTAAGAAATCGAACTCGGCTTGCAGCAATCCATAAGCATTTGGAGTCAGCCAACCGTTGGGCTGAAGCGAGGTCTCTACGCACTTCGATGCGATGAGACGCACGAGTGATCGAACCCTTTCGAAGTATGGAAAACTCCAAGCATCAATCATTCGCGTCGCGCGCTCGCGCAATAGGCGGTGCTGCGTCGAAGCGTCGAGTAGCGCTGGCCGAGAACGAATGACCTGCGTGGCGACAGTATCAACCAGAATTGCACTCAGTTGTAAGAACAGTTCGGCATTCTCGGAACTGGCATCGCAGAGAGTATCTGCACCGAAGAAATAGGGGCGCTCGAAATGGTGCATGAGATGGAGTAAGGCCGCTTCGTAAACACCGTCGTTGGCGACCGTTGGCTTGGGTGGTTCCGGATCGTCACCGAACAGGCTTGCTTGTCCTTTGGTCCGTTTGAAGTAGCGATGGAGGAGGACTCCCAACATCGCCAGCCGAACATCCTCGCCCAAGTCATCGTTTCCTTGGAACTTGATGATTGATTCTTCAAGCAACTTCCGGCGCGAGTTGGATATCTTGAGTCTTGCCTGCGTGGATGCAATCTGATTGGACAGGTCGCTGGTTTTACTCGTGGAGAGAGACTGCGGTGCCTTGCTTAGAAAGCTGGTGATGTCCACAAGTCTGCGCTGACCGAGGAGAGAATGCTTATGCAAGTATCGCTCTGCCATATCACGGCCCATTTTGCGAAACGCGTTTCGCTGATCGCGCCTTGACGCCCAACTCTGAAGCAATACCACTTCGATATCACGCTCAGCGGACAGGCCAGGGTATGCCGGTTTTTCGGAGCGATCTTCCGACACCGCCTGAAGCGCTTCGCTTGGTTGAAGAATGTCGAACCTGGAAATAATCCACCGGGCAATGTGCAGTTCTCGTCGCGCAAGCCAACGCTTGACTGACTCAAACTGCGCCGGGTGCAACCAATGCGCATCGTCCAGAATCACCAACGGCATGAGTTGGAGAGCGTTGACATTGGCTATAGCCGGACTCTGAAGCTGAATCTTCGAAATCACGTCGAAAGGGCGATACGTTCCGGTAACTGCGGTGGAGAGCTCCGTCTCCATCGGCGGGACCAGAGATCCCACGATTTCATAGACAGCACGCTCAACATCTCGCGCTTTTCTAAGCACCTGCTCGCCAAGGCTGCCTCCGATGGCATCAAGACCTGAGCCGGAATCTCTCTCGGCGATGAGGGTGACCTCGGAAGGTGCGACGCCTGCAGCTTGCAACTGGCGGAACCATGACAAGATCGCTCGGGACTGGATGAACGTGAAGAGCAGACCAGATTTGAGTGCGTCGTTATACGGAAACTGCCAAAACTCGCGATAGTCGGTCTCCATCGGCAGACGACATCCAAGAAGTGCAGGCACGCCCTCCTTGATCGCTCCACATTGTTCCAACGCTCCGGCAACGGACTCATAGTCGGTTGACCCGGTGCTCCGCAAAACTGCGCTGAGAGCCGAGAACTCAAAGAGTCGCGCCAACGTTGTTTTGCCACTTCCTGGCGTTCCACCCAGCATCACCAAGCGGTCATAGAGCGTTCCTTTCTCCGCAGGACGTTTCAAGAAATAGGACAGAGGCTGCGGACTGACAATCGACAAAAACGCCTCGTCGTCACGCAGTTGCTCAGTCGCTCGGCGATGGAATGGGTTCTCCACGATTCACTCTTCCTTACGTATGACGCTGGCGGCGGCGGAATAGCGGCCTCATTGCATGGCGACCATCCTTTCCGACAGTATCAGCCCAGAGAAGCGCAACTGAATTGTTCGGAGTATTGTGCTCCAGTACTAATGGGAGGGCACATTCGCCGAAGCCCAGCATCGCACCCGTTCCCGCAACACGTGTGTGCTCAGTTTCAATCGAAGGGTCGTAATACTTCTTGGCGAGTTCCATGAATGGGGTGTCGGTGGCAGGTGTCAGCGGTAAGTCGCCAGGCAGCACTGTCCCGAATGAAAACTGCACATTGCTAAACCATTTGCCGGCACCCCTCTCGGTTTGAATCTCTTGGTTCCGCTCTTGGATTGCCCGCACGGCGCGCGCCGTGGCAATGTAATGATGGACGCACAGCGACCAGTCAGCCTGAAAATGCGTGGCCAAATGGTCCTCAACGTCTTCCCAAAATCGCACAAGCTTTCCGCCCCACTTTCCATCGCCTTTCTTTCTCAACAGTGTTGTTCCGGAACCGACAAAGTCGTCCATGAGAAACACAAAAGCGAATCTCGCCTCCGGGTCTTGGAGGTCTCTACGAAGATCCTTCAGGAGGTCATCCCATTTTTCCCTATTCAGCCGGGGTGAGGTGACAGCCTGCTCGTTGCTGATCAGTCCGGCATTGGCACGGCGGAATACGTCGATGCGTGCGCCATCGCTCAGTTCAACAAAAAGGGTTTGTCGTCGAATACGATCAAACAGATTTCGAGACTCTTTCGACGCCCAGACTTGCCATTTCGGGATGCTGCAAAGCGTCGCAACCGCCGCTTGCAGCCGCCATACGACGGTTTCGGGGTAGAACAACTCGACGAGATGATTCATCTCAGCCGCGCTGACGTAGACCAACGACTCGCGCACGAAGTCATAGGCGACAGCACGTTCTTCACGGGCAAACTGTTGGAGCCAGTCGGCCAGCGATTCGACGAATCGCGCCCCTGCAAGAAAGTCTTGGTAGCCGTCGTACTTCATGCGCGACATGAGCCGAAGCCATCCGAATTCCTCACGGTCGATGCCTGCGGGCCACGCCATGATCTCGGCCAATTTGCCGAGAATGAAGTCCTGCTTCATCGTTATCCTCCGCTACCCGGCCGCCATGAGAAGCGGATTCCTCTTTTGTTGATCGATAGCTGCTTTAAGTATCCAAGCGTCGCTTGGTGACCACGATGTCCCGCCGGGGCGAGATTCCAGCAACCAGAACTATCTGAAGATACTTCGTACGAGCTGAGGCCAAAAGGGCTTGCTAACAACTGTGCATCGTTCCCTGGCCAACATCCCCGATCTCCGATTCGGAGAATCGGGTCGGTGCCTTGCCCAGCGATTTGTTGGACACGTTCAACGACAGCCAACTTAGTCACTGACTGAGGAACGATGTCGACCGAATGTCCGGATCGCATGACACGAACGGTGTTCGGAGTTACATGGCTGATGATGGCTTCGGCATGCTCGCAGAGAGCTTGAAGTGTCAGGCCTCGCATTTGGCTTAGCGTGACTTGTTTCCGACGCAGTGTGAGCTTCCCTGACTCCAGCAGTCGGTCCGCCTGGAAAGCCAGAGCAAGCTCTGCCAATTCCGGCCCCACTCTCTCGGTTCCATCAGGAAGCTGTGGGTCGCTGAGCCCGAACAGTTCCGCGCCGTTGTAGTAACCAACCACCACCTGCGGCCAATACTTTTTCGGCAGAGCCTCTCGAAGTCGTTCCCGGACAGATTTACCTCGCCCAGTCGCTACCCCCAAGACCAGTCCCGACTTCAACAAATCCGTGAGGACGTTGACGATGTCGGGCGGCAATGGATCAGCCCGTCGGTCCTCGTGGCAAAGCGTGCCATCGTAGTCGACCACGATCCCTTGGAAGCGGGCGTCAGCGAGTTGCTGCACAACGTCATCGAAAGATGAGAGCCAAAACGGCAAGCGGTCTTCCTCGACGAGACTCTCGATGCGGTGGGCAGCTTTGCGTTCAATAGGCCGCGCCTTCCACGGAGGAATTGCATCTTCTTTACGAGAACGGCGGAATGCGTTTGCGCGATAAAGCTTTCGGCCAAACGACGGAACGCCCGGTCTTCCTGGGTCGATGCCGCGAGCGTGACCCGCCGCAGCGGCGAGATAAAACCCTTCAATGATACCAGCGAGGTCTGCGATTGGTCCTTGTCCCGGAATCGAAACACGCTTGATCGGAATTTCTTCGGGAAGCAATGACAAAGTCTGAGCGGAGACGTTTCCATCATCTTCCGACTCCAGCGAAAGCACAGCCGTCGTCGTCGGATTCTTGGCGATCCAATGATGACGACCATGGGCGAACTGCCGATAGTCCGCAAGCTGCACCGTCCCGAGCGCGGCCTCAGTGAACTTTGATTCAATGTCCACAACAGCCGCGGCTGTCGAAGGGCCATGTAGGACAACTAGCGTGTTCCGTTCCAACAACGCCTGGAACTCCTTTTCCTGGGATGTAGTTCTTCTTCCAATACGGCTTTCGCTCAACAGGGACTTGAGGCTCTTCGGGAGTAGCGCTGGACGGCCTGCTACCCTTGCATAGGCACGGGTGAGTAGAACACAAAAAGCCAGTAACGAATTGGTCGCCAGAAATCCATCCCTTCCCGACGGCAGAAGAAACGGCGCGAAGTCGACCATTTCGTAACGACTGGCCAGTGTCGCCACCCTCGATTCGGGATCGCCACAGACGATTAACAAACTGCGAGGTTCGTTTTCAGTTAGGAGCCGCACCGCAGCGACGACATCCGGATTGTTGCCGCCAGCAGTTGGGACGAGAATCGACATCCGCGAACTTGGAGTGCGCCGGTCAACCGCTTGAAGAGGTGTGAGAGAGATTGCCGGTTGCTGTGCATAAGACTCATGAAGGTGGCGAGCGAAATGACAGGCTGTGAATGACCCCCCCGAGCCAACAGCGAGCAGCGGCACTGAGAAAAGCCGCTCGACGGCGCGGACCAGTTCATCAATGGATTGTGCCATCGCCCATGAATACGTTGATGGCAGGGCTTGCAGCTCATCTTCAAATGGCCTACCCAACGTGAACTCCGATTCTTTGGGCGAACGCGAATGCGTCCACGGATTTCTGACCGATTACCGCGTTCTCTTCGGCATTTGCAGTGCGTGGAGCATCTTTTCCACATCCTGCCTGCGATAGAGACGGTAGTTATTCACAGGATGGCGAAATTCAGGAAGTTTGTCCTCGCGTCCCCAATTGCGCACGGTGTTAGGCGACACGCCGAGAAGCTTTGCCACTTCTTGGACCTGCAAAAAGTCGTGAACTTTGGGCATTTGAGTTTCTCCGGCTAGGCAACCGCCCCTGCAAACCTTACCAGAGATTCCAGGCAGTGGCGAGTATACCTGCCGGTCACGCAATGCCAGCTGAGATGATCCGCGTGCGTCGTCAGGTGGCGATTCGCTCGACGGCGTTCCGCGTGACCTGTCTCTTTCGACGGTCGTGCAGCTGAGTGGCTGGCGGGTCGGCGTGGCACGCAGGATTCAGCACATCTCCGAGTGCGACACTTAAATTCAACAGACCCGTGATGGATCCGGCGCGGAACGAGTGGGGCGCTAATATGAGCGGCACGCCCTCTTCTCGCAATCTGCGTTTGACCACTCGTCCGGTAGCTAATGCCTCATCGCACTTGAAATGAAGAGTAGAGGCATGCTTTCGTACGTTGGACGGTCTTCACTTCCGACGTTGCAGCACAATGGCATTGCCTTCGAGCCGGTACGTCAATCCAGCCGGTTTCAGGATGGCTTCCAGTGCGTCCCGGCACGGCATGTTGCGAATGACGGGCTTCACCCAGCGACGGCATTCCGGGTCTGCGTTTTTTAGCGACGCTTCGAAGTCGTACCCAACGCCCGCCTGCCGCCCGATCTCTTTCACCGCAAACTGGACAGTGATGCGATCTCCCTTCTCGGACTTGTCCACGGTCGGATACGGCGCTCTGAGAGAGACTCGTTTGCCGAGCGCCGCCTCGACAAGCTGGGCGTTTTTCTGCTTGTTGTCGTTGGGATCCTGCGGTTCGTTCTTCGTCGCAGGGTTGATGACTTCCGCCGGCGGCTGCAACGTGATGGCGACCCGGAACCCCGTGCGGAAATCCCGAAAACTCGGCGGAGCATAAGAACGACTGGCCGATCCGCACACGTTCGGATGAAAAATGAAGTCACCCCCGCGAAAAACGCGTTGGCTGGGAGGGTCCGTTCGTACGGGATCGATGGCGATGCGGGTGGCGCGGGTGGCGCGGGCGGCGTATTCGTCGGCGTGATGCCAGTCCTGGCACCACTCCGTCACGTTGCCGTGCATGTCGAAGAGACCGAACGCATTCGGCCGGAATGAACCGACCGGCGACGTGAAGACGAATCCATCGGCGGCAGCGATCGTCGTCCAAGCGGGGAACTTCGCCTTGCCGGTCGCGTCTGCCACATTACCGACCTGCGTGAGCGACTCCAGATCGTCCCCGTTGGAAAAGCGGGTCGTGGTTCCGGCGCGGCAAGCATATTCCCACTCGGCTTCGGTCAACAGGCGATGAGTCTGGCCGGTTTTGGAGGTGAGCCATTCGCAGAAAGCTGTCGCGTCATTCCAACTGACGTTGTTGACCGGATGGTCTTCGCCCCGCGGAACTCCATATTCCTTCCAGGTGTACTCCGGCTTCTTCACAAGCTCCGACTTTTCCAGATCGTATCCGCTTCCGCCAATCCCTTCTTTCTCGGCATCCGTCCGGTAGTTCGCGTCATCAATGAACTGACGAAAAGCGGCGATTGTGACCTCGTGCATCCCGGAATAAAAGGCCCGACTGATGCGGACGCGGTGCTGCGGTTTGGTCGGCGGAGTGGCATCGTCAACCGAATCGGGATTACCCATCTGGAACTCACCCGGCGGGATCAGTGTGAACTTCATCCCAACGGCATTGGTGCGTTCGACCGTCACGCCAAGATGCGTCGCCCATGCGTGCTGATGAGCTTTTGCTTGCGCGACGTCGAACGGTGATACGGCGAGCGCCGGCACACTCTTCGCGTCTGATGGTTGCTTGCTCTTGGAACCCTTCGTCGCCTCGCGGGGCGAATTCGGTTCCGGCTCCTGATTCGAGCCGGCGTCGGCAGCCGTGACGGGAATGGAAGTCCCTTTGCGGAGAGCAGCAAGTACGGCGTCGATCGGCGGCAAGGGAATCTCCCCTTGGTACTTCTCGAAACCAAAATTTCGATCGACAGTGATGACTCCTTTCAACCTCGCTTCGGTAATGACTGCAGCCCTCCGCTTGATCCAATCCTGTGAGCGGGGAGGGAAGGCGTCCCTCTCGCCCCCCAACGGAAGGCTTTCACGAAGCTTCCAGTATTCCTTCTCGGCATGAACCGCGTCCCTCTCCCGACCGCGTTGTTCCTCGGCCTTGGCCGACTCCTCGTTCCGCCGCTGATCGTCGGCGGCCTGCTGTCGCTTTCGGTCTGCCTCCTCCTGTTCCCACTTCCGGCTCAACTCGGCGCGTTGTGCCAGTTGCCCGGACGATTCCAGTTCCCCATCGACCCGCTTCTTCATTCGCAGCGCCAGCGCTTTCAGTTCGTCTTTCCGGACAGGCGTGCCGGAAACTGAAACCGTGCTGTCGACCGTCCAAAGAATGATCCAGTGGACCGGAGTGTCATCGTCCAGGTTACGAGGGCCGGGAGTGATACCGACCTGTCCGTCGCTTGCCAGATAGATCCAGTGGCTGTCGCCGCCGATTCTCGTCGTGGATGCGGGTTCTCCGAAGAGGGCCTCCCATAACCGCAAAGGAATCAAGCGCGACGCGCCGTCCACTGGACCGCGCTCGTTGAGGTAGTTCGCCTGCAGGTCCGGATCGTCCCTCAGCATGAGCATCAAAGCTTTGACCTCCGCTCCGGTGAAATCGGCGGACCGCGTATTGGACGGACCACCCAACTCGACCAGAGAAGACAGTCCCCCAATGCCGGTCAGAGACGCCGCTCCGGCAGCGACCATGCCCACCCCAAGGAGTCCAAGCGTGACGAACCCCCATGTTTTCCGCCCAGCCGCTCGCGAGACACCCTTTCCGCTCGTGACGGGCCGTTCGCGGACAGGGCGCGGCGGAGGTGCGGAACGCTTTGGTCGCGGGGGTGGAGTGACGGCGACCTCGCGTTTCGGACGAGGCGGCGGGGACGGTTTGTCGGTGTCATTCCGGTCGGCGGGATCTGGCTCGCTCACGGCATTTTTCTCCGGTCGGTGTCCGCGGGAGGCGCACGCTCTTTGAACTTGAGAGATTCGCGATTTGTCGAACGTCAATGAGACACGGTCTCGTCGCGAATCTCTCGCAAATGCTCGGCGATTCGGAACACCACCATGAAGGCTTCGAGGAGCATTCGAAACATGACCGTCGTCAGCCCGGCCAGCAGGAGAGATCCGACGGCCCCTAACACGGCGAGATGAATTGGATACCGGAGAATTGACCCAAGCGTCCCTAGCACAACGCCCAAAGCGACAAGTAACAGGTAGACCATCCACACTCCGCGGACCAGCGTCGCGGAAATGAAACGGTTGAACTTCAGGTCGAGAAACCATAACGCCCCGGCGGCTTCGTCGGCTCGCAGTTGTGCCTCCTGGAGCGTTGCCTTGAGCGACTGGGCGCTGAATGTCGCCGATGGCATCGGTGGTGGGGCTGCCGGTGCGGCAACAACGAACTTCAGCCCTTTCACTCGGCTTGCGGGGACCCACTTCGCCATGCCTTCCTTCCAGACGAGGTCGTCAGGCTTCAGTTGTCCCGTCTCCGCCAACCGACCGAGTTCTGCGGTGGAAACTGGGCCTTGCTCATTGTCATCGCCAGTGCTGTAGCGCCATTCGTCTGTGGCCATTGGGTGAAACGTCCTCGTTGAGCCGTGATGAAAAAATTCAATGGGTTTCTTGCCGATTTGCAGGGCAACAATGACACCGCTAGGCAAGAGTGGTCCCTCACTTCTTCACTTCGAGCGGACCGTTGGCGAACCTCTTGAAACGTGATCCATATTGAGCCTGGATGATTCGGCGGGCGTCCGGAATGTCCCGAGCTTGCACCTGGACCGGGACCGGTCCGCTCGTGCCTTCCAGGTAAACCTTCGCTTCGAAGACTTTGGTGGCCATTTCATTTCCCTTCAGGGGTGCGCGGATTAGCGCCGTCATCGACGTGTTTCAGGAAGACACCGGACTCGTCGACAGCGAAAGTCAATTGGAAGGGCCGAAGCAACTCCCCCAGCGCATCGCGCGCGGGGACGTTCACAAAGTGCGGGGTGACCCAACGCTTGTGGAACGGAGCCGACCCTCGTTGCGACTTCGACCAGTGGTAGGAGAGCCCGACTTGGGCGCAGATGTCTTTCACCGCATACTGAACCGACAATTTGTCGGTCGGGGCATCCTTGTAGGGTGGTGCGTAGGGAACGTTGAGAGTGACGGGCTGCGCCAGCGCGGACAGCACATCCGGCGCAATCGCCGGCGGGGACATCCGGCGCGTCGCTTCGTCTGACTTGAGCGGCAAAGGGTCTCTCGCCGGCCAATCTTGCAATGAGGCCTTGGGTTCCTGCGAGATGACCGAGCTACCTGCGACGGCACCTGCCAGCAGTGCGATAACCCCGGTACACGGCAGCCAGAGGCCGGCCATCCGGCTCTCCTTTCCAAGATTCAATAGCGCCGGGTCATCCCCCCTCTGGAGGGCGGCCAGATGTCCTCCGAGCAACTCGACGACCTCGACCGCGGACTGAATCCGATCCTGCTGCGCCTTGGCATGCAGACGGGAAACAATGGCCGCGAGCCAGCCGGGAATGGCGGCGTCTCGTTCAAAGAGAGGGCAAGGATCCGTGTTGCACACGCGATGGACAATTCCCGTCGTCGTCTCTGCACGGAAGGGCGACTTCCCGGTACACATCGCATGGAGAACGCTCCCCAGGCTGAACAGGTCCGTGCGATGGTCCACCGGTTCGCCACGGGCCTGTTCGGGGGACATGTACTCGGGAGTTCCAACCATCATCCCGTCGTGCGTGATGCCGCCATCATCCGCGGCCCGAGCCAGACCAAAGTCGGTGATCTTCACGCGTTGAACGCCGTTTTCCAACAGGATGTTTCCCGGCTTCACGTCGCGATGAACCAGTCCCTGAGCGTGCGCGGCCGCCAGACCGCCGGCGACCTGTATCCCGATCCGAAGAATCTCGACGACCGGCAGCGGACCTTCCGAATTGATTCTCTCCTGAAGTGAGACTCCCCCGATGAATTCCATCACCAGATACGGAAGGCGAGCCGCTTCGCGCACGGCGTGGATTGTGACGACGTTCTCGTGACACACGGCCGCCGCGGCGCGGGCTTCCCGCAAGAACCGCTTTCGGGCATTCGCGCTCGTGGCAAGGTGCGGCGAAAGAACCTTCAACGCAATAACTCGATTGAGCGCAGGATCCACGGCTTTCAACACAACGCCCATGCCGCCGCTGCCTATGCACGCCAGAACTTGGTAGCCGTCGAACTTCCCCAGAAATTCGTCTGTGTCGGCCGCGTCGAGAAAATCGAGCGATGGCGAGTTCGGCTCCCTCGCGAGACCGGCAACATGGGCGACAATCTTCTCAACCGCCGGCTCTGGCGGAGCATGTCTTCCGAGAAACTCTCGGACGTCCGCTCGGAATTGCGGATCCGCAGCGGCGTCTTCGAGGAGGTGAATACACCCTTCATTGGACTCAACCAGTTCCAGAATCCGACACTCCTCTTCCGGCGACAATCCGCCGGCGAGAAGCCGTCTTAACTCACCGGCGTCAGGTTTCGTTGTCGAGGGTTCCATGATCCATCCCGGGAGATTCACTCCCCTTCGATCTCTCGGACCTTGTCTCGAAGCCGCGCCAGCACCCGACTCTTGCAGACGTAGACGTTGCTTACGGTCATTCCGAGCCGACCCGCCACATCATTGGCGGGATGCCCGTCCACCGCGGTCATCCAGAACGCCGCCCAGGTCGATTCCGTGAACTCGCCGCGAACGTGCTTTGCCGTCCAAGTCAGCAACTGCTGCTGGTACTCCTGGTCCCAAAGTGCCTGATGAGGTTCCTCACGGACAATCCCATCCAGTGCTGCGTGGATGTCCGGATCGCCTGACCCCTGTTGCGTCCGCGCCGTCCGCCGCCGGTGATCGGCCAGCCGGCTGCGGACAATGACGAACAGCCAGTCCCGGAACCGCCCCTTTTCCGGGACCGGGTCAAACCCGCCAATCGAGTGAGCGACCGTCCGGAATGTTTCTTGAGCCACATCGCAAGCGTCGGCATCTTGCAGACCCCGCGAACGAACGAAACGCACCACGATCGGCGTGTAGATTTCGAGAAGCTGACCCCATGCTGCGTCGGCGTGTTTCTCCCTGTTCTGAATGCGAACGATGAGGCTGGGAGGCGTTGCGGGAAGGTCCGGCATCTCGTCCTCTGAAGAGCAGCACGCTGGCGTCGGAAAAACCTTTCCGGATTTCCACCGGAAATTCGGATTTCTTGAATCGGGTAGCAGGGAAACTGGCACGGGCAGAGAAAGGCTTGGCGCATAAAAACAGGGAGCGCCGAACCGGAGTGCCCGCCAACCCCCGCCAAGGGGCGCACAGACAGAACCGGCCGACGCCCCCCTTACGGGGGGCGCGGCTCCAGTTCTGCCTCTGTGAAACTTCAAGAGCGTTGGAACGCTCAGGTTGGCGGGTTTAGGCGGGGGCAGCCTGGCGCTTTCGCGCCTTCAAGTTGTCGGTGGTCGCATCGCGACCACGGTCATGCGGAAATGCTCCAATAACGTAACGCTGAGTCGTCGGTATGGCTCCGCGAGCCTCACCGACGGAGCAAGAGTACACACAGCAGGTGTCGGCGGCAATCGATCTCGCTTGAGACATTCTTCGACGACATCTCTCAGCCGTCGCCCGAGAACTGGGTTGCCGTCCGGCAAGATTTATTGGGCCAGAACCGTGGCATCGACATGAATCCGGCGGGAGTCTCGCCACCGCAACTCTGCGTCCTCAAGCCGAATGGACAAGTCGATCACCGCTGTCCAGCGTGATCCCGGGAGTTGGCCGTCGAGAGTGCATTCGTCGGATCAGCAAGGAGTGATCGGCCCGCTGCTGAGCCGCCCGAGCCTCGGTCGCCGAGGCAAGATCGTGTCTCCCCAGCAACGCGGCGATGGTATGGGCGAGCATCCAGTCGCCGATCAGTGCGGCCAACCAGACTCCGTTAGTGTTGTCATCGCAGCGGCGGACGAACTCGGAAACCACGCTCGACCAGGGCAGGAGTTCGTCCGCGAGAGAGTAGCCATCCGGCTCGACATCTCTCCGGACGTCTGAGGAAATGTAATGGTGCCCCTGAAGCAACTCACAGTCATAAAGCTCGCCGACATCACGGAAGCAAGTCACCGGCGAAGGATGCAACTCGCAGAAACGGACTCCAGCGGCGCTCCTTTGCTGCTCGTTCGGCTGGAAGCCTGCGAGATCGGCAAAGAAGATCCCCGCATTGTCCTCCTTCAAGCCAAAAGTAACGCACTCCTGGGTTCGGCTGTGGACGAGATACCCGAAGCCAACCCCGCACTCCAGAAACCACTCCCATTGTGAGCTTTCATCGAAGGACCTTCGAAGCGGCTGTTCGATTTCGACGAGTTGCGGGCTCGGGGGAAACACGTCGGGCATGTCCCGTTGAGCTTGAAGCCTCACTCTGTCCTGCTTCTTCCGATACTCGAACAAGGACAACAGAGTCCACGTTGTCCACGGGGGAGGGAAGTACTCGTGAGCGGGCAGGTTCTGCAAGACCGCGCAGAGATTCTCGGGGGCGGGGTCCATTGCAGCCTGAAGTGCGTTGAATAGCGATCCCACTTGTTCGCGCGTCATCAGTCGATCCTTCATTTGAAAGTTACGGAACGGGGCCGCACCACGCGGCTCCACCCAAGCGATCCAAAAAACGCCTCCAAAATCAGTCGACCAAGCCGGCGGCCGGCGGGTCCTCATCGGTCGGAGCCGGCAGGAAGCCGGCGCGAGCGAAACGGTACCGCGTCTGGACAATTCCGCTAAACCGCTGTCGCGTTTTTCCGATCTTGAATGACATCACGCCATCCTCTGTCTCCACCATGACCGTCTCTCCGACATGTTTCGAAAGCAGGACTCCCAACCCGCGCGCACGTGATGCGCCGCACTCCCGATCCGACACGGAGATCAGACGGCCGACGAGTCCGAGATTCTCGACAATGCCGGCCAAGTCAGATGGTCGCAACCAGTCATCCGGCCTTGCGGCACCGAGTGTGGCCAGCCCTTCGCGAACGGGATCGTCGCACGATTTGCGCTTCCCGTAGTTGGCCAGGAAGTCCACGAAGCCGTTGATGCGGAGAATACCACCGATGACTCGTGCCCATTCTGAGAAGGGATGAGCCACGTCCGTCGCTGCCGGCCGGCCGGCGCACTTCCATCGCTCGATCATTCCGCGCAGCTCGGCCGCGATCCGCTCCCTGTGTTCCGGCAGGTACGTGTGCCGAGGATTTCCGATCGGACAGCCGCGAAGATGAATGTCTCCCCGGGGGACAAGATGGATGGGCAGGCATCGGTTCAGAAGGTCTTCGCTGACCTGGCCGGAATTCGTGGAGATCGCGACAACGAAATCGTTCCTGACGCGGACCGGGCCTCCTGTTCCCGTGGAGAACAGCATCGGATTCGGATCGGTGGTGAACCGTTCGATGTAAGCTGAGGCGATCTTGTCATGGCCGCGTCCCAGACGGGCATTCTCTATGACGATGAGGGCTGGACAGGGGGGACCTTTCGCCGCCGCGACGAATGACCGTTCGACCGGCCAGTCCTTGTCCTGATAAGAGATAGACTGTTTGCGTTCGACGCCGGCCGCAAAATCCAGAATCGTGTCCTTGCCGGCGTGGCTCTTCGTTGCAGTCGCCAGCACGATCGGCTTTCCACCCGGCCAGTGTCCGCGGAGCATGACAGTCAGCGCCGCCGCGACGGCATTCGTGCGGTCCGCATTCGTCTCAAACGCCATCACATCAAGAAACCGGGGCATCGCACACAAGTCATAGCTGACCTGAGGCGTATTCCCCGTGTAGTACACCGCCTCATGTCGACTGATCTTGTTGTAACCCGGTTCTGAAATCTCGAAGTTCGAGAGATACCGAGGCACATCGGTCACGGTGGTGATCGGATGAAAGTGGCGGAGGAAAGTATCTGTGTGGAGCAGCGCGTCAAGATGTCCGCGAGAGATGGCGCGTCCCGTCAGCTCGCCGCGTTTCATGACGCACGCCCCCAGAAGGTCCACAAGCAAGGGCCATAACTCCCTGCCGGAGAGGATGTATCGTGGATCTGACCCGGGAGCCGCGACCTGAACCAGACCGCCTTCCGGCCCGCGAAAGAAGGCGCGGGTCGCGGCCAACCGAAAACCGAGACCGTCGTAGTTCTGCTGTGACGGAGCATCGTCGTTCCAGATGAAAGGTTCTGGCTCCGCCACGGCTGTCGGCGTCTCCGAGTGCGGCTGAGAGACACCATTTGGCCACGCACTGAAGTCGAACATTCAATCCCTCCACGACCCGACACACTCAGCACACTCGACACACCGCGCACACGAACTTCGATGGCGACGGAAGACGCTATTCAGGAGCTTCCAGTCGACACTTCCGCGACTTCATCCGTTCGACGACTTCCGGGGCGCTCAGATGCCGGATATAGCGATCGGTCGTGGCCAGGCTCGAATGCCCGAGCTGCTGTTGGATGACGTGGAGCGGGAAATTCTCATTGGCCAGTTCATACGCGTGCGTATGGCGGAGGCCGTGCGGGTGGACCCGCTTGTCGATCCCCGCCCGCTGTCCGAGACGCCGGAGCAGGTTCCGCACGTAAACGGGTTGGAGTGGCTTCCCGTCGAGCGTGCAGAACACCGGGTACCGTCCGGTCAGCCCGAGGGCGACCCGGCGGTCCAGCCAGCGCTGGATGACGCCGGCCGCCTCCGGATCGATCCCGACGACCCGCGATCGGCCGCCTTTACCGCAGAGGATTCGAATCGTTCCGGATCCGAGATTGCAGTCCTTCGGAAAGAGATCGAGCGCTTCGCTGCACCGAAGTCCGCCGCGGTAGAGCGCGACGATCAACGCCCGGTTCCGAATCCCGGTCGGTGACCGTCCGGACGCCGAGCCGATCAGCTTCCGGACCTCATCCAAGACGAGCGGCTCCGCCGGCAGTCGCCGTCCGCGATTCCACGGAACATACCTTTCTCCCGACATGATCTTCCCCTTGCTGGAAATGAGTATCGCTTTTGTCTCTAAGCGATATTAGGAACGTATTCGATTCGCTCGCGGATGACTTGAAAACCTGCTGCTTAGGAAAAGCGATACTAAAACTGAGTGATGGCGTAGGTCGGTCGATGCACCTGATGTCCCTTTACATTTCGGTACGCACCGAGGGACGTCTCAGATCCTGTTCCCAATGGAACGGATCCATCCCCGGTGAGAAAGATGCAGTCCCCCTGCTTGACGACCCAGCTTCCGAGGTCGTTCGTCAGATTCCAGACCGCACCGAGCTGCTTTTGTGGCCAGAATTGCATGCGCTGGCCGGTCACGTACGGCTTCCCTTCTCGGAGCACGTAGCAAGTTTTCTCTGACTTGTCTCCATCGTGCTTGAGGCTGTGCGAAGGAAACTTGCCTGCCATGAAGATCGCCAGTCGGATCGCCTCCGCGAAGGCCCCTTGGTTCTGTGCGTAGTGACGAATCTTTCTTCGATCGAAGCTGCCCTCGGCGACGAATGCACCTTCCAGGAAAGCCTTGCGGCATCGCGTTCCCAATTTCAAAACGAATTGCGTGAGATCTTCCTCGAAGTAGAGGCCCGCCCTGTACCAAAGGCTGCGAGCGTCGTCTGGTTGCAGATAGAAGACTTCGATGCCTGTCGGACGGATATAGCGAGTGACGTCGCGTCCCCACTGACTGATCATGCTTTCCAAGAAACGTACGCCGAAGAGCTTCTTCTGAAAGATCTGCACCCGGAATCCGACCCTTCGGCCAAAGGCTTGGGATGGCGCACCCGTGTACTCCGACCGATTCATCGATCCATCCCCATAGGTGAAGCCGATAAGTGCAGCTTCGGCAGGAGTGATCGGTAGCATCCGCTCATCCTCGACCGGCGCAGAGAGGTAGATGGAATGTTCTTTCTTCACTGATTGCGTCGAGAAGACTTCCTGGACGATGCGCCTGGTCCGCGTTCCGCCGCGTCGGCAATGTCCGATCCACCGCTGTCCCGGAGTGCAAAGCGCCTCAAAAAAGTTTTCATTGTGAATCCGGACGAGGGGCAGTTGAGGGTGCCAACCGACCAGTCTGACCGGTGTCCATCGAAGCACCCCGGAATCGAATCCCAAGACTTCGTCGCCCAACCTGATTTCCGAAACATGAAGCCACCCGCGACGAGTCAACGCCTTTGAATCATTCGCCACTCCGTAAAACCGAGCTTCTTGCATGACTTTCGCTCCTTCGTGGTCTTGTGATTGGGAACTTAGACGATGATCGACGCCACGTACTTGTGGGCGTCGAAGCCTTTCTGAAACGCTTCCTTCAGAATGCGGTCATTGGCCATCGCCTGGCAGGCGAGAATGCGGACTTCGATGGCCGACTGGTCGTGTTGAAGATGCAGGCCGCCGTACTGCCGCCACCGGCTCATCATCATCCGCTTGATGGCGGACTTCTGCGGCATGTTGTGGATGGCCGGTTGAACCGAAGGCATTCGCCCGGTTTGGGTGCCGTCCTGTTTCAAACGGGGATGGAAGCACCACGGGATGACATCCTTTGGCATGAACGGGTCGAACAGAGGGTGGTCGGGCTGGCCGCGGTGGTGGACCACTTCGGGGATGTTTTTGACGTAACTGCGGTGCGTCAAAAACATCCTTGAATGTGGTTCACCGGCGGCTCAAATTGGATTGCGAAAGAAAAGACGACTGCCCCAAGTGATCTGAAACTTCGCGCGTTCAAACAAAAGGACCGGTTTGGAGTTTCTGAGATCCTTGAACATGTACTTTGCGGCTGGCATCAATCCCTTGATGGGCGGTCGATGGGAGATGCGTGTCGAGCAGGGATAGCATGCTTCTGTCCACAACCCTTTCATGGCCGCATGGCTCAGCGGCTGAGTCGCGTACATGCAGTAGTGATAGTGAATCCGACCGTCAGGTTCTGTCTCGCTCGTTCCTCGGATCAGAGCAACCGTCTTTGTGACGGACTCGTACTCACGCAGTTGCCGGAGAAGTCGCTTTCTGAGATCGCGGTGATCTTCGAGGCTGAGGAAGTCCTGAATCTGGACGTTCCCAAAGTAGACATGGTGGCTGCCGGAAATCTTGTGGAGGTGATGGAAGAGCCGAGTTGAATGAAGTCGGGCCCAATTGGAGCGGCACATCAGCGAACACCGCGGCTCGTAGCAAGTTGCGGCTCTGGCTGTGAGAAACGCGTTCTTGCAATTCCTGGCTGGACGAGTCTGATGAAACATGGCGTCAGTTCTCCCTAACTTTTTAACTAACTTCCGTTAGTTCAGAGTGACTGGCTGAATGGCCGGGCATGAGAGTGAGCGATCAGGGCTGGCGCGCACTTTGGGTCGAGTAGGGGGGTTGGCGAAGGCTTGCGCGAGCGGTGTTGATGCGATAGAGAAGTTCCGTGTGGCCGAACACAGTGGCATCACGCGGAGCGATGGCGATGGCG